>NZ_NOIO01000010.1:0-190282 GCF_014596605.1 Pseudomonas sp. PSB11
ATTCTTTATCGGCGCTTGGGTGAAAGGAGGAGGGGCGAACTCTCCCACAGTCTGTACTGCGTCAACAGTCAGAATCGAGCCTTGTCCCTCCTCCTCCCTTCAAGTCCTACCATACAAGCGAGCCTGCCCGCGAAGGCGGCCTGACAGCCAACCCATCACTTCCGAATACACCCAAACCCACTGTAGGAGCTGGCTTGCCAGCGATGACGGCCTGACAGCCGCCCCATCTCCCGCGCCCCTACCCGATCAACTGTGGGAGCGGGCTTGCTCGCGAAGGCGGCCTGACAGTCAACCCATCACTTCCGAATACACCCAAACCCACTGTAGGAGCTGGCTTGCCAGCGATGACGTCCTGACAGCCAATCCATCTCCCGCGACCCTCCCCGATCAACTGTGGGAGCGGGCCTGCTCGCGAAGGCGGCCTGACAGTCAACCCATCACTTCCGAATACACCCAAACCCACTGTAGGAGCTGGCTTGCCAGCGATGACGTCCTGACAGCCAACCCATCTCCCGCGACCCTCCCCAATCAACTGTGGGAGCGAGCCTGCTCGCGAAGGCGGCCTGACAGCCAAGCTGTCATTTGTTGACTGAGTACATATCCATTCCTGCGGTAACGCCCACCTAGGGTTTCGCTTTTACAGCGAGTCACTTGGAAAAACGGAACGCCGCCCGGCCCTAAGTAACCAAGGGCTCTTGCCCCTGACGTTCGGTGCCTCGCTGCGGCTCGGCATGCCCTCGCTCCGGTCCTGCTCCGTGGGCCCGCCGCGCTGGGCCCTCCTTGGCCAAGCGCGGCTAAACCGGCATCCATGCCGGTTTACCCACTACGCAGAACCGGAACGAAGCCTCTCGACGGGGCAAGAAAAATCAAAAGCCAAATCACAATCAAAAGCGAGGCGGCCGACCGGCCTGATTGGAAGCCATACGCATCCCCCGTAGGAGCCAGGCTTGCCGGCGAATGCGTACTCACAACCAATGACTTTCTTTCAGGTGACACACGAAAAAGCGCACCTGCCAGGCTCCCTGGAAAGCTTGATACCTGAACCCAAAACAACAATTCATTGCACTGCCCCAACCCATAGCCTCTATCCCCCTACCTATAGTCAGGGCAATTCGCTGTGGTTGGGTATTTTAGAAAGTTGTCGTATGGGTTCAGCGTATGAAAGAGATTTGATCTGTTGATCGAGAAAGCCTTCGCCGGCAAGTCAGATCACTGCTGAACTGGTTCCCACAAGGAGCATGTACCCACGCTTAATGAGCTTGCTGCCCAGCCCATACTGCCTGAAAGGAACAGCATTACCCACAAGATGCCGTATTTACGGTGGACCACATCCCTGTGCTCAGTGTTCGCGCTCTTGAAAGGACCAGTGTTTCGTCAAACCACGACTAGTACTCGGTGTCGCCTTCGATTTTGAAATGTTGAACCCAACCTTGTATCGATGTAGCAAGAACCATCAGCGGTACCAGCATCAACAATGTCACGGTAATCATGGGCCAAGTAGTCATGTGCGTTCCCTGATTCAGGATAATCCGCCAGCTCGCCTTCCAACTGAATGTCAGGCACCTATAAACCTAGTCACAGCCACAGTTCTACACACGCCATGTTAAGGAAAAAAGTCAGGACCTTTCTTGCTGGCTAACGGGTAAATCTGCCTAAATGCATCATTAAAGGTAGTCTCGCCAGTCAATCAGGATGACCCCATGCTCGTACTGCCCTGGCCATACCTGACATTGCTCTCTGCCGGTTATGTACTCGCTCTCACCTACGGCTACCTATCTGCCCAGGCGATCATTGCAATCATCCTGCTGGGGCTCGCTGGATACGCCGTCCGGCAACACCGCTTTCGCTTTGGTCCCTACCTCGGCCACGCCCTGTTCATCCTCCTTGCCCTCGCCTTGGCCCTCCATTGGTGGCCGGGATTTCACAACGCCAGGATGATCGACCAGGAACGCTTCACCGAGAACGCCGTGCCCTTCTCGATGAACCTTAATCTGGATAAACCGCTGATAGGCTTCTGGCTGTTGCTCATATGCCCATGGATCATCGGCCGCCACTCACTGACACAAGCATTAAAGGCAGGCGCCCTGACACTGATCCTGACGGCAATCGTCACTTTGGGAAGCGCATGGCTGTTGGGAATTGTCGAGTGGGCACCGAAATGGTCGCCTCAGGCGTGGCTGTGGATAAACAACAACCTTCTATTGGTGACTTTGGTAGAAGAAGCACTGTTTCGCGGCTACCTGCAAGGTGGCTTGAGTCGACGCTTCAAACGCCTGGCCTACGGCGAACATCTTGCCTTGCTGATCGCTTCTCTATTATTCGGGTTAGCGCATTGGGGCGCTGGTTGGGAATGGGTATTGTTGGCAACCTTGGCAGGTGCTGGCTACGGTCTAGCTTATCGATTCGGCGGATTGGCAGCCGCCATCGCTACCCACTTCGGTTTGAATCTGCTGCATTTCAGTTTGTTCACGTACCCGATGACGGCCGCTTGAGCCATTACTAGTCGATCAAACCGAATACTGACCGACTGGTCAAAGCCTGTCAGAAAGCCCTCCCCGATGGCAAAAACGGCCGATTATCGGTAGGGAACTATGCAGCTTGACTCCTGTCAGGCCGAGCGTTTAACCTCCCGCCCCACGAATGGAAGCGATCTGTCCCACATGGACAGAAAGTCCTCTGAAATTGAATTCAAGCAACGCGTTTACCGCGCTGTTGTGCTGTGCGGTAAATCATGCTCAAGCCCCGCTCTCCCCTGCAGATCAAAAAATCCGTCATTTTTGCCTTGGTGCTGCGTGAAGCGCGTTCGCGTTTTGGCCAGCGCCGCATGGGTGCTATCTGGACACTTATCGAGCCGATTAGCCACCTGCTTGTTCTCAGCATGTTCTTTGCCTTAATTCGTGGCAACACCGTGGCAGGTATAGACTTCCCAGTTTTCGTGCTGGTCGGCCTGGCACCATTCCTGCTGTTTCGCAATACAGCCCTGCGCCTGATGAACAGCCCAAAGGAAAACCGCTCGCTCTTTGCCTATAAACAGATCAAGCCCCTAGATACTTTTATAGCCCGAGTGCTCGTGGAGTTCAGTATATCGGCAAGCGTCTACGCCATTCTGGTATTTGGCTTTGCTTGGTACGGTTTCGACATGTCCATCAAATCACCCATCGAATGGATGCTGACCATCCTGCTGGGCGTTTTGTTTTCCTTTAGCCTAGGCATGTTGTTGTCGCTGATCGCTCATGCGATGCCCAGCAGCTCGCTGTTTATTCGGATGATGTTTTTCCCGCTCTATTTCATGTCAGGCGTGCTCATCCCGGCTGCTTACCTGCCTCACGCCATGCTGCCGCTGCTACTGCTCAATCCGTTCCTGCATCTGCTGGAGCTGATTCGCGCCGAGATCTTCCCATATTACGTTCCGGTCGATGGCGTTTCAGTGAACTACGTGATCGCCTTCACTTTGGTTTTGCTGTTCGTCTCCCTGGGTACTTATCGGGTTCGTCGACTGCATTTGATCTCCACCAAGAACGGCTAACTGCAGGCTTCCCGTGTTCGAGCTCAGAAATATCACCAAGTCTTACCTGACCCCCAAAGGTCGTCGCCACGTTTTCCGCGACCTGTCGTTGAAGATTCCCGCTGGCAAGAACATCGGCCTGATCGGCCGCAATGGCGCGGGTAAATCAACCTTGATGCGCCTGCTCGGCGGTGCCGATGTACCCGACTCCGGCACCATCGTTACCGACAAAAGTGTTTCCTGGCCCGTGGGCCTTTCCGGCGGTTTCCAAGGCAGCATGACTGGTCGCGAAAACATCAAGTTCGTCAGCCGAGTTTATGGCGCTGAGGGCGACGCCATGCGTGAGAAGGTCGCCTACGTTCAAGACTTCGCCGAAATTGGCAACTGGATCGACGAACCAGTCAAGACCTACTCCTCAGGTATGCGCTCGCGCCTGGCCTTCGGTCTGAGCATGGCCTTCGACTTTGACTATTACCTTATCGACGAAGTGATGTCGGTGGGTGATGCCCAGTTCAAGCGCAAATGTGCAGAGGTGTTCGAAGAGCGCCTGCAGAAATCCAAGGTTGTGCTCGTTTCCCATAGCATGCCCGAAATCAAAAAACTCTGTGACGTCGTGCTGCTGGTGCGCGATGGCGCAGTGCAGATCTATGACGATGTCGATGAAGGCATCAAGGCCTACAACACCTGATCGCCTGACCGTGGCGTGACTGTTTCATTTCAAGGATGCGTGTGCATATGAGTAGTACGGGTAAATTCAAGGGCTGGCGCCTGACATTGGGGCTGATCGTGCTTCCAATGGTACTGGCCATCGTCTACTACAGCTTCTTTGCCGTGGACCGCTATGTCAGCTCCGCGCAGGTAGTTGTGCGCCAGGACAGCAACAACCCTGCCGGTCAAGTGCCAGGCCTGAGCATGCTGCTCAGCGGCGCCAATCCCGCCTCCCGCGAAGAGACCTTGTACTTGCGCGAATACATCGTGTCGATGGACATGATGCAGCTGCTGGAAGACCGCCTGCACTGGGTCGAGCAATACAGCAAACAACGCAACGACCCGTTCTTCTGGCTGAGCACCGACACTGAGCGCGAAGACCTGCTCAAGTACTACCAGCGCATGGTCACCGCTCACTATGACGAAACCACTGGCTTGCTCAAGGTTGAAGTACAAGCTTTCAGCCCGGAACTGGCCGAGCAAATGGTCAAGGTCATTCTCGAAGCAAGTGAGCACTTCGTGAACGAAGTCTCCCACAGCATCGCCCGCGAGCAGATGCGCTTCGCCCAAGGCGAACTGGAAGGCGCAAAAAAGAGCTATACCCAACGCAAGGAAGAGTTGCTGAGTTTCCAGAACCGCAACAAGGTACTGGACGGTAAGAGCTCGGCCCAAGGCCGCGCCAGCATCATCGATACTCTGGAAGGCGAGCACTCCAAAGAGCGCGCCGTGCTCACCCAAATGCTCTACAAGCTTCGCCCGGACTCACCCCAGGTCAAACAACAACAGCAACGCGTCGACGCCATTCGCGAACAGCTGAATGCGGAAAAACGCCTGCTGGTGTCAGCCCCTGATGGCGCCCAGCTCAACGTCGTTGCTTCGCGCTTTCAGCAACTGACCCTGGACGCCGGCATCGCTGAAGAAACCTACAAGACTGCGGTCGCCGCACTCGACAACGCCCGTATTGAAGCCAGCAAGAAGATTCGCACACTGGTCACCGTGGTCAGCCCGAACACACCACAGATGGCCATCTACCCAGAGCGCCTCTACAACCTGGCAACCATCTTCCTGGCCCTGCTGCTGCTCTACGGCATCACCCGCTTCCTAATTGCATCGATCGAGGATCATCGTGATTAAATCCATTACTGGCCTGCCCCTTCGCCCCCTGAACGTGAGCATGCGAAACAGCGCTGTAGCGGGTTTAATCCTGGCGGCCCTGACCTTGTCCGGCTGCGGCGGCACTTTGTCCGGCGCAGGCCCTTACAAGGGCGATATCGAAAGCAAAAACCAGCCGTATAACCTGGTCGAGATCAACGCCAACACCATCGCTCCGTACATGCGTGGCGCAGTGCGTCCGGTACAGGCGAGCATTGCCAAGCCAGTCGCTCCTTCGGCGCGACTGATGGCCGGTGATATCCTCAACGTGTTGATCACCGACAACGCACCGGAAGGCTCGGCGCTGTTCGCCCCGCTGTCCGCTGGGGGCACGCAGCTCAAGACTCGCATCGACGACCAAGGCATGATCTCCCTGCCTTACGTCGGCCGCCAGTTCGTCGCCGGCATGACGCTCAACGACGTTGAGAACATGATCCGAAAGCAGCTGAAGGGCGTGACTACCGACGTGCAGACCCACGTTGAACTGGTTGGGGACCTGTCGGGCTCGATACTGGTAGCCGGTGCGGTCAAAGCACCTGGCCGGTTTAGTACCCTGCAAGGACCACTGACCCTGCTTGACGCCATTAACCAGGCCGGTGGTCCGGTAATGGAACCACATTTGGTCAACGTCACCGTACGTACGGGCACACAGGTTCAAGAGTTTAACTATGAAGACGTACTGGCCGGCAACAATATGGTGTTGCGTCCGAATTCGGAAGTAGTGGTGGACCGTGCGCGCCAACGATTTGTGGCGATGGGGGCTGTGCAGGAACCAGGCCTTAAAGATTTGCCGTCCCAAAACACCAGCTTGCTCGATGCACTGGGATCAGTGGGTGGACTGAGAGAAGCGAACGCTAACCCTCAAGGCGTTTTCGTATTCAGAATGGGTGAAGGCAACAACAAGCCAACTGTGATGCGTATTGATATGCGCGACCCTGCTGCCATTTTTTATGCTCGCCAAGTCATGGTTAAGCCTGACGACACCATTTATGTCACCAATGCGGCTGTGTATGAGTGGCAAAAAATCATTGGGCCTATTGTGCAGACGATGGTACTAGGAAGAGCAACTGGAATCACTCAGTAAACTCAACGCGCCCCATTTTTTTATTAAAAGCTGCATTAAAATTAACGAGCAGGATGAGCTGACCTAACTCTCCTGCCACAACTAATCAGACTACGAACATTAGCCCCCACCCAGCCCCCCCTGAATCGGGACAGATATAACTTTAAACCGACTACCCCTATTACATTGTGACGAGCAAAAACATGAAACAATGTTCAAAAATACTTCGCGATCTACAAAGAGCCCACATGCCAACTAGCGAATGCGAAAAAAAAACAGAACAACAAGAAGTGACAGCAGCAAAAGTTACTGCAAGAAAAAAATACTCGATAGTTTCAGCAGTATATAACGTCGCAAGATATCTTGACGAGTATCTCGAATCCGTAATCAATCAAACCGTAGACTTTAAAAACTCTATAGAAATAATATTGGTAGATGACGGCTCTACGGACGACTCACTAGAAGTTATAAAAAAATGGATTAATCTCCATCCAAAAAACATCAGATACATATATCAAGAAAATGCAGGACAAGGCGCTGCGCGCAACCATGGTCTTCAATACGCGAAACATGAGTGGGTTACTTTCATTGACCCAGACGACTTTATCTCCAACGACTACTTCGAATTAATCGATAAACATTTAAGTGAAAGCACAAACGCCGCATCACTAAAAATGATATGTGCTAACTACATCTTTTACTATGAAGACAGCCTAAAATACTCTGACACTCACGCTTTAAAGTTCAGATTCAGCAAAGGCGATATCACCCTTCCAATTGAAGATCTAGGCCGGCACATAATTTTAAATGTTAACTGCGTTTTATTCAAACGCTCTCAAATACTACAGCAACAACTACAATTCCACCCCCTCATACGCCCTGGATTCGAGGATGGGAACTTTGTTAACAATTACCTACTAAACTTAAAAGATGGCCATGTAAGCTACCTAGCCAAACCTAAATATTTTTACAGAAAACGTGAAGATGGAACCTCCACCCTCGACACGGGATGGCTAAATCCTGGGCGCTATAGCGCTCAATTAGAACTCGGATACCTTGGTATAATAAATAACAGTTTAGCTCTCTACGGCGAGGTCAAACCGTTCATCCAAAGAGTAGTTCTTTATGATCTTTGCTGGCATTTTAAAAGATTCATCAACAACAGTAGCAAACTAACCGTGCTCTCTGCCAATCAAGTCTCGAATTACAAAAAATTAATATCAGAAATAATGCAACACATTTCCATTGAAACAATTATGAATTTTGAGCTGGCAGGCGCCTGGTTCTATCATAAACTTGGCTTGCTCTCTTTATACAAAGACCACACTCCAAAACTCTCGATTGTTTATGTCGATGCTTTAGATGCAGTTAAAAATCTCGTAAAAGTTCGATACTTTTCAAGAAGCGACAACTCGACAGAAACTATAAAACTTGACAACAAAATTGTACTACCAACGTATGTAAAAACACTCAATCACACCCTATTTGACGATATATTTATATACGAACATATTATATGGTTCAAACTGGAAGACTCCAAAAAACTAACTATAACCGTCGAAAATTTTAACACCCGAATTTCATTAAAGGGTAAACAACATCATCACGGTGTATCCGTCGATGAAATTAACAATTGCTTCTCAAATATTAAAATAAATGAGACCAACCTCCCGGAAGAGCTTATAGAGCTGCGTAAATCAGCGGCATCTAAAGATGCCACGATGAAATATGGTGGTTGCTGGCTACTCATGGATCGAGACACACAGGCTGACGATAACGCAGAACACCTTTACAAATACCTGCAAGCTCACCACCCTGAAATCAGAGCATATTTCGTTTTACGTGAAACCTCTCCTGATTGGAATAGATTGACCGCCGCCGGTTTTTCGATGCTAGCATTTGAAAGCCACGAGCACAAATTAGCATTACTTAACGCTAATCATTTGATATCGTCACACGCAGATCATTATATTTTTGGCGGCATAGACAGAAAGCACGTGTTTGACATACTTACTTACAAGTATACATTTCTACAACACGGTGTCACCAAAGATGATCTATCTTCATGGTTAAACTCAAAACCTATAGACCTACTTATTACTTGTACACACCCAGAGACAACATCATTCATAGCAAATGGTGCGTATAAATTCACCGAAAAAGAAGTAGTGCTAACTGGCTTCCCACGTCACGACCAATTAATCGGAAAAGCATCTGCTGCTTCCAAAGTAATCTTGGTAATGCCTACATGGCGAAGCAATCTTGTGGGGGCGATTACCGGCATAGGAAATGAGCGCGAACTAAATCCAGAGTTCAGCAACACAACATTCGCACTTCAGTGGAAAAACTTCTTACATTCTGCAGAGCTAGAAAATCTTCATTCAACTCACGGCTATAAAATAGTCTTCTATCCTCACGCCTACATACAACCTTACATAGAAACTTTTGAAGTACCATCTTTTATTGAAATTGCGGGTCATAATGACGAAACCTCAATACAGGATCACTTTTCCCGCGCCTCGATATTGGTAACAGACTATTCATCTGTTGCATTTGAAATGGCAGCACTTGAACGTGCAATTGTTTACTTTCAATTTGACGCAAGTTCGTTCTTTGGTGGGAACCACACTTATAAAGCGGGTTACTTTGACTATAAACTAGATGGTTTCGGACCTGTCTGTGAGACATTGAATGAAGCCCTAAAAGAGCTTGAGCATATCTTATCGAATAACTCACAGCCTTCTGATAAATACCTCACAAGAATGCGAACGACGTTTGCCTTTCATGATCAGGACAACTGCAAGCGTGTATATGAAGCCATCAATGCACTCGACAAATGCAATATTTCAGCAGAATCGACCCAGGCTGCTGCAGTTTCGCACGGAAAAAAAATGCTTGCTGCTCAGCGATGGGAAGAATCTCTAACAGCTTGGAATCAAGTAACTATTGACCCATACTTTATGGGGGGCGAGGCCGCATTTTCAAAAGCTGTTGCTTTGAAAAATTTGGGTAAATACGACGAAGCGTTGTCATGGTTAGACATATCAAACTCTGCAGGTTATTGCTCTGACAAAATCAAGGCAGAACATTTTTCAATTACAATATCAACGAAGAATTTTGTACAAATAAATGAACTTTTCGACATTGATGAAATCCTGAGTAAATCAGTACCCATTAGCGACGAAATTCTCGCGTTTTTAGCAAAGTTTTTCCGCGAACAGAAAAAATTATCAATAGCGGCATCTCTTCTTAAAATTGCAGAAGACACAGCTCATCCAGCCATATTGGTAGAGCGCGCAGCCGTCGCCACTGGTGTTGAAATGTGGGCTGACGCCCAAGAGATCTGGCTCAAAACCTCAGTAGATCTTATGGATAATCACACATGGTTCCTGCGTGCCCAAACATCCAGAATGTTGGGGAATGTTTCAGAAGCATATAGGTTTCTAAAAAATATCAAGAACATAGACCAACTACCTGAATTTTCAATTGAGCAAGCAGAAATACTTTACGCACAGGCAGAGTGGAAAAAAGCTCATGCTGCTTGGGTTACTGCCAGCGTTTATACAAAGCTTTCAGCAGACCAATACTTAAAATTTGCTAAAACATCTCGCAAAGCAGGAAAATCGGATGAAGCACTAAATATTTTGACCAACGCTGCAAGTGCCTCAGACGAACGCACTCTACTCCAAGAAACTGCTTTAATTTTCACAGCTATGGGCAAACTTAAAGAGGCGAGAAATGCATGGAAAGGCTTTTTAAGTAGAAAAGATCTTCGTCCAAATAGAGACGCTTGGCTCCACTTAGCAAAGGTAAGTTATGATCTAAAAGAGTTCCAACAGTCGCTGCAAGAACTCGAAAAATTTGAAACACTTTCACCTCCTACCAAGGTGAGCCAAAAACTTAGAAAGGAAATTCAGCAGAATATTGTCCCCGCACTACAAGAGCCGAAAGAAGCATCTATACACCGCAATATCACCAAACTAGTAAAATGGCGACGAGCGTAAGTATCAAAGCCCGGCCATCACGTGGATGTATATTTTACTTAAAGGGATGAACAAAGCATGAACATTTTAGTAACTGGTGGCGCGGGGTATATCGGATCGCACGTAACACTTTCACTACTTGACAAGGGTTACAACGTAATTGTATTGGATAATTTCTCCAATAGCTCGCCAAAAGTGATGAACAGAATAAAAAAAATATCAGAGAAAACCCTAAAAGTTATCCAGGGCGACATTTTAGACAGCGCGCTACTAGCAACTACATTCAAAGAACATTCTATTGATGCAGTATTCCATTTCGCGGGACTTAAGTCGGTTGCCGAAAGTACAAATCAACCTGGGCGCTACTATCAGACGAATGTCACTGGTACCCTAAACCTGTGTCAAGCAATGATCACCGCGAGAGTGTTCAATTTGGTTTTTAGCTCCTCTGCTACGGTGTATGGTGAAAAGCATCATATGCCGTTGCGAGAATGCTACGAGACCGGTACAGCAACCAACCCATATGGTCGATCTAAATATATCGCTGAGACAATACTAAAAGACCTAGCTGCAGCGACGCCGCAGCTAAAAATCGCAGTGTTGAGATATTTTAACCCAATCGGCGCACACCCAAGCGGACTAATTGGTGAAAACCCAAGTGGAATTCCCAACAATCTCCTTCCGTATATAGGGAAAGTTGCTACCGGGCAATTACCTGAATTATGCGTGCATGGTAGTGATTATCCAACAATTGATGGAACTGGTGTAAGAGACTATATCCATGTTATGGATCTTGCGTATGGCCATGTTAAAGCACTTGAGGCTTTGAGTGATAGGTCAGGTGTATCCATATGGAACTTAGGGACAGGAAAAGGATATTCTGTTCTTGAAATGATAGAAGCGTTTGAAAAATCTAGCGGCTGCACTATTCCGTTTAAATTTGGGTCTCGACGAGATGGGGATATTCCTGCTTCCTGGGCTGATATATCAAAAATACAAAGCGAATTACAATGGGAGCCAAGGTTTAGCTTAGATCAAATGATGAGTGACACATGGCGCTGGCTCACCAATAACCCTTGGGGATATGAGCAGTAAATAGAAAAACTAAAGCATCCAAATCCCGATATAATACGGGATTTGGATTTCATCATCAGGTCATCGAACTTTAGAACTAGAAATCATCTTGCCAATTAAAGAGTCCGGATTGACAGCTCCGGAGATTATTTTTTCACTCAGTGGCTTCCAAACCCTACCGACCATCTTAAATATATTGCAATCAAGGGTAGGATTATCATTTTGCGTCATAAATGAAACAATTCGATCAACATCCCAAGCTAATTTACATGGGATATTGTAGGCGTCATTCTCGGCAGGAATCAAAGTCAGAACATATTGGTTCGAACGCCGCATCAGAACCTGTGCGGCAACATGCATGGAAAAATAGTTAGGATGCTGAAGCCCCTGACGTAAATGATCGATATTGTATTCCGTCAATGACTTTATATAATTATCCGCACCTTGAATCATCGACTTTTCAAATTCATTAAGCCAATCATTGATGAATTTTGTCCCCGCGGGAGCTGCAAGAAACCAATTCTCAATTAACGGATAGGCTGCATTAGTAGTTTTCCCTCGCAGGAAATAACCTACTAACTCACCTCCATGTATACTTTGAGTTTTATGAATATAAGCAAAAGACTTGAAAGCTATAATGGTGGCGTCAAGCCAAATCCCACCATATTTATTAAGAAGGGCAAGCCTAACCCAGTCCGCTTGCCGTTGAGGTGTATTGCGGAAAAAACCTTCCGGCAGTAAACCCAAGAAGCTATCAATACTACTCGGCGTAACAATGTTAACCTCATGATCTGGATTTTTTTCTTTCCAGCTCCCAATACATGCATTTACAGTGTCGGGAAGGCTATCGGAATTCCAGTATGCCCATATTTTTTTTGGTATTTCGCGAGTAAAATCTGGTCGTGCATTATCACCAAACCAACCTAAAGCACGAGGGGTATTTACAACACCTTCCATCAATATACACCTAGCTGAATTTAAGTTTAATTCCTACTACCAGTTAAGAAACTAGACTTAGGAACGAATTGCAAACTTCATACATCACAGCAGCGCTATTTAACGATAACTAGAAAATATATATTCAAGAGGATACATCATTAAAACAAATCACAAGTAAAAATAAAATTTTCTTTTTTAAAAACCATCTGAAAACTCACACACATAGCATCCGTTAGGAATATGCAGTTTTATCAACATTTGTACGAGATATTTTTTATAAAAAGCCACCTGACGGTGGCTTTTCAGTACGAGCAGCTTAAACTGCTATCAATACGCCTTACCAGCCTTGTAGAAGTTCTCGAAACAGAAGTTGGTCGCGTCGATGTAGCCTTCGGCGCCGCCGCAGTCGAAACGCTTGCCCTTGAACTTGTAGGCCATCACGCAGCCGTTCTGGGCCTGTTTCATCAGGGCGTCGGTGATCTGGATTTCGCCGCCCTTGCCTGGCTCGGTCTGTTCGATCAGGTCGAAGATGTCCGGGGTCAGGATGTAGCGACCGATGATGGCCAGGTTCGACGGCGCATCTTCAGGTTTTGGTTTTTCCACCATGCTGTGCACACGGTAGATGTCGTCGCGGATCATCTCGCCGGCGATCACGCCGTACTTGTTGGTCTCTTGCGGGTCGACTTCCTGGATGGCCACGATCGAGCAGCGGAACTGCTTGTACAGCTTGACCATCTGGGTCAGTACGCCGTCGCCTTCGAGGTTGACGCACAGGTCGTCTGCCAACACCACGGCGAAGGGTTCGTCGCCGATCAGCGGACGGCCGGTCAGGATCGCGTGGCCCAGGCCTTTCATTTCGGTCTGGCGGGTGTAGGAGAACGAGCAATTGTCGAGCAGCTTGCGAATGCCGACCAGGTACTTTTCCTTGTCGGTGCCCTTGATCTGGTTTTCCAGCTCGTAGCTGATGTCGAAATGGTCTTCCAGGGCGCGCTTGCCACGACCGGTGACGATGGAGATTTCCGTCAAGCCAGCGTCCAGTGCTTCTTCGACGCCGTACTGGATCAGTGGCTTGTTTACCACCGGCAGCATTTCTTTAGGCATGGCTTTGGTCGCTGGGAGGAAGCGAGTGCCATAACCGGCTGCTGGAAACAAACACTTCTTAATCATAATATTCCTTAGAAAAACAATCCATATTACCGAAGCTCATTTTAATCAACAAACTGGCATCTTACAATAAAAAAACAAGAACCACCGCAATGTGATAAAAGCAACCAAAGAGCAATCTCTAATATATGAAATCAGGTTCGAATTGCATTTGAAATAAATTTTCTTTTTTTATTTCCCGGGTCTGCAATTTTCTTCAAAAAATCTGAATCGCATGACTCTGAAAAAGCCTTGAGGTGACCACTTTTTGGCGAACTCAAATGCGCACTCACCGCATCGCAAAAGTCTTTATAAATCTTATATTTTGTAAACTTCAAAGCTCCAATCATCTGAAGGAGATCTGAAGACGGCTCCTTTTCTAGGGTATCGATAAACAAGGTAAATATGTGTTCCTCTGCTTCTGGACAGTGCTTAGCTAGTAACTCAATGGATTGTTTTGAACTTGGCCAGTCTGCCTTGAAGAACACTTGAGAGGCTCGCCCTCCGACCACTGACAATGTAAAATCTTCTGAAAAAGAATCACGCCACTTTGTCTTAACTACAAATACATGCTTAGCATGATTTACGGGCTTAGTAAAAACCACGGTTTCCTTCTGCCAGCTATTAGTAACTCGAACTCTCTCCCTCGAACCCGAACTGAGACCGTGAACAACTCCAAAAATCCAGTCTTTATTTACTGCAACCAACTCAATCTCCGCACTTTCAACGCGCGCCCGAGCTACGGATAACTTTTCTTTAATTTCACTCAAACAACGCTGCACAGTAGAAATTTGCATGTCAACGCCAGAATGCTCATACACTTGACTATGAAACTTATCGAATTCAGCTATATTTTTCAGTTCTTGTTTTGCCCGATCCGCTTTCGGCAACGACCGCCTACGAATCCACTCCTCCCTGGACTTAGTGTAATAGTGATGGATGACCGCCCGACCAAAAGATGACGACTTCAATTTGATCGGCATCAACTGATTCCACTCAGCTACCCTCAAGTTATTATCCAGATAAACACCAGATAACAAATCACAAATATGCGTTCGCATATTATAAGTGTTTTTCGGCGAAAACATTGTCTTAACAACGGGAGAGGTTTTTTTCTCACATTTTTTAAAGCGCTCGATAACCAAATCGGTTGATGAGGACTCATTTCCACTGGAACCATAAACAAGCCAAGGAAACGCAATAGCTCCCACATTCCCGTGCATGCGTTCAGCATCTATTAACAGTTTTTTTACCGAGCCATCTTTAACGACCAAAAACTCATCAAGATCGCAAATCAGCACATAATCAAAATCCGCTGAAAAACTCTCGATAAAATGACCATATGCGTCCCGTTGCGGAGGTATTCCCTCTCGCCGAGGCCAATGCACTCTGGTTATCTCGCCGATATTATCTAGCGCCGCCAGAAGCTCTGAAGTACCGTCATCACTAACATTATCGTAGATAAACACCGAATCAAATCCGGAAATTTTATAATATGCAATCCACTCTTCAACATAATCAACTTCATTTCTACAAATCGCACAAACCGCAATTTTCAAAATAATTACCTTTTCAGACAGAACTCCAGAAGCAATTTCTATAACTTCAGGATCTAACAACGATTACACCGTAGAACGATAAATCTTCCTGAAACACAAGATTATTATTGCTCCCAAGCAGCCAACTCACTTAATCGCCGAGTAAAAAATCTGGAAGTATATTCCTTGTAGCGTCCATTCGTTGCACTGCCATCGCCATCGTTAAAGCAAAGCATCTTATACTTGTAGGTATCCTTCCCAAGAATTTTCTCTACATTGCCTGGGCGAACAATTAAACTGGATGCGTCAGCTTTAACTGCCCGCCCGCTGACATATGCAAAATGGTGATATAAAAACGATGTGACGTTGACGTCATCTAAAGAACGACGTTTAGCGTTTCGCGTTGATTCAATCGATTTCGGAAACGTCTCCTCGATCTCTTCCAGGATGGACTTTTTCAGGGCGTAAGGCACATGGCGATGCAAGCATCGAGCCTCATAGCCAGGGAAAATAGTTTTCAACAAGTCTTTGGAATTGTTGGCGGCCGCAAGATAATCCAGTGACTTATCTCTGCCCGCCTTTGAATCAACCATTCCATAAGGCTCCAGATACGTCACGGAACGTCCGATTTCGTCAAAGAAATCCTTCGGCAAACAAGGCTGATTGAGCAAAAAATCATCATTGAGATAAAGGAAATTTTCAGAAAGCCCTGGTATACGATGTAGACAAGCCTCGATGGCATGGGAGTTAAACGTTGGTAGCATCGTCTCTGCTGGAAAAATCTCTACGTGATTTACCCAAATAATCTTTGGATGGTCTTTCAGCCATCCAGGCTGCTTGCAGTTTGAAACAACAAAGATTCGATTTATCCAAGGCGCATATTTGTTCAGCGAGCGTAATGAATAGCGTAATTCATCGTTCGAAGTGTATCTGTCGGGATCGAATTCATCGGCTGGATATGTTGACGCCCACAAAGCTTGCCAGTCTGAGTCTGCATGATTGACCCATGTATAAACGGCATCTATCGGCGTAGTATACCCGCAACCGGTTGGCATACCATGGTAGATCGCACTGAGCTCTTGTACTTTGAACTTTCTAATCAACGCAGAGGAAGAACGGACGTTTGCCAATCCATCATCGGCGATATCGAATTGATAAATGTGTAGCACATGTAAAACCCCAGACTTATTGCCAAGTTCTAATACAAAATCTGGTCGCCCCCCCAATTCCCCCCCAACAACCTGGACATCAAACCTTTCTCCGGTACCGAACGTAGAACTGTAGTGCCCCCCAATGTATAGAGAGTGACACTCATTGCCAGTGAATCTTTCAAGAGACTCACAACGTCAAGCAAGGCATATAGATTACCAGACCAGATCAACAGGCTGTTTTTGTTACTACCATCTTCCACCCCATACCCTGCACCCATTGTCTTGCGCAAATACTCCTGCAAGCCTATCTTTTTCACTACATCAAGATCGACAGCAGCAGACGATATTGGGATCTCTATTTTTCGAACTGTTTTCTCTGCTTTTTTGAAGACACGCTTTCTAAACATGTCATAAAAAAACAGATCAGGGTCCTTGATGAATTTTCGGAGTTTTTTGAACCGTCGAGCTTTACTCATTTAATAAAAACCTTAATCGCCGCCGAAACGTGTCGAATCTATCGACATGACCTGGCTTGTTATCAAACAGAATTCCGTATTCACTTACCTCAAGATTTTTTTCCGCACAAAAGCGGGCGAAACTTGATATCAAGGTCGGATCACCAATTACTTTTCCTGACACCTTGCCTTCATGGAGTGAGACAAATAGTTCGTAATTTTTCTTTCTCGCTGCTTGATAGCCCTCAACATCCGGCCGCTCATGAAAAATATGGAACGCCAAATCTCTTTCCAAGAGTGCATCAAAGCAACTCTCACCAAGATACCGCCGAAACCCGCGAGCGAAGAGCGGAGATCTTGCAGTTCTATCGACCAGCATGTCAGGAGCTTTATCTAGGTCGCCATGAAGCGCTGCCAGACGCATCATGAAGTCGAAGTCTTCATAGCCATGCCCGGAGAAAGCCTCATTGAATCCCTCAAGTATTGAGTAGTCTTTGCTACGCATTACCATTACTGACGAAGGGCTCGCCAAGTGTAGAAACTCTTTTCTTGAAAAACTAAAAAAGCGTTGAGTGAGCTGATTGATATCAATCTTTGCGCGAATCAGGTCGTTGGAGCCTTTCTTTGTAAGATAGAGGCAGGGGAGCATGTAAAACGGTCGTTCGTGTGCTACCACCTTGAGCCTGTATTTTTCTATGAGCGAGAAATCAGGCCAGATATCTACGTCCAATAGGGTCAGATATTCATCTTCAACATGTTTGAATGCTTCGTTACGAAGCAGTGCCGCGTTCACGTTTCCCGTATAGAAACGCTTTGAGATGGTGACTGCAGCGTCGCATTTGCCGATGACGAGCCTGAACAGCCTGTCTACCCACATTCCACGATCATTGTGAGCAAAGATAATTTTGACGTTAGAGCGCTTTGCAGCTTTGGCCATCTGACGCGCCTTGGAGATGATATCCAAGGGGCGATGCACCAAATCAAGCGGCACTATGGCTGTGATATTAGGTTTGGTTATCTCAAACAATGTTCAACACTCAATGGTCTTGCTTGACCGACTAAAATCCAAACCCCATACCTCGTAAGCGCAGTGAACAGGGCTAGTGTCATTCGCTTCAGTCAAAAATCTCGACAACCCCAACTACTTCACCGCTGTCGTCATCCGTAACCGGCAAGGCACGGATCTTGTGATCCAGCATATAAGCCTCGGCTTCGGACAATTGTGCAGACGCTTTCACCGTGTGCGGATTTGAAGTCAGGAACGTTTCGACGTTTTCATTGACGACCCCCGGATTGTCCAGCAAGGCTCGACGTAGATCGCCATCGGTGACGATGCCGACGAGTTTTTCGTCTTCCATCACCAAGGCAAGCCCCAGGCGGCTTGATGTCATAACCAGCAGGCAGTTGTGGAATGAGGTGTTGCGAGTCACCTTAGGGATGTTGCTGTGCATCACGTCACTGACGCGCGTCAGGAGCTTGCGGCCAAGACTGCCCCCGGGGTGGTAGCGAGCGAAGTCCATCGGCTTGAAATCGAGCGCAGCGATCAACGCAACAGCAAGCGCGTCTCCCATGGCCATGGTGGCGAGCGTCGAAGTCGTCGGAGCCAGGTTGTTCGGGCAAACCTCACGTTCTACGGAAATGTCGAGCCAGATATCGGCATGCTTGGCCAGGGTGGATTGGCCGTTACCGGTCATGGCGATGATTTTATTACCGAACGACTTCAGGCTCGGGATCAGTTTGACGACTTCTTCGGTTTCGCCACTGTAGGAGATCAGGATCAGCACATCACTTGGCTTGAGCATGCCTAGATCACCATGAAAGGCTTCAGCCGGATGCAGGAAAAGACTCGGCGTACCCGTAGAGGCAAAAGTGGCGACCATTTTCTGCCCGATCAGACCGGATTTACCCATGCCGCAGACTGCCGCGCGGCCCTTGCAACCCAGTATGAGCTCCACTGCACGCTGAAACTCATCATCTAGGCGTGCTGCGAGTTGGCTGATGGCTTGCGACTGGGCGTTGAGTGCGTCTTTTGCAATTGGAAGGTGATTCATGGGAAAGCCAATGGTCCTTGATTAAGTGGTACGCCTAGATAGATGTGTGCGGAGCGTCCAACACTCGGTTCAGTAAATTGCCCAGCCGAAGTCCGGCATCAGTCAGTCTGGTTTTGACGACCGGAGAGATGTCCTTCAAGTAACGCTTTGGCAAAGCCATCTTCATCGTCGAGTCGGCGCGTAGTATGTCGCCGCCATAGATATAGTTCTTGGCAATCTCATGGCTCTCCATTGCCCACTCCTCGGGCGTACGCTGGGAAACAGTTGGATTGCCGGCCAAAAGATAAGACGCCAGTCCGGCAGGCGGCATTTTCAGCGATCGGACTGAAATGGTGTCCCATACTTTATGAAGCGTGTAGTCACGCTTTCCAAGCTGGACCTTCCCACCACCGGTCTCCTTAATGGCGTGCAAGGGCTGATGGATATCGCCTACATAGTGCACCACGAATTTCAGTGCCCTCAATCGGTCTGCTGCCGGCGCGTCTTTCTGACCAAGGATGGCTTCATATCGCTCTATTCCATAAACAATGCACTTGCCTTTACGACCGCAGTCACGTTCCAGGTCAAAGGCCGTTGCATTAAATGGAATACGCACAGCGTGGCTGATCAATCCCGGCTCCGTGCCCTTTATCTGATCTGCCCAGGAGGCGACGTCTGCCAGACTGCTCCCCCCTTCCAGAGCCAATAGCTGTCGCACCTCGCTTTGCGCAACCGCATCCAGCCTGGATTCGGCGATCAGGGCGACTGTTTTATGCCCGTCAATGCCCCAAGCCAATACGCTTGACGCATGAAGAGAGAGGAAGGTTAAAGCGATGAACTTGATTTTCAACGGTGACCTCCCTGTACCACTACGCTGAATCGACGAGGTAATTAGCTTGCCAGCGGGCCGATTCATAAAGGCAGCGATCGATCCTTGATTTTAGAGGCGCGTATGTTAACGGTTGAGCCGACGGCATGGAACTTTGATGTTGCCGTTTTCGGATGAGCGAGTAGGAATAATCGCCTCCTCAGTGACCGACAGCCCCTCACAATGGCAATCCGTAGGCAGAGTCCGTAATATCGCGCCTCGTTTGATCGGCTATGACACATTTTGAGTACAGACTTTTTCTAGCCACGCCCGACGTTATCCGATCAAAATTCGAGCGGTTGTTGACAGTTGGACCCCATGAATACCGAATCAAAGAAACAAAGAATATTTGATCGTAAAAATGTCTTCTGGTGGAGCCAAGCCAGCCTGAAAAAACGCTTGAGTCATGTGCTTGGGTACGCGCTGGACGAATACAGCATTACCACTCAGGATCTTGAGTCCAATGCCTCGTTTGTCAAGCATGTCCACCATCACCGTCTGACTCATCTACAGACTGGCGTCACGCTGGATATAGTAGAAAAATCCATTCGAAAATTGCTCGGCATTTCTAGCCTGGAATCGCGCTTTCATCGCGAGGGCGACGTGCTGGCCGACAGTACTCACTTCCGTCACCCTCAATGCCTAGGGGTGATCGAAACACCATGGGAAAGCTTCATCTTCACGCGCTTTGTCCGGGGAAAAGCCCCACGCATGGGCAAAATCGCCACGCAAATTGGTCAAGGTATTGCAGAAATAGAAAATCTATCGAACCTGCATTTGCAGCCCAAAAACTGGCTACAGCGCTATCGGTTTTGGGAAATGGATTTTTTTCGTCCGTGGTATCTGTTGCGTTGGCGCTTCAATTTTGTGCGTTACCTGCCGTCCCTTAGCGAACTGCCCGCTGACGATGCACGTTTTCATGGTCTGAAGGAGCGGTTATTAAGCCTGCAACCCGAGCTGAATCTGGCAAAAGCCCGCGCCTTTAATAGCCAACGTTGCTTTTGTCACATGGATTACCTGGCCAAGAATTTCTTTTCTTCTCGCGAAGGCTTTCAGATGATCGACTGGAGTGAGGTGAAAGTTGGCCGGATCGGCTTTGATGGCGGCGCGTACCTGAGTGCGATTTTTCGTCAGGAAGACATGGCGCGCTTCATGAAAATCCGCATGTACTTTTTACGCTCCTATCTCGCTGCACTGGACGAGCGCTTCGATGCGCAGAGCGCCTTGCACAATATGGACTACTTTTTCCTGCAGAACGCGCTATGGCATTTCTTACGCCCCAAGACCATTGCCGACTACCAGCAACGGGGCAAGCTCGACCTGCTGCATGAAAAATATGAGTACTTGCTAGCGCTGCCCTCGATGGCGAAGGGTTAGGCCAAGCGCAAGGGCGCTCCGACGCCACGCGGCCTTCCTCAATTTAACAATGCTTGTGCCGAGCCGACCGCAATTATCCTTGCGGATCGAGATTATCCAGCGCCCGATTCACCGCCATATCGGCCAGCATGATCACCTGCTGTATGCCCAACAACATGCTGCGCTGCGGCCCATCCACGAATGTTGCGAAATCACTGGCCATGACACTGGCGGACGCCAGGGATTCGCAGGCGTGGGCAAGAAGTGTTTCGGTGTCGATGCCTGGGGCGATGTAGAACATCGTGCTTGGATTGTGGGGCGCGTGGGATTTGAGGATCGCGGGTTTGAGATGCGGGTCGATTTCTGATTCGGGGGGATTGGGGGAAGGTTTGGGCATTTTGGAACTCCGTCTGGTGATTGAAGCTGCCCCATCCGTTTCCAGGCGAAGGGGTGGCAGCTGTACGCAGGCTGGAAACACGGGCAAACGGCAACCCGGTAGACACAGAGGTCTCCCGCGCACAGCCGCCATAACGGAGTGCACACATTAAAAGCGCGCAATCATACGTTATGAGGGGCGCTTTGGCGCCGTTTACACTTCGAGGTTTCCAGTCCCGGCCGCTGATTTGACAGCGGCGGACAAAGGCTAGAGATGCCGCTTCCGAGGGACAACCTGAAAGGGTTGTCGGAGGTTTCTTCGGAGGATGTGTGAATCTGGGCGAAATGGGTTGACTGGGTGGGCCTCTTCGCTGGCAAGCCAGCTCCTACATCTAAGGGAAAAAACTCGGTATGTAGGGCTTTACCCTATATACAGCCGTTTCTCCAAGTGGCTTAAATTCGCTTACAAGCAAGGACGCATCTCAACCATACACTCGCACCATTAAAGGCAGCCGAGTACGATGCGTTATCTAATCTTCATCCTCATAGCCGTGATCGTTGTCACCCTCGTGGCATCGCTGTATGGGTGGTATTGCCACCTACGAGATGACGAAGACGACCTGTATTACTCGCCCGAAAATCCTGTCGATTCAAATCACGCACGTACGCCTTGCATACAGCCAGCGGCAAGGCCTCGACAGCGTGATCACGCTAGCACGCCGAAGCCTTCGTCCACTGCCTCAGTCGACCTGTCCGCCCATTAGATCCGTCATTGATCCACTGAGCGGTTACCTTGAACCGGCCTTATATCTTGAACCCTGTCATCGCGTCATTGGGCGCAGATACGAGAACACCTGTATTGGACGTGCTGGCGTCTTCGCTGGCAAACCAGCTCCTACAGGGTTGAAGATTGGTTTTTTTATGGTTGTCAATCGCCCTGTGAACGCTGCGAATGCCGCTCATCGGGCCGTTGAATAGCGGGGGCTGAAGGTAGGGTGGGAAATGTCGAATTATGTGAAAAAATCGTCAGATTTTTCCTACTTTTATGAATGGCTACCATACGTTTGTATTATCATTCGCGCCAAATCTCATTGAGCATTTCCTCCAGGCACTCGCACTGATGCGCGCCTGAGTGATGATTGCGCCCGATATGGATATCCGCTGTTTTTTATGGACAATGCTGCTCCACCGCGTCGCTCTTTGCTGATTCTGTCTAAGGGTGCGCAACAAATCCCTACCCTCCCCGCGCTGCTGCCTGAGTATCGGCTGCTGTGTGGAACGGTGGGCGACATTGCCCGGGCCGAGGATGTGTTGGCGTGGGGGCGCAAGCCCAGTGCGTTGCGTGCCAAGGAAGCAGCCGATGCTGCCGGGTTGCCGCTGATCACGGTCGAAGACGGTTTTTTGCGCTCCGTGGGCCTGGGTGCTGAAGACCCGCCGTTGTCGCTGATCGTCGACCCGCTGGGCATCTATTACGACGCCACCGCCCCTTCTCGCCTGGAACAATTGATTGCGCAGCCGCTGACGCTGGCGCAGTCCGATCGTGCCCGCGCCTTGCAAGCGAGCTGGTGCGAAGAACGCGTTTCGAAGTACAACGGTGCGCGGATCGAAACCTGTGTATTGCCGCAGCCTTGCGTGCTGGTCGCTGATCAGACGCGGGGCGATGCTTCGCTGCAAGGCGCCAGCGCCGCGGATTTCGAGCACATGCTCGAGGTCGCGCTGGCCCGTCACCCGCAATGTACGGTGGTGGTCAAGGTTCACCCGGATGTGGTGGCCGGGCGCAAGCAGGGGCACTTTGATCTGGCGACGCTGCGCAAGCATCCACGAATTCATCTGATCAGCAAAAACGTGCATCCGGCGGAGCTGCTGTCGGCCGTTCAGGCGGTGTACGTCATGACCTCGCAACTGGGCTTCGATGCCCTGTTGTGGGACGTGCCGGTGCACACTTTTGGCATGCCGTTCTATGCCGGTTGGGGTTTGACCGTTGATGCGTTGCCCGCCCCTGAGCGACGTCAGCCAGTCAAGCTCGAGCAGTTGCTGCATGCCGCGCTGGTGGAATACCCGCGTTATGTCGACCCGGAGACGGGCGCGCCGTGCCAGGTTGAGACGGTGCTGGCGTGGTTGGGTTTGCAGCGACGGATGCGCAGTCGATTGCCCCATGACTTGCAAATGGTCGGCTTCAGCAAGTGGAAGCAGCCGTTGGTGCAGGACTTTTTCAATGGTTCGTCCATCCGGTTTCTCGGGCGTTTCTCCCGTCGTCGTGTGGCTGCTCCGGTGATCACCTGGGGTTGCCAGCACGATATGCCTCTGTCCGGGAAATCGGGTCGGCACCTCGGCCGCGTCGAAGACGGCTTCCTGCGCTCCGTCGGCCTGGGCGCTAAGAAAACCCGCCCCCTGTCCTGGGTGTTCGACGACCTGGGCATTTACTACGACGCCACCCGCCCTTCGCGTCTGGAACACATATTGCAAAACGAGCCTTGTGCACCGGGCTTGTTGCAGCGGGCGGCGGCCTTGCGGGAAGCGATCTGCGCGGCCGGCGTGACCAAGTACAACTTGCCTGGTACGCCGTGGAAACGCCCGGCCGGTGTCGAGCGGGTGATTCTGGTGCCGGGCCAGGTGGAGTCCGATGCGTCGATTCGTTATGGCGCGCACCGGATCCGCCGCAACCTGGATTTGCTCAAGGCGGTGCGCGAGCGTCATCCGATGGCGTGGCTGTTGTACAAGCCGCACCCCGAAGTACTGGCCGGCACACGCGAGGCCGGCGTAGACGAAGAACGCACCAGCGACTGGTGCAACCAGGTGGTGGGCGATGTGCCTTTCCACTCGCTGTTGTCCGAGGTCGACGAGGTGCATGTGCTGACTTCGCAATCGGGCTTCGAAGCTTTGTTGCGCGGCGTGCCAGTGACCACGTATGGCCAGCCGTTCTATGCCGGCTGGGGATTGACCGAGGATCGCGACCTGAGCCCGGACGTTCAGGCGCGACGCACCCGGCGCCTGAGCCTCGACGAGCTGGTGGCCGCAACGCTGATCCGCTACCCAACTTATGTCAGCCGCATCACCCGAAAATTTACCACCCCTGAACGCACGCTTATCGAGATCCAGAACTGGGATGAAGTACCAACGCAAGGAAGAACTCCAACATGGCGAGAGATGATTCGGCGTTTGCTCCTTACGGTTTTGAAACCACGCCTCAGGCAATCCTGATTCCCAAGCAGCGCTCCCTGCGACCGGTGCCGGTGAAGCCGCGCAACTCGTTCCTGTTCTTGCAGGGCGTCAGTTCGCCGTTTTTTGCGCGCCTGGCGCAAGCCCTGCGAAACGAGGGACAGCAGGTCAAGTCCGTCAGTTTCAACATGGGCGATACCCTGTATGGCAGCGGTGCGCGGGTGTATTACTCGGCGCGACCCGAGCAGTTGGCGGATTTCTACAGCCACTGCTTCAAGACGGAGCACATCACCGACGTGGTGCTGTTCGGCGATTGCCGGCCGGTGCATCAACCGGCGGTGACGCTGGCCAAGTCGCTGGGGATTCGTGTGCACGTGTTCGAGGAAGGTTACTTCCGGCCGTACTGGATCACCCTTGAGCGCAACGGTGTGAACAATCACTCGCTGCTGCCCCGGGATCCGGAGTGGTATCGCGAGGTGGGCAAGTACATTCCGCGTTATCACAACGGCAATGAGTTTCGCCTGTCGTTTGCCTCCCGGGCGCTGCACGATGTGATGTATCACGTCGGTGGCGCGCTGAACAAAGTGGTGTTTCCCCATTACAAGACCCACGCGCCGTTCAACGCGGCGGTGGAGTATGCGGGCTACATTCGCCAGGGCATTCGGCTGTTGAGTGCCAAGGGTCGCGATTCCGAGGTGATCAGCGAGGTGGCGCGCAATCGCCACCGCACCTTCCTGCTGCCCTTGCAGTTGGACAGCGATGCGCAGATCCGCGATCACTCGCCGTTCCGCCACATGAAGGATGTGCTCAAGCACGTGATGGGCTCGTTCGCCCGCCATGCCGGCAGCGATGCGCGGCTGGTGGTGAAGAACCATCCGCTGACGCCCGGTATCGTCAATTACCAGCGCATCACCCGGCGCATTGCCCACAAGCTGGGCATCGAAGATCGCGTGGACTTCCTCGAGAGCGCGCACATGCCGACGCTGTTGTCGCACGTGGCCGGCGTGGTCACGGTCAACAGTACCGTGGGCGGTTCGTCGCTGATGCACAACGTGCCGACCATCGCCCTCAGTGACCCGATCTACAACCTCAAGGGGCTGACCCACCAAGGCGGCCTCGACGCGTTCTGGGACCATCCGGAACCCCCTGACTCCACGCTGTTTCAACGCTTTCGCAGCACGGTCATTCACACCACGCAGGTCAACGGCGGCTTCTATACCCGCTGTGGCATTGACATGGCGGTGAACAATTCCCTGGAAGTGTTGATGGCGAAAACCTCGAAGATCGAACAGTACCTATGACGCTGCACAAGTCTCCACGCTGCATTCTCATCACCGGCGCCACTGGCGGCATCGGTGGTGCCCTGGCGCCTGCGTATGCGGCGCCGGGGGTGACCCTGATCCTGCAAGGCCGGCGCCTGGATCGCCTGGAAGAAATGGCCGCGCAGTGCCGCGCCCTCGGTGCGCGGGTGTTGCTGCAGCCGCTCGACGTCCAGGACCTGGAAGCCTTGCGCCGCTGGATCAGTGAGATCAGCGAGAGGGAGGCGCCGGACCTGATCATCGTCGGCGCCGGGGTCAACACCTCCGCAGGCGACAATGGCGAGGGCGAAGTCTGGGCGCTGTCCCAGGCGCTGATCGAGATCAATGTGTTGGCGGCGTTGGCTACGGTGCAGGCCGCATTGCCGTTCATGCGCGCGCGCAAATCCGGGCAGATCGCCCTGTTCAGTTCGCTGGCCGGCTGGCGTGGGTTGCCCGCCACGCCGAGCTACAGCGCGAGCAAGGCGGCGATCAAGGCCTACGGCGAAGCCATGCGCGACCTGGTGGCGGTGGACGGGGTGAAGATCAACGTGATCATGCCTGGCTACGTCGAATCGAAGATGTGCTTTGAGATGCCCGGGCCCAAACCCTTGCTCTGGGCACCGGACAAAGCCGCGCGCAGGATTCGCAGCGGCCTGGCGGCGAACCAGGCGCGGATCAGTTTTCCGTTCCCGCTGAACCTTGGATGCTGGGCATTGGGAGTCATTCCGCCACGGCTGTCGTCGATCATTTTGCGGTGGCTGGATTACGGTGCCTGATGTGTTGAGTAGTGCGTTTGGCTGGGTGGTAGTAGTCGGTTTTCTGTTGTCGTGCGGGTTCGAAAGACTGTTGGTGCCCTGCCCCGGCTGGCGTCGCCCGCTGCGCGCCTGGGCGTTGCACGCCGGTGCCTGGGCGTTCGCCGTCGGCTTGCTGTACCTGATCACCGGCCGCGCGTGGTTCAGCGCGGTAAACGTGTTGGCCCTGTGGTTGTTGATCGTGTTGGTAAGCAACGCCAAATATCATTCGCTGCGCGAGCCCTTCGTGTGCGCCGACTTCGAATACTTCAGCGATGCGGTGCGTTTTCCGCGCCTGTACCTGCCGTTTTTCGGCATCGGCAAGGCGATTGGCCTGGCGTTGCTGTTTGTGGTCTACCTGGGCTGTGGGCTGTATTTCGAGCCGGTCGGCGCCAATGCCCACGCCGAGGCAACGGGCACCTTGCTCGGGGGGTTGGCGCTGCTCTGGCTGGGTGGCTTCAAGCCCCTGAAGCCCACCTTCGACGCTGGCCTGGACCTGGGTCGTTGGGGCTTGGCGGCCAGTTTGTGGACGTACTTTTTTGCCGCCCGGCGTCCGGTGGCGCTGGCGTCTTTGAACTCGCCGTTCCTTGGCGAGGAAGCACGCCCCATGGCCGATGCCACCCTGGCGGACCTGGTGTCGGTGCAGAGCGAATCGTTTTTCGATGCGCGCAGGCTTTGGCCCGGCGTGCGTGGGCAGGTCCTCGAACAGTTCGATACCTTGCGGGGTGAAGCGCTGGCCCAGGGCCGTTTGCAAGTGGCGGCCTGGGGTGCGAATACGGTGCGGACCGAGTTCGCCTTCCTGACCGGGATCAAGGTCGACCAGCTCGGCGTCCATCACTTCAATCCCTATCGCCACCTGGCGCGCCAGGGGGTTGCCAGTGTCGCGCTGGAACTCAAGCGCCGAGGGTATCGCACGGTGTGCGTGCACCCTTATGTGGGCAGTTTCTATGGTCGCGACAAGGTGCTGCCGGCGCTGGGCTTCGACGAGTTCATCGACGTGCGCAGTTTCACCGCGCAGCAGAAGGCCGGTCCGTTTATCGGTGACTGCGCCGTGGCCGACAAGATCCGAGAATTGCTCGATGCGCCGGGTCGCACGCAGCCGTTGTACATCCATGCCATCACCATGGAGAACCATGGGCCGTTGCACCTGGAAAACGTCGAGGCGACTGATCTTGCGCAGTGGTTTGACCGTCCCCTGGCTGAAGGCCTGCGCGACCTGGCGCCGTATGTGCGCCACCTGGCTAATGCCGACCGCATGCTCGGCCAGTTGCGCGAGCACTTGCTGGCCCGCGATACGCCGGCCGGGCTGTGTTTCTTCGGTGACCATGTGCCGATCCTGCCCGACGTGTATGGCGCCCTGGGTGAGCCAGATGGAAATACCGAGTATTTCATCTGGTCCAATCGCGTGCGAAGCGCCTGTGCTCCCATGGATATGGGGGTCGAGCATTTGGCCAAGACGTTTATCGATCACCTGGCGTCGGTAGGCGATGCAGCGTGAACCCGTGCAGATCGTCCTGGCTTCCAGCCTTTCGCAGCGCGAACCTGCGATTGCACGCTGGATCACCTCGGGGCGCGGCTCGCTGGCGTTCATCCTTGGCGATGAAGAATGTCGTCATCGCCTGTTGGCGGACGGGATCAATTGGGATCGGGTGTTGATTGCCTATCGCAGTGAAGGCGCTATCGGTTACGCGGCGTTCAAACACCATCGACGCGGTCCTTTTTCACCTGGCCCCGCGCCGTTCGTGCGTGAGTTCGGCTGGCTGGGGGGCTCGCTGCGCTACGGGTTGTTCATGATCAGCGAGTGTCGCGAGTGGTACTACGGGTTTTACCTGTATGGCTTGCGCGTGCGTAAAGTCGCCCGCCGCCAGGGCGTCGCCAGTGCCTTGCTGCAGGCCGTGTGCGAGCAGGCCTTGGGCTGCGGGCAGGGAAAAGTCGAGCTGGAAGTGCAAGCGAAAAACCTCGCCGCCCGGGCGTTCTATGCCCACCAAGGTTTTGTGTCGATACGCACCATGAGCTGGCTCAGCCGCCTGGTGCCGATTCCCACTGTCATCAATCTGCGTCGCACGTTGTCGCCCCTTTCACGAGTGCCCCCGAAATGAATCGACCCGTCGCCCTTGAGTCCCTGGTTGAAGGTCCCGGCTGGGTGGGGATCATGTCGCAATGGGTGATGTGGAAAGTCTTTCACCTGGGCGAGTTTCTTGACCCTGAAGGAACGCCGCAATGGCTGTGGCGACGCGGTCGACAGCGGCCGGCGGGGTTGAAGGCGATTTCCGGGATCGGCTACAAAAGCTCGTCGGACCATGCCCGGGTGTTGTGCAAGCGCTGGGGGATTCCCTATGTGGCACTGGAGGACGGCTTTTTGCGTTCTTCGTCGCTGGGGGTGGAAGGCGATACGCCGATGTCGATGGTGGTCGATCCGATCGGCATTCACTACCTGGCCGATCGGCCGTCGCTGCTGGAAAACATCCTGCAGGTGCCGCACACCCTGAACGATGCAGATTTGGCCACCGCGCGGGAGTTGATTGCGCTGATGCGCAGCAGCGGCATCGGCAAATACAACAATGCGCCGGACCTGAGCGATGACGATCCGCTGGGGCGTGAGCGGCCGTTGGTGCTGGTGGTGGACCAGACCTACGGCGACTTTTCGATTCCCGGTGGCGGGCTGTGTGAAGCGGACTTTATTCGCATGCTCGACGCGGCGCTGGCGGAAAATCCCGAGGCGGATGTGCGGGTGCGGATTCACCCGGACTGCGTCAACGGCCACAAGAAAAGCTGCCTGCTCGATGCCGCGCGCGAACGCGGCTTGGTACTGGAGAGTCGTCATGTGTCCTGGGCTTCCCTGGCGCGCCGGGCCCAACGGGTGTATGTGGGCACCAGCCAGGCCGGGCTTGAGGCGTTGATCCAGGGCATCCCGGTGACCTGTTTCGGACTGCCGTTCTATGCCGGCTGGGGCTTGACCGATGACCGCCTGGCCATCCCCCGTCGCCAGGCACGCCCGACCCTGGAGCAGTTGGTGGCGGCGGCGTATATCCGCTATTGCCGTTACGTCGACCCCCTAACCGACCAGCGCTGCGACGTGATGACCGTGGCCCGGCAACTGGCGCGGCAGAAGCAGCAGGACAGTCTGTTTGCCGGTAGCGTGACGGTGGTTGGCGTGCCTCGGCGCGAGCGGTCGGCGTTGCGTAGATTATTGAATAGCCGCTGGGGTCGCTTGACCTTCGCCCGCGACAACGCCGGATTGATCCCGACTGTGGCTCGCGAAACGGGGAAGCTGTTGGTGTGGCATGCCTGTGAATCGGGTGAGCTGCAAGCCCGTGCCGAGGCCCATGGCGTGACAATGTGGCGGATCCGCCCGGGTGTGCTGCAGTTGCCGTGCGGGGGTGAACAACCCCTGGCGCAGATACGTGGTCTGCCTTGCAGCCCGCAACAGGCCCAGGCACACAACGCCCGCCCCAAAGCCGGATTGCTCGAGAGCTGCGCACGTTATCGACAGATTCGGCGGTACCTCAAGGGGATGTTCGTACGCGGCGAGCACTGTAGGAGCGAGCATGTCGAATCGTCGCACCGTCGCGATGGTCGTCAACGATGACGCGGGGTGCCTGGTAGCCCGCGGTGTTCTCTGGTTCATCGCGAGCATGCTCGCTCCTACATTGGATTGGGCATAGCCGTGACTGGCTGGTCGGCTATAAGGCCGCCTTCGCCAGCAAGCCGGCTCCTACAGAGGGAAGTGCGTACGGCTCCCGATCGGGCCGCCTCGCTTTGCCTTTTGATCTTCTTGCCCCCTCGATCGGAGTGCGGCGGGACCTGTAGGAGCGAGCATGCTCCGGGCGGCGTTCCGACGATGGTCGTCAACGATGACGCGGGGTACCTGGTAGCCCGCGGTGTTCTCTGGTTCATCGCGAGCATGCTCGCTCCTACAGGGATCGCGGACAAGTCTGCAATCAGGTCGACTGCCAGGACGCCTTCGCGAGCAGGCTCGCTCCCACAGTAGATCGGGTACAGCCGCGAGCGCAGGGTGCAGCGTTACAGCTTCTGCAGTTCCTGCGCAACGATGGCCACGGTTTCGGCGATTTGTTCGGGGGTGTGCAGGCACGAAACGAAGAAACGCACGCGCGCAGCTTTCTCCGGGACGGCCGGGTGCAGGATGGGTTGGGCGTTGATCCCGCGTTTGGCCAGGGCGCTGGACAATTGGGTGGCCTTGACCGAGCTGCCGGTGATCACCGGAATGACTGCTAGCCCGGTACTGGTGCCGGTATCCAGCCCCGCCTCGCGGGCCAGGGCGAGGAACTGTTGGCCGCGGGCCTGCAAGGTTGCCACGCGCTCGGCGTCGTGGGCCATGCAACGCAAGGCTGCGAGTGCCGCCGCCGCCACCGAGGCCGGCATGCCAACGCTGTAGAGAAAACCCGGCGCCATGAACTTCAGGTGCTCGACCAGGGCCGACTCGCCGGCAATGTAGCCGCCGCAGCTGGCCAGGGTCTTGCTCAGGGTGCCCATCCAGATGTCGACGTCTTTGCCCGCCAGGCCGAAGTGCTCGCGAATGCCCTTGCCATTGGCCCCCATGACACCCAGCGAGTGGGCCTCGTCGACCATCAAGAACACCTTGTGCCGGTTCTTCAGCTCGACGAAACGCGGCAGGTCCGGGTAGTCGCCGTCCATGCTGTAGATGCCTTCGAGCACCACCAGCACCCGCTCGAAATGCTGGCGCTGATCGCCCAGCAGACGATCGAGGGCTTCGACGTCGTTGTGAGCGAAGCTCAAGCGTCGCGCTCCGGACAACTGGATGCCTTGCAGCACACTGTTGTGGATAAGTTCGTCGTGGATCACCAGGTCCCGCGGGCCGAACAGATAGCCGATGGTGGTGACGTTGGTGGCATGCCCACTGACGAAGGTCACGGCGTCATCCACCTCGTACAAACGGGCCAGTTCGGCTTCCAGCTCGCGATGGATCGGCCGGTCGCCGGACACCAGGCGGCTGGCCGACACCGAGGTGCCGTAGTGATCGATGGCCGCCTTGGCCGCCTCGGCGACCACCGGATGGCCGGAGTAACCCAGGTAGTTGTAGCTGGCGAAGTTGACGAAGCGCTGGCCCTGGATCGTCGTTTCGGCGCCCGCCAGGCTTTCATGCAACTTGAAGAACGGATTGGCCAGGCCAAAGCGCGCCGCGCCGTCATGCATGATCCGCAGTTGTTGATAACCGGGATGCTGATCGAAGCGGTAGAACTGCTCCGGCACCGCCCGCGCATGGCGGCTCACGTCCGCCAGCGAGGCTGGCGGCGCGCCGTCGCCGGTCTGCCGCAGGCGCCGTTCCAGGGCTTGCTGGATCAGCTTGTCTTTCATCGAAGCGCCAAGCCCTGGTGAACTTTTTGAGGTCATAGTCAATTGATCAAACGGGATAGTTGAGATTCAGGGTCGCGCGCGCCCTGGCGGACCTGGGCCAGCTCGGCTTCGGACAATTCGGCGCCGTGGCGAGCCAGGGTCAGCGCCTGCAGGTTGTCTTCGGCAACGGGCGCGGCCTCGGCATCCTGGCTGCCGCGCAGCAGTTCAAGAATGCGCACGGTCAATTTGGCGATGCTGGAGGTTTCGCTCAGCTCCATCACCGGCAAGCGAATGCCGAAGCGCTCCTCCACCGCCACCACCAGCTCCACACTCATCAACGAGTCGAGCCCCAGTTCCTGCAGCGGTTGGTTGCTGTCGAGCTTGCTGGTCGGCATGCGCAGGATCTCGCTGATTTCCTGCTTGAGCATTTCGGCGAACAGTTCGGTGAGTTCCTGGTCGTTCATCTCCAGCAACAGGCGCTGGATGTCATCGACATTGCTCTCTTCCTCTTGCTCGCCACTGTGCAGCCGCACCAGTTCACTGAACTTCGGCGAACCCGCCGCCGGCAGGAAGCGCGACAGGGCTTTCCAGTCGAGCTCCAGCACACCCAATCCGGAGCGCTGTTGCAGCAGCAAGCGTTCGAGGGTGTCGAGGGCCGCTTGCGACTGCAGGGCCGCGCCGCCCATGCGACTTTGCAAGGCGTTCTTGATGTCCTGGTTGCGCGCCAGGAACCCGGCATCGTCAATCGCCCCCCACAGCACCGCCGTGGCCGGCAAGCCTTGCAGCAGGCGATGACGGGCCAGGGCTTCGAGCCAGTGGTTGGCCGCCACGTAGTTGGCCTGCCCCGGGTTGCCGAACAAAGTGGTCGCCGAAGAGAACAGCACGAAGAAGTCCAGCGCCAGGTGCGCGGTCAGTTCGTGCAGGTATTGCGCGCCCTTGGCCTTGGGTTCGAGCACCCGTTGCAATTGCGCCTGGGTCAGGTTGCGGACTAGCCCGTCTTCAAACACGGTGGCCGCGTGCACTACGCCACGCAGCGGCGCCTTGGAGGCTTCGATGCTGGCCAGCACGCTGCGCAGTTGGGCGCTGTCAGTAATGTCGCAAGCCAGCGCCTGGACCTCGATGCCCTGCTCGCGCCAAGCCGCCAGCGCCGGTTGTGCTTCTTCGGTGGCCGCGCCGCGACGGCCGAGCAATGCCAGGTGCCGCGCGCCCTTGTCGACCAGCCATTGCGCGGTACGCAGGCCAAAACCGCTGAGCCCGCCGGTCACCAGGTAGGTGCCGTCGGCGGCGAGTTGCAAGGCCGGTGCCTGTGCCAGCGGCGCACGGAACACCTGTTGGATCGGCGTGCGGTAGGTGACGACGATCTTGCCGATCTGCCGCGCCTGCTGCATGTAGCGGAACGACTCGACCACATCGTTGGCGTCGAATTCACGGTACGGCAACGGACTGAGGATGCCGTCGCGGAACAGTTGCATCATGTCGCCGAACAGGCGGCGGGTCAGGTCCGGGCGCTCGCTCATCAGTTGGTCGGCGTCGATGCCAAAGTAGCTGATGTTGTTGCGGAACGGCCGCAGGCCGATCTTGGTGTTCTGGTAGAAGTCGCGCTTGCCCAGTTCGAGGAAGCGCCCGAATGGCTTGAGCACTTGCAGGTTGCGGTTGATCGCCTCGCCTGCCAGGGAATTGAGCACTACATCAACGCCACGGCCGGCGGTGATCGCCAGGATCTCGTCGGCAAACGCCAGCGAGCGCGAATCGAACACGTGCTCGACCCCGAGCAAGCGCAGGAAGTCGCGTTTTTCGTCGCTGCCGGCGGTGGCGTAGATCTCGGCCCCGCACCATTTGGCGATCTGGATCGCGGCGATGCCGACACCACCCGCCGCACCGTGGATGAGGATTTTCTCGCCCGGCTCCAGGCGTGCCAAGTGGTGCAGCGCGTAGTACACGGTGAAGAAGGTGCTCGGGATGGTCGCGGCCGCCTCGAAGGACATGCCCTCGGGGATGCGCGCCACCGCATTGGCATTGGTGACCAGGCGGTTGGCGAAGCTCGATGGACCAAAGCCGACCACCCGGTCGCCCGGCTGGAAGTCGCCTTGCACCTGCGCACCCTTGGCGCGCACGACACCGGCGAATTCAAAACCCAGGGTCGGGCCGGAGAAGCCGTTCTCGATGGCTTCGTCGGACAACAGGCCGAGGGCATACATGACGTCGCGGAAGTTGAGGCCGGTGGCCTGGACCTCGATGTCCAGCTCATCGCCCTTCGGCAGCAACGGCTCGTGGGCCTCCCAGCGCAGGTTGCGCAACTGGCCCGGCAGTTCGAAACCGAGGCTGACCTGGGTCGCGGCCTGTTGCAGGGCGCTGGCATCCAGCTGATCAGGGCGCACCCGCAGGCGAGCCACGTAACGATCACCTTCGGCACTGATGGCCAGTTCGGTTTCGTCATCGGCATTCAGCAAGGCCGGCAGCAACGCGTCGACCCCGACGCCTTCGGCCAGGTCCAGCAGACGCACGCGGCAACCCACGGCTTCGTTGGCCAGGGTGCGACCAAAGCCCCACAACGCCGCATCGGCAACGGATGCCAGGCTCCCTGCGACCTGTGCAGCGGCTGGCAGCAAATGCACCGCCGCTCCACGGGTCAGCAGCCAGCAATCGGGGCTGATGCCCGCCTGCTCGCAGGCCTGGGTCAGTGCCGCAGCCAGCATGCAGCGCCGCGCCTGGTCATCCAGGCCCTGGCTGCCGAACAGGCCGCTGAGCAACAGCACGTGCTGGGGCGCCGCCATGGCGCGCAGTTGCTCGGCCAGGTCCTGGGCCAACGCCGGCGCCAGCCAGTCAACACTTTGCCCTTGCTCGCGCAGGGCGGTGGCCAATTGCTGGGCGAAGGCGTGTTCCGCGCCCTGCTCATCGGCCACCAGCAACCAGCGCTGGGCCGGCAGTGGTTGCGGCTCGAATGCCGCTGCCGCTGCGGCCGCGCCCACCAACAGGTAGCTGCCGCTGGACATGCCCGGGCACAATTCCAGCGCCTCGCCGACGCTCAGGCCGTGACGACGCAGTTCCTGTTGCCAGAAGCCCGGGCGCTGTTGCACCGACAAGCTGCCCTGCCCCTGCCCGGACAGCCACCACGAAGGTTGCGCGCCGAAGACGAAATCTGCCCAACGGGCCGGATGCTGCGCCAACAACATCAGCTGGCCACCGGCCGACAAGCGCGCCGCGCCATGGGTCAGTCCTGCGCTGATGGCCTGCAGCGGCGCCAGGTCGGAGGCGACCAGCACCAGGTCGAAGCCCGCGGCCGGTACGGTCGGCTGTTGCGCGGCATCGTCCAGGCTGAGCAAGCGCAGGTCCGGGAAGTCGGCTTGCAGCAGGCTGGCCGGGTCCAGGTCATCGGCGCTGTACTGGTAGTCGACTCGGTCGAAGTCCAGTTGCGCACAGAGTTGCGCGGCGAAAGGCGAACCGCCGAAGCCGAGCTCGAGGATGCGCAGGCGCTGGCCCGCCGGGAGCACGGCCAGGCGTTGTTCGATGTGGTGTTTGATCGCGTCCAGCACGGCGTGATAGCCGCTGGCGCCCAGCACCTGACGGGCCAGTTGCGCGGGCGAGGTTTCACGGGGCAGCAGTGTTTCGATCTGCAGCGCGCCGCTGACCAGGTCCAGCAGGTGGATACCGATGCGGCCCACCGAGTGAATGATCTGGAAATGCTCGGGATAACTGCGGAACAGTTCCTGCCAGATGTCCTGGGCGCTGGGCTGCTCGCCCTGATCGACCAGCTGCCAATTATCGCCGTTGGCAACCAGGCTGCCGTCGTCCAGCGCCTGCTGCAGCAGATGATCCAGATAGCCCGAGAAGCCTTGCGCGTCAGCCTGCCAGGTCGCCCGTTGCGCCGCGCTGAGCTGGCCGCCGAGGGACGCGATGGCCTCCAGCACGAAACTGCCGCACAGGCTGTCGAGCAGTGGATCGACTTCCTGGCTGTAACGCACCAGGGTCGGTTCATCGCTCACCGACGCCAGGCTTTGCGCCAGGGCGCTGTGCAAGGGCGCACCCGGTTGCGATTGCGCGCGGGCGGCCAATGGATAGGGTTTGGCGATACCGGCGAAATCCACCAGCTTCAGGTCGCCGCTGCGATCCTTGTGCAGCTTGACCGCACGGAAACGCGCGTCCTTGATGCACACCACGGCGCGGCCCTGGGCGTCGAACAGGGTGAAATCCGCCAGCAGCGAATGCTCCGAGCGACGCACCAGGCGCACCTTGGCCAGGCACGGTGTCAGGCTGCCCGCGGCAAAGTTGATGCGCCCCAGTTTCACCGGAATGAATGCCAGGCCGTTACGCGCCTTCGGATCGCGGCTGAGCAACTGGGTGATCAGCTGGAACGCGCTGTCCAGCAACGCCGGATGCAGGTGCAGGGCCGCCAGCTCCGACTCAATCACGCTCGGTGGGCTGAGTTGCGCCAGCACCTGGTCACCGTCGATCCAGCCGGCTTCGATGGCCTGGTAGGCCGGACCGTAGTTCAGGCCGACCGCCGTGGTCAGTTGCAAATGTTCAGCGCGGGTGAAATCCGCGGCACGGGTCGGCAGCACGGGCGCCGGCTCGTTGAGCAGCACACCACGGGCCTCACCCGGCAGGCGGGCGACCACGTGGCGGGCCCAGGGTTCTTCCTGGGAGGTGCTGCGCGACACGATCGACACGGTGCCATCGCTGCTGTCGATCTGCACCCGCACGCGCTTGCTCGACTCGGCGTGCAGCACCAGCGGGCTGTGGATTTCCAGCTCTTCGATGTCGACGAATTCACCAGGCTGGTGGCACTGCGCGGCAGCCAGCACCAGCTCGGTGAAACCGGCACCGGGGAACAGCACGGCGTCGCCGACCTTGTGGTCTTCCAGGGACGGGAACAGTTGCGTGTCCAGGCGATTGTCCCAGGTCAGCTCGTGGCCGGGCACCGCATGGCCCAGCAGCGGATGCACCCGATCGTGGTACAGCGTGCGCGCCGACTCCGGGGTGTCGCCGTGCCAGTGGCGCTCGCGCTGCCAGGCATAGTTGGGCAGGCGCACGAAGCGGCCGGTGCTCGGGAACAGGCACGCCAGGTCGGTATCGACGCCACTGATCAGCACCTTGGCCACCGCGCGGGTGACCATTGGCGGCGCATCGTCGTGGCGCTTGAGCGTGGCGATCACCACACCCTGTTGCTCGCGTGCCGCCAGGGCATCGCTGACATAGCTGCGCAGGATCGGGTGCGGACCGACTTCGACGAAGACGTTGTAGCCCTGCTCGCACAGGGTCTCGCTGGCGGACTGGAACAGCACCGGGAAACGGATGTTCTGCCACCAGTACTCGGCGTCCAGGCGTTCGCCATCGAGCAAGCCACCGGTGACGGTGGAATACATCGGAATGCGGCTGGCGCGCGGCGCGATATCGCGCAAGGCCTCGACCACCTGTTCGGCGATGACGTTCATGGCCGGCGAGTGGAAGGCGTAATCCAGGCCAAGACGGCGCACGAACACCTGACGCTCGGTCAATGCCTGCTCCAGACGCTCAAGCCCCGCCAGGGAACCGGCAACGGTGGCGCCCTTGAAGCTGTTTTCGCCGGCGACGACCACGTCATCCAGGCCCAGCTCCAGCAGCAGGTTGGCGGTGTCACTGCCTGACAGGCCCACGGCGGACATCTGCCCGGATCCGGCGGTCAGCCCCTGCAAGCGACTGCGGTGGTAGATCACGCGGGTCGCGTCGTTAAGGCTCAGGGCGCCACATGCCCAGGCGGCCGCCACTTCGCCAACGCTGTGGCCCATCACCACCTGCGGTACCACGCCTTTGCTTTCCAGCATGCGGGTCACGCCCACTTGCAGCGCGAACAGCGCCGGCTGGGCCAGTTCGGTCAGGTGATAACGCTCCTGGCCGTACTCGCCCGCCAGTTCTTTGATCAGCGAGTAACCCGACAGTGGCTGGAACAGCGAATCGACTTCCGTCACCGCGGCATGGAACACCGCATCGGCGAGCAACGCCTTGCCCATGCCCTGCCACTGCGAGCCATTGCCGGAGTACACGAACACCGGGCCCTTGGCCTGATCCAGCGCGCGACCGCTTTCGACCACCGAGCTCAACGCCGACACAGCCGGGTCAAGGGCGAAATCCAGCAGCGCCTGGGCGCTTTGCTGTTGATCGGCCTCGAACACCACCACGCGCTGCGGATGCAGGTCGCGACGCAGCATGGCCTGGTAAGCGACGTCGTACAGACCGTCTGCCGGGTGATCACCCAGGTGCTGGGCGATGCTTTCGGCCATGGCCGCCAAGCCGGCGCTGTCCTTGGCCGTGACCATCAGCGGCACCGGGCCTGCCTGGACAACCGGCGGTGTTACGTCCGGCGTGTGGCTTTGCAGGATGACGTGGGCGTTGGCGCCGCCGAAACCGAAGGAGTTCACCCCCACCACCAGCGTGCCGCTCGGTTTGAGGGCGTGGTTGCGGGTGGCGACGTTGAGGTTGAGGTCGGCGAACGGAATACGCGGATTGAGGTTCTTGATGCCGATGGTGGCCGGCACCTGGCGCTCGGTGACGCAGTACAGCGCCTTCATCAAGCCGGCCACGCCGGACGCGGCTTCCAGGTGACCGATGTTGCTCTTGACCGAGCCGATCAACAATGGCTTGTCCGCGCCGCGTACCTGGCCCAGCGCCAGGCCGATGGCCCGGCTTTCGATGGGGTCGCCCACCGGTGTACCGGTGCCGTGGGCTTCCAGGTAATCGATGTCGGCCGGCGAGATCCCGGCGCTGGCGTAGGCCTGGGTCATCAAGGCCGCCTGCGCATCGGCGCTCGGCACGGTCAACCCGGACTTGCGCCCGTCGGTATTGACCGCACTGCCGGCGACAACAGCGAGGATCTGGTTGCCATCGGCCACTGCCTTGTCGTAATCCTTGAGGTAAAACAGCCCTGCCCCTTCGGAACGCACATATCCGTCGCCCGCTTCGTCGAAGACGTTGCAGCGCCCTTTGCGCGACAGCATCGAGGCCTTGGAGAAGATCAGGAAGCCGAACGGGTGCAGGTGCAGGCTGATACCGCCGGCCAGTGCCTGGTCGATATCGCCGCTTTGGATGGCCTGGCAAGCCTGGTGGAACGCCACCAGCGACGAGGAACACGCGGTATCGACCGCCATGCTCGGGCCGTGCAGGTCATAAAAGTACGACAGGCGATTGGCCGCGATGCTGAAGGTGTTGCCCGTGGCCGTCGACGCGTCCACCAGCGACAGGTCATGGGACAGGCGATACGCATAGTCGGTACTGGCAATGCCCAGGTACACACCGCAATTGCTGCCGCGCACGCTCGAGGGTTTTACCCCGGCGTTCTCGAACACTTCCCAGCCCAGCTCCAGCAACAGGCGCTGTTGGGGGTCCATGATCGCCGCTTCGCGCGGAGAAATGCTGAAGAAGCCGGCATCGAAGGTAGAGATGTCGCCCAGCGTACCGGCCGCCAGGGTGTAGGCGGTGCCAGGGTTGGCCTTGTCTGGGTGGTAGAACGCATCGCGGGACCAGCGGGACGGATCGACCTGCGTGATGAAGTCGTGCCCTTCCAGCAGGTTCTGCCAAAAAGTTGCGGAAGTGGAGCCGGGAAAACGGAACGAAGCCCCAATAATTGCAACTTTTTTACGCATGACTTAATCCACCTTTTTATATTCTCAACGGTCCCGCCATCACTTCGTGCGATGGGTGTGTCGAACGCCCTCATGGGTTCAACATAACGTTGAGAAACTTGCTAAATTCCGTTGGGTAGTGACTCTGTATTTATTATTAGGAGTACTTTTTCTGCCCGGCATCGACTCCAGTGCCCCTTCAAGGGTGAACCACTAAAGCGCCAGCGCCGGGGGCGCAAAATCATACGCTGAGCGCCCCCCGAGGGAAACCCTTACAAACCGTTACGTTGCGACCCGTCGTCGTATTCCCCGCCTTGATCCACGCCTTGCGCCCGGCAAAAAAATAAATTCAATAAAACCGCTGCAGGGCCGACACCCTGTCAAAGCCTTGCGGATTATATAAGCCATGCGTAATAACCAGCCCATTACACAACGCGAACGGACCTTCCCGGCTCAGCAACGGTTGATCTCCACCACAGATGCCAAGGGCATGATCACCTACTGCAACGACGATTTCGTCGAGATCAGCGGGTTTTCGCGTGAGGAATTGATCCGTGCGCCGCATAACCTGGTGCGTCACCCCGACGTTCCCGCTGCGGTCTTCGCGCATATGTGGGGCACACTTAAACAAGGCTTGCCATGGATGGGCATTGTCAAGAATCGCTGCAAGAACGGTGACCACTACTGGGTTAACGCCTATGTGACGCCGATCTTCGAAGGCAATCAGGTGATCGGTTACGAGTCGGTGCGGGTCAAGCCCACCGCCGAACAGATTCGCCGCGCCGAAGCGCTCTATCAACGCATCAACCAGGGCAAGTCGGCCGTTCCTTCTTCGGATAAATGGATGCCGGTCCTGCAGGACTGGTTGCCGTTCATTCTGGTCAGCCAGTTGAGCTTCATGATCGGTGCGACCTTGAACTCGCAGTGGGGCTTTGCCCTGGCGGCCGCTCTTTCGGTGCCACTGGGCCTTTTGGGCCTGGGCTGGCAGCAACGCGGCATCAAGCGTTTGCTGCGCCTGGCCGAGCAGACCACGTCCGACCCGCTGATCGCGCAGATGTACACCGACAGCCGCGGTGCCCAGGCACGCCTGGAAATGTCGATCCTCAGCCAGGAAGCCCGCCTGAAAACCTGCCTGACCCGACTGCAGGATACCGCCGAGCACCTGACCGACCAGGCGAAGCAATCCGACGCCCTGGCGCACAACAGCTCCACCGGCCTGGAACGCCAGCGCGTCGAGACCGAACAGGTGGCCACCGCCGTCAACCAGATGGCTGCCACCACCCAGGAAGTCGCCAGCCACGTACAGCGCACCGCCGACGCCACCCAGGAGGCCAACCGCCTGACCGGTCGAGGCCGCGACATCGCCGGGGAAACCCGCGAAGCCATTCAGCGCCTGTCGGTGGTGGTGGGCGAGACCGGCCTGACCGTGACCCAGCTGGCCAAGGACAGCAACGAAATCGGCGGCGTGGTCGATGTGATCAAAGGCATCGCCGACCAGACCAACCTGTTGGCACTGAACGCAGCCATCGAAGCGGCGCGCGCCGGCGAGATGGGGCGTGGCTTTGCGGTAGTGGCCGACGAAGTTCGCCAACTGGCCCAACGCACCAGCGAATCCACCGGGCAGATCCACGCCCTGATCGCCAAGCTCCAGCAAACCGCGGGCACCGCGGTGCAGACCATGGAAGCCGGGCATCGCCAGGCGGAAGAAGGTGTGGCGCGAGTGCTGGAAGCGGACCAGGCCCTGGTGGGGATTAGCGAAGCGGTGGCCAACATCACCGACATGACCACCCAGATCGCCGCCGCGACCGAAGAGCAAAGCGCCGTGGCCGAAGAAATCAGCCGCAACATCAGCAACATTTCGGCACTGGCGGACCAGACCTCGGAACAGGCGCAGAACTCGGCATTGCTGAGTGAAGAGCTGACCAAGACGGCGAATACCCAGTATTCGCTGGTGGAGCGGTTTAACCGCTGATTGATGCAGGCAAAACGAAACCCGGACAGCGAAGGCTTCCGGGTTTTTTATTGCCCATCTGAAATTGATGTCGCCAGTCAGGGCTGCTGGCGACGATATCCAGACTACACACCTATAGGCACCTGCCTACAAATTTGCCAGAAGCCGCCGACTTGTCCGTCTTGGAGCCGAACTCTATCGTTTGCCGGTAAAAATTTAATCACATAAGCTGGTCAGTATGAACACACACCCTTCGGAGGCTCCGATGGCCACCACCAAAAAGGACAAACCCAACAAAAAGGCTGTCCGCGATGAACTGACATTCCTTGATGTTCGGCAAGCCGCGCGTGATGGTCAGAAAGCGTTCGATCAATTTGTGATCACTGGCAGGCTACCTATTACAAAGTAGGCCTGGATGCCAGCCGTCAAAATCTCTGCGCTTTTCGAACAAATACGCAACTGGCAGAACTTCGCCGCACACTTTTACAACTACAAAGTGTGCGGCGAACTGCCTGCAATTTTCGGACGGGACGAACGACTCGACCTGAACGATATGCATCACATCCACTTGGCGAGCACTCAAGCGATTCAAACGCGATGGGCGAAAATCGCCCGCCAGTATTACCGCACAGCATTGGTCAATGACCCTGACAATGACTTTTGGCTTATCTATGCCTATGACGCCTTTCGGGACGAGTACCTTTTGCTTACAGTCACTGGCCCGGACGCCCATAACTGCAGTGAGTGGGGTTCATTTCTGCGCTCGGTGCATTACGAGATTGTTGAGCCTTGGGTGATGGGAAAAGTCATTTTTCCCGATCTGGACGATCTTTTGATTTGAAGAGGTCGTCACTGCAGCAATAGATCACTGCAGAAACGCAGCCACCCTACTCGCCGCAGCCGCCAAATGCTGATCATGCGTAAACCCCGAAGCCTTCAACGGCTTCAAATCATGATCCCCCGCCACCAGCCAGAACACCTCGATACTCGGTGACAGCGCGTAGCCCTCCACCGCCTCGCGATTGCCCAATGCATCCCGCTCGCCCTGCACGATCAACGTGCGTGTCTTCAACGCCGCCAGGTGCTCCACCCGCGGTTTTTCCGGTTTACCCACGGCATAAAACGGATAACCCAGGCACACCAACGCATCGGCACCCAACTCATCGGCGAGCATGCTGGCGACCCGCCCGCCCATGGACTTGCCGCCAATGGCCAGCGGCCCAGTGACATGGCGTCGCACCAGGGCATACACCTCGCGCCAGCACTCCAGCAGCCTTGGCATCGGATTGGGCGGGCGCTTGCTGCCGTCGACACGCCGCTGCGCCATGTACGGAAACTCAAAGCGCAATACGTTGACGCCTTGTGCCACAAGGCGTGCAGTGATGTCGTTCATCCAGTCGCTGTCCATTGGCGCTCCAGCGCCGTGGGCCAGGACCAGGGTGGCCGAGGCCTTGCCCGAAGCCGCATCCCACAACCATCCCTGTTCGCGCACGCACTGCGCCCATTGATCCCCGTCAATACCGGCCGTGTGCTGTTTGTCCATGCTTGCCTCGCTTTTAGTCTGCCTATAACTCCAGGCGCAGGGTGCACCGTTTGTGCAGCCGGCGGCTGAACCGTGGATGGGGAACCATGAACACTTCTATCAGTACCGCCTACAACTACAAGGTGGTCCGCCAATTCGCCATTATGACGGTGGTGTGGGGCATCGTCGGCATGGGGCTCGGGGTTTTTCTCGCTGCCCAGTTGGTCTGGCCCGAACTCAACTTCAATTTGCCCTGGACCAGCTTCGGCCGCCTGCGCCCGCTGCACACCAACGCGGTGATTTTCGCGTTCGGTGGCTGCGCCTTGTTCGCCAGTTCGTTCTATTCGGTACAACGCACCTGCCAGACGCAATTATTCGCGCCGAAAATAGCTGCGTTCTGCTTCTGGGGCTGGCAGCTGGTGATTGTCCTGGCGGCCATCAGCCTGCCGCTGGGCTACACCAGCTCCAAGGAATACGCCGAGCTGGAATGGCCGATCGACATCCTGATCACGATCGTCTGGGTCGCCTACGCCGTGGTGTTCTTCGGCACGGTGATGCAGCGCAAGACCAAGCACATCTATGTCGGTAACTGGTTCTTCGGCGGATTCATCATCACCGTGGCGATCCTGCACATCGTCAACAATATGGAACTGCCCGTCAGCTTCACCAAGTCCTACTCGCTGTATTCCGGCGCCACCGATGCGATGGTGCAATGGTGGTACGGCCACAACGCCGTAGGCTTTTTCCTCACCGCCGGCTTCCTCGGGATGATGTATTACTTCGTGCCAAAACAGGCCGAGCGCCCGGTGTATTCCTATCGCCTGTCGATCGTGCACTTCTGGGCGCTGATCACCCTGTACATCTGGGCCGGCCCCCACCACTTGCACTACACCGCCTTGCCGGACTGGGCGCAGTCGCTGGGCATGGTGATGTCGCTGATCCTGCTGGCGCCCAGCTGGGGCGGCATGATCAACGGCATGATGACGCTCTCCGGGGCCTGGCATAAGTTGCGCAGCGATCCGATCCTGCGCTTCCTCGTGGTATCGCTGGCGTTCTACGGCATGTCGACCTTCGAAGGGCCGATGATGGCGATCAAGACGGTCAACGCCCTCTCCCACTACACCGACTGGACCATCGGCCACGTGCACGCCGGAGCGCTCGGCTGGGTGGCGATGATTTCCATCGGCGCGCTGTACCACATGATCCCCAAAGTCTTCGGCCGCGAGCAGATGCACAGCATCGGCCTGATCAACGCGCACTTCTGGCTCGCCACCATCGGCACTGTGCTGTACATCGCCTCGATGTGGGTCAACGGCATCGCCCAGGGCCTGATGTGGCGCGCGGTGAACGAAGACGGCACGCTGACCTACTCCTTCGTCGAAACCCTGGTGGCCAGCCATCCGGGCTTCGTCGTGCGGCTGGCAGGCGGGGCGATCTTCCTGAGTGGCATGTTGCTGATGGCCTACAACACCTGGCGCACCGTGCGGGCCTCGCAGCCTGCCGACGCCGTCGCTGCCGCGCAGATGGCCTGAGGAGTCCGCGATGAAACACGAAACAATCGAGAAAAACGTCGGCCTGCTGATGCTGCTGATGGTGTTGGCCGTGAGCATTGGCGGCCTGACCCAGATCGTCCCGTTGTTCTTCCAGGACGTGACCAACAAACCGGTGGAAGGCATGAAACCCTACACCGCACTGCAACTGGAAGGCCGCGACATCTATATCCGCGAAGGCTGCGTGGGTTGCCATTCGCAGATGATCCGCCCGTTTCGCGCCGAGACCGAACGCTACGGGCACTACTCGGTGGCCGGTGAAAGCGTTTGGGATCACCCGTTCCTCTGGGGCTCGAAACGCACCGGCCCGGACCTGGCGCGGGTCGGCGCGCGCTACTCCGATGACTGGCACCGCGCGCACTTGTACAACCCGCGCAACGTGGTACCGGAATCGAAGATGCCGGCGTACCCGTGGCTGGTGGCCAACGCGGTCGACAGCGGCCACACCGAAACCAAGCTGCGCGCCATGCGCGCCCTCGGCGTGCCCTACACCGACGAGGACATCGCGGGCAGCGTCGAGTCGCTCAAGGGCAAGTCGGAGATGGACGCGCTGGTCGCCTACCTGCAAGTGCTCGGCACTGCGATCAAGAGCAAGAGGTGAGTCATGGTCGTTGAAATGAGTACTGGAATGATCCGCGGCCTGGGCACCGTCGTGGTGTTCGTGGCTTTCGTCGGCCTGACGCTGTGGGTGTTCAACGCCAAGCGCAGCGCGCAATTCGCAGAAGCGCGCCTGCTGCCGTTCGCCGACGACCCGCAAGCCGAGACCCCCGAAGAATCCGCCACAAGGAGCACCCGGCCATGACCACTTTCTGGAGTACGTGGATCTGCGTACTGACCATCGGCAGCCTGATCGGCCTGACCTGGCTGCTGATCGGCACCCGCAAGGGCGAAACCAAGGGCAGCGTCGACCAGACCATGGGCCACAGCTTCGACGGCATCGAGGAGTATGACAACCCGTTGCCGCAATGGTGGTTCATGCTGTTCGCCGGCACCCTGGTGTTTGCCGTCGGCTACCTGATCCTCTATCCCGGCCTGGGTAACTGGAAAGGCATCCTGCCCGGCTACGCCAACGGCTGGACCGGCGTGCACGAGTGGGAAAAGGAAATGGACAGGGCCGACGCCCGGTTCGGACCGATCTTCGCCAAATTCGCCGCCATGCCCGTGGAAGAAGTGGCCAAGGACCCGCAAGCGCTGAAAATGGGTGGGCGCCTGTTCGCCTCAAACTGCTCGGTGTGCCACGGCTCGGATGCCAAGGGCGCGTTCGGCTTCCCCAACCTGGCGGACAGTGACTGGCGCTGGGGCGGCGACGCCGACACCATCAAGGCCACCATCCTCGGTGGGCGCATGGCGGCGATGCCCGCCTGGGGTGAAATCCTCGGCGAAGCAGGGGTGAAAAACGTTGCGGCCTATGTACGCCACGAACTGGCCGGGCTGCCATTGCCAGCGGACGACAAGGCCGACCTGCAAGCCGGACAGCAAGCCTTCAGCACCACCTGTACCGCCTGTCACGGGGCAAACGGCCAGGGCACCGCAGCCATGGGCGCGCCGAACCTGACGCACCCGGCCGGGTTCATTTATGGCACCAGCCTGACTCAGCTCGAACAGACCATTCGCCACGGTCGCCAGGGGCACATGCCGGCGCAGAATGAGTTACTGGGCAATGATAAAGTGCAACTGCTCGCGGCTTATGTGTACAGCCTTTCGAAAGGGAATGAGCCGTTGAGCGGCAAGCTCCAAGCAACAAGCGAAAAGTAAAAACAAGAAGCTGCAAGCGACGAGATCACTCTTGAAGCTTGCAGCTTCAAGCTCCAGGCTGCTTCCTTTTGTCACACCCTTCCCGAGTCCTCCTTTCGAATCCCCGCATTCGGGTCTACGCTTGATCGATGCGGACTGGCCCGTGCCGGTTCCAGGTCATCCTTGCGCGAGGTGCTCGCCCCCGTCGACTGACTGACAGGCCGCAAACGCTGGTAGATACCGGCTGTCGAGCCAAATACCGTCGGTCGCCGACCAGGCCTTTTCAACACACCTTGTTACAAGCGATCTGAACCCCCTCGCTTTTTCCGTTCACTGCGACATTTTGTCCGAGGCCATTTTTGTCCTTACGCGGCGCATGGAAAGGCCGCAGAATCAGCATTTGAACGCATTGACCCAGGTCATGGCGCGTTGCAATGACCCCCTGCTTTCTCCATACTTGCGGCCGATTTTTAATCCTAATAAAACACCCAAACCGTGGAACCTTAGAATGAGCACAGCAATCAGTCCGACTGCTTATAACTATAAGGTAGTCCGCCAGTTCGCCATCATGACGGTGGTCTGGGGGATCCTTGGCATGGGGCTCGGTGTCTTCATCGCCTCGCAACTGGTCTGGCCGGAGTTGAACTTCGGCCTGCCGTGGACGAGCTTTGGACGCCTGCGCCCGTTGCACACCAACCTGGTGATTTTCGCCTTCGGTGGTTGTGCACTGTTTGCCACTTCCTATTACGTCGTGCAGCGAACCTGCCAAACGCGACTGATTTCCGACAGCCTCGCGGCCTTCACCTTCTGGGGTTGGCAAGCGGTGATCGTCGGCGCCATCGTTACCTTGCCGCTGGGTTACACCACCACCAAGGAATACGCTGAGCTGGAATGGCCGCTGGCTATTCTGCTGGCCATTGTCTGGGTTACCTACGGGCTGGTGTTCTTCGGCACCATCACCAAGCGCAAGACCAAGCACATCTATGTGGGCAACTGGTTCTACGGTGCCTTCATCGTCGTGACCGCGATGCTGCACATCGTCAACCACATGTCGCTGCCGGTCAGCCTGTTCAAGTCCTACTCGGCCTACTCGGGCGCGACCGACGCGATGATCCAGTGGTGGTACGGCCACAACGCCGTAGGTTTCTTCCTGACCACCGGTTTCCTGGGGATGATGTACTACTTCGTGCCGAAACAGGCCGAGCGTCCGATCTACTCCTATCGCCTGTCCATCGTGCACTTCTGGGCGCTGATCACCCTGTACATCTGGGCCGGTCCACACCACCTGCACTACACCGCACTGCCGGACTGGGCCCAATCGCTGGGCATGGCCATGTCGATCATCCTGCTGGCGCCAAGCTGGGGCGGCATGATCAACGGCATGATGACCCTGTCGGGCGCCTGGCATAAGCTGCGTACCGACCCGATCCTGCGCTTTTTGGTGGTGTCCCTGGCGTTCTACGGCATGTCGACCTTCGAAGGCCCGATGATGGCCATCAAGACCGTCAACTCGCTGTCGCACTACACCGACTGGACCATCGGCCACGTACACGCCGGCGCACTCGGCTGGGTAGCAATGATCTCGATCGGCGCGATCTACCACATGATCCCGAAACTGTTCGGTCGCGCGCAGATGCACAGCATCGGCCTGATCAACACGCACTTCTGGCTCGCGACCATCGGTACCGTGCTGTACATCGCCTCGATGTGGGTCAACGGCATTACCCAGGGCCTGATGTGGCGTGCAATCAACGACGACGGCACCCTCACCTACTCGTTCGTCGAGGCGCTGCAAGCCAGCCACCCTGGCTTCATCGTTCGCGCCCTGGGCGGTGCGTTCTTTGCCACGGGCATGCTGTTCATGGCCTACAACGTATGGCGTACCGTACGTGCCTCGCACCCGGCAGAGGCTAAAGCTGCCGAACAGATCGTTGTAGTTGGAGCTCACTGATGAAGCATGAAGCAGTCGAGAAGAATATTGGCCTGCTGGCCTTCTTCATGGTTATCGCCGTCAGTGTCGGCGGCCTGACCCAGATCGTTCCGCTGTTTTTCCAGGATGTCACCAACAAGCCGGTCGAGGGCATGAAGCCCCGCCCTGCCCTTGAACTGGAAGGCCGGGATGTCTACATCGCCAACGGTTGTGTCAGCTGCCACTCGCAGATGATCCGCCCGTTCCGTGCTGAAACCGAACGTTACGGCCACTACTCGGTCGCCGGCGAGAGCGTGTGGGACCACCCGTTCCTGTGGGGTTCCAAGCGTACCGGTCCGGACCTGGCTCGTGTCGGCGGTCGTTACTCCGATGACTGGCAGCGTGCGCACTTGTACAACCCGCGCAACGTGGTGCCTGAGTCGAAAATGCCGGCCTACCCGTTCCTCGTGGAAAACAAGCTCGACGGCAAGGACACCGCCAAGAAAATGGAAGTCTTGCGCGCGCTCGGCGTCCCTTACACCGACGAAGACATCGCCGGTGCCAAGGATGCCGTGAAGGGCAAAACCGAAATGGACGCGCTGGTGGCCTATCTGCAAGGCCTGGGCACCATCATCAAAAGCAAACGGTGATCTAAATGGATATCGGGATGATTCGTGGCCTGGGCACCGTTGTCGTGATGGTGGCCTTCATCGGTCTGGCGTTGTGGGTGTTCAGTCCCAAGCGCAAGTCGGAGTTCGAAGACGCGACCTTGCTGCCTTTTGCGGATGATCCCGAAGCCATCAAGCACGTCGAGCAAGCTTCTAGGAGTAACAAAGAATGACTACATTCTGGAGTCTGTATGTCACAGTCCTCAGTCTCGGTACGATCTTTTCCCTGACCTGGCTGCTGCTGTCGACCCGTAAGGGCCAGCGCACCGAGGCGACCGAAGAGACGGTTGGCCACTCCTTCGACGGGATCGAGGAGTACGACAACCCCCTGCCGAAATGGTGGTTCATGCTGTTTGTGGGCACCATCATCTTCGCCTTGGGTTACCTGGTGCTGTACCCGGGCCTGGGCAACTGGAAAGGCCTGCTGCCAGGCTACAACTACCTCGATAACGAAAAGCAGACCGCGTTCGCCAACGGCCAGACCGGCTGGACCGGCGTTCACGAGTGGGAAAAGGAAATGGCTCGCTCGGACGCCAAGTTCGGTCCGATCTTCGCCAAGTTCGCGTCCATGCCGATCGAAGAAGTCGCCAAGGACCCACAAGCGCTGAAAATGGGCGGCCGCCTGTTTGCCTCCAACTGCTCGGTCTGCCACGGCTCCGACGCCAAGGGTGCCTACGGCTTCCCTAACCTCACCGACGCCGACTGGCGCTGGGGCGGCGAAGCGGAAACCATCAAGACCACCATCATGGGCGGTCGCCACGCGGTGATGCCGGCGTGGGCTGAAGTGATCGGCGAGCAAGGCGTTGCGGACGTTGCCGCTTTCGTCCTGACCAACCTCGATGGCCGCAAGCTGCCGGAAGGCGCCAAGGCTGACCCGGTTGCCGGCGGCAAGTTGTTCGCGGCCAACTGCGTGGCTTGCCACGGTCCGGAAGGTAAAGGTACCCCAGCGATGGGCGCACCTAACCTGACTCACCCGGCCGCGTTCATCTACGGTTCGAGCTTTGCGCAACTGCAGCAGACCATCCGTTACGGCCGCCAGGGCCAGATGCCTGCCCAGGAACAGCTGCAAGGTAACGACAAGGTTCACCTGCTGGCCGCTTACGTCTACAGCCTGTCGCATGGCGACAAGGCTCCGGTGGCAGACGCCCAGTAAGGCATTCGCCTGATGCAGTAACGAACGGCCCCGCCAATGAGAATTGGCGGGGCCGTTTTGTCATGGGCGCCCCGTTCACGAACTGAAACCAATATTCGATAGGCTTGCAGACCGCACGGGGGTAACGTCGAGTGACCTGGCCGCCGGCAGGAAGCCGGTTTGCCAGGACAAGGAAGATTTCATCATTGAACAAGGAATGATCCCATGTCTGATCAAGAACACCGTGATCCCTGTAACAGCCCGGTACCCTCCGAGCCTGTGAAAGAGGAAATCGTCGCGCGCGTCGAGTCTGCCATCACCGAGCGCGAACCCACCGAAAAACCTCAACCCGAGGCCACCACGCCGCGTCGGCGCAGCTTTGCCGCTACCGACAGGAAAAAAGGCAGCGGTGGTCTCGACAGCCTGGGCAAGGGTAACCTGCCCTAGGCCATGAAGCCCCGAGCGCAGCGGACAGCCGCTGCGCTCTCAGGGTTGCCCCACCCTACGGGCGGGCCAGCAACCTCCGTGAGCTATAGTCAATTGACCTGCATCATGTTTTGTTACATTCGCTACACCATTCGGGTTTTTTCCCCAACGCGACCAAAGGTCGCACCCTTGAGCTAGAGCGACAGGCGTATCATTGCGCCACTGCAACACCTCTTTTTGACCGCGGTCGGCATGTACTGACCGAGGCATTTTTCCACTGCCGTGGGATGCAACGATGAGCAATCAGATTCCGGTACACGATGTCACCCCGCCCGCCAAGAACGGGGGCAACAGCGTCGACCTCTATGCCTCCAGGGAGAAAATCTACACCCGTGCCTTCACCGGCCTGTTTCGCAATTTGCGCATGGCAGGCGGCGCTTTCCTGTTCCTGTTGTATTTCGGCACGGTGTGGCTCAACTGGGGCGGGCACCAGGCCGTGTGGTGGAATTTGCCTGAGCGCAAGTTCTTCATCTTCGGGGCCACCTTCTGGCCTCAGGATTTCATCCTGCTGTCCGGCATGCTGATCATTGCCGCCTTCGGCCTGTTCTTCATCACCGTGTACGCCGGCCGGGTCTGGTGCGGCTACACCTGCCCGCAAAGCGTCTGGACCTGGATCTTCATGTGGTGCGAGAAGATCACCGAAGGCGATCGTAACCAGCGCATCAAACTCGACAAGGCGCCGATGAGCGCCAACAAGTTCCTGCGCAAATTCAGCAAGCACAGCCTGTGGCTGTTGATCGGTTTCGTCACCGGCATGACCTTCGTCGGCTACTTCACGCCGATTCGCGAACTGGTGATCGAGTTCTTCACCGGTGAAGCCGACGGCTGGTCGTATTTCTGGGTCGGTTTCTTCACGCTCGCCACCTACGGCAACGCCGGCTGGCTGCGTGAGCAGGTGTGCATCTACATGTGCCCGTACGCACGCTTCCAGAGCGTGATGTTCGACAAGGACACCCTGATCGTCTCCTACGACCCGCGCCGGGGCGAAAGCCGTGGCCCGCGCAAGAAAGGCATCGACTACAAGGCCCAGGGCCTGGGTGACTGCATCGATTGCACCATGTGTGTCCAGGTCTGCCCGACCGGCATCGACATCCGCGACGGCCTGCAGATCGAGTGCATCGGCTGCGCGGCGTGCATCGATGCCTGCGACGCCATCATGGACAAGATGGAATACCCGCGCGGCCTGATCAGCTACACCACCGAGCACAACCTGTCCGGGCAGAAAACCCATAAACTGCGCCCGCGCCTGATCGGCTATGCCGTGGTGCTGATGGCGATGATCGGGGTGCTGGTGACCGCGTTCTTCATGCGCTCGCTGGTCGGCTTCGACGTCAGCAAGGACCGTGTGCTGTACCGTGAGAACGCCGAAGGCCGGATCGAGAACGTCTACAGCCTGAAGGTAATGAACAAGGACCAGCGCGACCACACTTACTTGCTCGAGGCCGCCGGCCTGCCGGACCTCAAGCTGCAGGGCCGGCGCGAGATCAAGGTTGCGGCCGGCGACATCGTCAGCCAGCCGGTCGAACTGTCGGTGGCCCCGGAACAATTGCCATCGAGCACCAACGAGGTGAAATTCATCCTCAAGGACGCCGATGACGCCAGTATCCACGTTGAAGCCAAGAGCCGATTCATCGGCCCACAAAATCGTTGAGAGAAGTGATCATGCCCGCAGCAACTGCCGCAAGCCCCTGGTACAAGCACCTTTGGCCGTGGATCATCATCGGGATCCTGGCCTGCTCGGTGACCCTGACCTTGTCCATGGTGACCATCGCGGTGAAGAACCCGGACAACCTGGTCAACGACAATTACTACGAGGCCGGCAAGGGCATCAACCGCTCCCTGGACCGTGAACTGCTGGCGCAAACCCTGCAGATGCGCGCCAGCATTCACCTGGATGACGTGACCGGTGAAGTCGACCTGCGCCTGAGCGGCAAGAGCCAGCCTGCGACGCTTGAGCTGAACCTGATCTCGCCGACGCAACCGGAGAAGGATCGCAAGATCACCCTCACCCGCAGCGACACCGAGCAGGGCCGCTATATCGGCCAACTGAGCGACAAGATCGAAGGCCGCCGCTTTATCGAACTGCTCGGCACCCAGGATGACCACATCTGGCGCATGTTCGAGGAAGAATTGGTCAACCATGACAAGGAATTGCTGCTCGGTGATGAACCGTTGCAAGGCGCGGAAGACCTGAAAAAATAATCCTTACCTGATCGTCCCCACGCTCTGTGTGGGGACGCAGCCAGGGACGCTCCGCGTTCCAGCCGAAGCGGACGCGGAGCGTCCGGGGAGGCATTCCCACGCGGAGCGTGGGAACGATCATCGGACAACACCTCATGACCACCACCCCAACCCCCTGCTACCACTGCGCCCTGCCCGTCCCCAGCGGCAGCCGCTTCACCGCCGTCGTGCTCGGGGAGACGCGGGAATTCTGCTGCCCGGGATGCCAGGCGGTGGCCGAGGCCATTGTCGCAGGTGGCTTGCAAAGCTATTACCAGCATCGCAGCGAAGCCTCGGCCAACCCCGAGGCGCTGCCGGTGCAACTGGTCGATGAATTGGCGCTATACGATCGCGCCGACGTGCAGCAGCCCTTCGTTCGCCACGAAGGCGATTTGGCCGAAACCACGCTCCTGATGGAAGGCATCAGTTGCGCTGCCTGCGGCTGGCTGATCGAGAAACACCTGCGCACCTTGCCGGCCGTTGCCGAAGCGCGCCTGAACCTGTCCAACCATCGCTTGCACGTGCGCTGGGCCGACGGGCAATTACCGCTGAGCCGGGTGCTCGCCGAATTGCGCCACATCGGTTACGCCGCCCACCCTTATCAAGCCGATCGCGCCAGCGAACAACTGGCCAGCGAAAATCGCCTGGCCCTGCGCCAGCTTGGCGTGGCCGGGCTGTTGTGGTTCCAGGCGATGATGGCGACCATGGCCACATGGCCGGAATTCAACATCGACCTCAGCCCCGAGCTGCACGCCATTCTGCGCTGGGTCGCGCTGTTCCTCACCACACCGATCGTGTTCTACAGCTGTGCGCCGTTCTTCAAGGGCGCCATGCGCGACCTGCGCACTCGGCACCTGACCATGGACGTATCGGTGTCGCTGGCCATTGGCAGTGCCTACATCGCCGGGATCTGGACCTCGATCACCGGGGTCGGCGAGCTGTATTTCGACGCCGTGGGCATGTTCGCCCTGTTTCTGCTGGCCGGGCGCTACCTGGAACGGCGAGCCCGGGAACGCACCGCCGCCGCAACCGCGCAGCTGGTCAATCTGCTCCCGGCCTCCTGCCTGCGCCTGAGCGCCGACGGCCAGAGCGAGCGCATCCTGCTCAGTGAACTGCGTGTAGGCGATCAAGTGCTGGTGCATCCGGGGGCGATCCTCCCGGCCGACGGCAAAATCCTAGACGGTCAGTCGAGCATCGACGAATCGCTGCTGACCGGCGAATACCTGCCGCAGCCACGCACCCCGGGCGATGCCGTTACCGCCGGCACCCTGAATGTGGAAGGCCCGTTGACCGTCGAAGTCCTGGCCCTCGGTCATGACACCCGCCTCTCGGCCATCGTGCGCCTGCTCGATCGCGCCCAGGCGGAAAAACCGCGGCTGGCGGAAATCGCCGACCGTGCCGCGCAATGGTTCCTGTTGCTGACACTGATCGCCTGCGCCTGTATCGGACTGTTGTGGTGGGAGCTGGACCCGTCTCGCGCCTTCTGGATCGTGCTGGCGATGCTGGTCGCGACCTGCCCGTGCGCCCTGTCCCTGGCCACGCCGACCGCATTGACCGCCGCCACCGGCACCTTGCACAAGCTGGGTTTGTTGCTGACCCGCGGTCACGTGCTCGAAGGCCTGAACCAGATCGACACGGTGATTTTCGACAAGACCGGCACCCTCACCGAAGGCCGCCTGGCGCTGCGTTCGATCCGCCCCCTCGGCGCGCTTGCCAGCGATCAGTGCCTGAGTCTCGCCGCCGCACTGGAGAACCGCTCAGAACACCCGATTGCCCGTGCTTTTGGTCGCGCGCCGGTGCCCGCCGAAGAGGTTCACAGCACGCCTGGGCTGGGCCTCGAAGGACGGGTGGGCGAGCAACGCCTGCGCATCGGCCAACCCGGTTTTGTCTGCGCACTCAGCGGCGCCACGGTGCCCTCCATACCGGAGGAAGCCGGGCAATGGCTGCTGCTAGGCGATAGCCAGGGCCCACTGGCGTGGCTGGCTCTCGACGACCGTTTGCGCGCCGATGCTCCCGATCTGCTCGCTGCCTGCAAGGCCCGTGGCTGGCGCACCCTGTTGCTGTCGGGCGACAGCTCGCCGATGGTCGCCAGTGTCGCGGCCGAACTGGGCATCGATGAAGCCCGTGGCGGCTTGCGTCCGGACGACAAGCTGCAAGTCCTGCAGCAACTGCACAAGGAAGGTCGCAAGGTGTTGATGCTCGGAGACGGGGTCAACGATGTGCCGGTACTGGCCGCCGCCGACATCAGCGTGGCCATGGGCTCGGCCACTGACCTGGCGAAAACCAGCGCCGACGCGGTACTCCTGTCCAACCGCCTCGATGCCCTGGTGCAAGCGTTCAACCTGGCGCGCCGCACCCGTCGGGTGATCATCGAGAATTTGCTGTGGGCCGCGCTGTACAATGGACTCATGTTGCCGTTCGCCGCCCTCGGCTGGATCACTCCGGTATGGGCCGCCGTCGGCATGTCGCTCAGTTCGTTGACCGTGGTGCTCAACGCCCTGCGCCTGACTCGCCTGCCGAGCGCGCCGGTTGCCCGCTCCACGCCAGAAACCCGCCCGCTGCCGGCCTGAGCCGCACGGGCATGGAGTCCAGATGCCAGCTCTCTACGTGATGATTCCGGCCGCGCTGTTGATCGTGGCCATCGCTGTCTTCATCTTCTTCTGGGCCGTCGACAGCGGTCAGTACGACGACCTCGACGGCCCGGCCCACAGCATCCTGTTTGACGACCAGGACCCGAACCACACTGCGGCGGTCGACGAGGCCAGCGGCCACCCGCCCAAACCCGACGACAAGGCGCCGCCCCATGCTTGATTTGGCGCCGCTGCTGGTATCGGCGGTCATCCTCGGTCTGCTCGGTGGCGGTCATTGCCTGGGCATGTGCGGCGGCTTGATGGGCGCATTGACACTGGCCATCCCGAAGGAACAACGCAGTCGCCGCTTTCGCCTGCTGCTGGCCTACAACCTGGGGCGCATCCTCAGCTATGCCACCGCCGGCCTGCTGATCGGCCTGGCCGGCTGGGCGGTGGCCAACAGCCCGGCGGCGATGTTCATGCGCGTGCTCGCGGGCTTGCTGCTGATCGCCATGGGCCTGTACCTTGCCGGCTGGTGGAGCGGACTGACCCGCATCGAAAGCCTCGGTCGCGGCCTGTGGCGGCATATCCAGCCGGTCGCCAACCGACTGTTGCCAGTGTCGAGCCTGCCCCGGGCGTTGCTGCTGGGCGGGCTTTGGGGCTGGCTGCCTTGCGGGCTGGTCTACAGCACCCTGCTGTGGTCGGCCAGCCAAGGCAATGCGCTGGACAGCGCGTTGCTGATGCTGGCGTTCGGACTGGGCACCTGGCCGGTACTGCTCGCCACGGGACTGGCGGCCGAACGGGTGACGGCGTTGTTGCGCAAACGCAGCGTGCGCATGGCAGGCGGGTTGCTGGTGATGTTGTTCGGCATCTGGACCCTGCCGGGGCCGCATCAACATTGGCTCATGGGGCATTAAAAGCAAAAGATCGCAGCCTGCGGCAGCTCCTACAGGTGTTACGCAATTCCCCTGTAGGAGCTGCCGCAGGCTGCGATCTTTTGATCTTGATCCCCTTTGACGCAAATCAAGATCCCCAAACGCCCCATCCCCTAGACTCGCCAACACTGCCAGCCTATCCGGGGAATTGCCCGCATGATGCTCGACGCCATTCGTTGGGACACCGATCTGATCCGCCGTTATGACCTGGCGGGACCGCGCTATACCTCCTACCCGACCGCGGTGCAATTCCACAGCCAGATCAGCCCGTTCGACCTGCTGCATGCCCTGCGCGACAGCCGCAAGGCCGTGCGCCCGTTGTCGCTGTATGTGCACGTGCCGTTTTGCGCGAACATTTGCTACTACTGCGCCTGCAACAAGGTGATCACCAAGGATCGCGGCCGGGCGCTGCCTTACCTGCAGCGCCTGGAACAGGAAATCCAGCTGATCGCCTGCCACCTCGACCCCGCACAGAAAGTCGAGCAACTGCATTTTGGCGGCGGCACGCCGACCTTTCTCAGCCACGACGAACTGCGCCAGCTGATGGCGCACCTGCGCAAACATTTCAATCTGCTCGATGACGATAGCGGTGACTACGGCATCGAAATCGACCCTCGCGAAGCCGACTGGTCGACCATGGGCCTGCTGCGCGAACTGGGTTTCAATCGGGTCAGCATCGGCCTGCAGGACCTTGACCCGGCCGTACAGCGCGCGGTCAATCGCCTGCAGAGCCTGGAGGAAACCCGCGCAGTCATCGACGCCGCCCGGACACTGCAGTTTCGCTCGATCAACATCGACCTGATCTACGGGCTGCCCAAGCAGACCCCGGAAAACTTCGCCCGCACCGTCGACGAAGTCATCAACCTGCAACCGGACCGGCTCTCGGTGTTCAACTATGCGCACCTGCCGGAACGCTTCATGCCGCAACGGCGTATCAACAGTAACGAGTTACCGACGCCAGCACAAAAGCTGGAAATGCTGCAGCGCACCATCGAACAGTTGACCACTGCTGGCTACCGCTACATCGGCATGGACCACTTCGCGCTAGCCGACGATGAGCTGGCGATCGCCCAGGAAGAATCGACCCTGCAGCGCAACTTCCAGGGCTACACCACCCACGGGCATTGCGACTTGATAGGCCTCGGCGTGTCGGCAATCAGCCAGATCGGCGACCTGTACTGCCAAAACAACAGCGACCTCAACCAGTATCAGAACGCCTTGGCGTCGGCGCAGCTGGCCACCAGCCGCGGCCTGCTGTGCAATGCCGATGACCGCGTGCGGCGGGCGGTAATCCAGCAGTTGATCTGCAACTTGAGCCTCGAGCTCGTCCAGATCGAACGCGCCTTCAACATAGATTTTCAAGGCTATTTCGGCGAACTTTGGCCGCAATTGCAGGGCATGGCCAAAGATGGCCTGATTGAGCTGGACAGCGAACGCATCACTGTACTGCCGGCAGGTCGCTTGCTGGTTCGCTCGGTGTGCATGGTATTTGACGCCTACCTGGAACAACACAATCGCCAACGGTTCTCCCGAGTGATCTAGACCCTGCGACAAATCCGCCGTGCGCTGGCTTCAATGTCCTGCAGTGGGTTACCCTTACGTCTTATGTGTGTTTTCCCACAAGGATTGAAGAAATGTCCGAGCCAGTAAAACTGCGCGCTCACACTCAGGCCCACTGCAAGGATTGCAGCCTGGCCCCGCTGTGTTTGCCACTTTCTCTGAATCTGGAAGATATGGATGCGCTGGACAAAATCGTCAAACGAGGCCGCCCGCTGAAAAAGGGTGAGTTTCTGTTCCGCCAGGGCGACCAGTTCGACTCGGTTTACGCCGTGCGCTCCGGCGCCCTGAAAACCTTCAACCTGAGCGATGCCGGCGAAGAACAGCTCACTGGCTTCCATTTGCCGAGCGAACTGGTCGGGCTGTCGGGCATGGACACCGAAAAACACCCTGTGTCGGCGCAAGCGCTGGAAACCACCTCGGTGTGTGAAATCCCTTTCGAACGTCTCGACGAACTGGCCCTGCAACTGCCGCAGTTGCGCCGCCAGCTGATGCGCGTGATGAGCCGCGAGATCCGTGACGACCAGCAAATGATGTTGCTGCTGTCGAAAAAGACCGCCGACGAGCGCATCGCCACCTTCCTCGTCAATCTGTCGGCACGCTTCCGTGCCCGCGGCTTCTCGGCCAATCAGTTCCGCTTGAGCATGTCGCGCAACGAAATCGGCAATTACCTGGGCCTGGCGGTGGAAACCGTGTCGCGGGTGTTCACGCGCTTCCAACAGAACGAACTGATCGCCGCCGAGGGCAAGGAAATCCGCATCCTCGACCCGATCCAGCTGTGCGCCCTGGCCGGTGGCTCCCTCGAAGGCTGATTCGGTGGATCGCGGCTTAGCGAAACGGTTCAGCCGCCTTTATACTGTGTCGTTTGCAGCCTGCCAGGACACCTTCGATGGTCTTCGACTCCTTCGACATCAAATCCCTCATCCGCCCCGTGATCGACTTTCCGAAGCCCGGTGTGATCTTTCGCGACATCACCCCGCTCTTCCAGTCGCCCACGGCCCTGCGCCTGGTGATGGACAGCTTCGCCCACCGTTATGTCGAGGCGGACTTCACCCACATTGGCGCCATGGATGCCCGGGGTTTCCTGATCGGCTCAGTGCTGGCTTATCAGTTGAACAAGCCGCTGGTGCTGTTTCGCAAGCAAGGCAAGTTGCCGGCCGACGTCCTGGCAGAAGGCTATGCGACCGAGTACGGCGAAGCGTTTCTTGAAGTGCACGCCGACAGCCTGTGCGAAGGCGATTCGGTGGTGATGTTCGATGACCTGATCGCTACCGGCGGTACCCTGATTGCGGCGGCAAACCTGATTCGCCGCATGGGCGCGCGGGTGCATGAAGCGGCGGCGATTATCGACTTGCCCGAGCTGGGTGGGTCGCAGCGTTTGGAAGACATGGGGATTCCGACGTTTTGCCTGACGCAGTTTGCCCTTTCCGATAAATAATTATCGCCTGCCAGGGCCTCTTCGCGAGCAAGCCCGCTCCCACATTGAATCTGCGGCGTGCACAAAACCAATGTGGGAGCGGGCTTGCTCGCGAAGGCGTCGGATGCGGCACAGCAAAACTCAAAGCCCCATCTGCTTGCTGATGATCTCGTTCATCACTTCCCGCGTCCCGCCGCCAATCGACAGAATCCGGTTATCCCGGTACAGCCGCTCCACCAGGCTCTCACGCATGTAACCCTGGCCGCCGAGTATCTGCACGGCATCGTGGGTAATCCGGTCCGCCGTGTCCGTGGCAAAGTTCTTGGCCATGGAAATTTCCTTGATCACGCTCTTGCCCGCCGCCATTTTCGCCGCCTGCCGGTAGGTGAACTCCCGTGAGACTTCGAGGGCTGTGGCCATCTCCGCCAGGCGATGCTTGATCACCTGGAACTTGCCGATCGGCTTGCCAAAGGCTTCACGCTCACGCGCCCACTCAAGGCTCTCCTCCAGGGCAAGCTGCGCGGTCATGTTGGCCATCAAGGCCAGCGCCAGGCGTTCGTTCTGGAAATTGCCCATGATGCAGGCGAAACCCATGTTTTCGCCGCCGATCAGATTACCTACAGGCACTGGGCAATTGTCGAAGAACAATTCGGCCGTGTCCGACGCCCACCAGCCCATTTTCTTCAATTGCCGACTCACGGTGAAACCCGGGGTGCCCTTCTCGATCAACAACAGGCTGATGCCGGCGAAGCCCGGTTCACCGGTGCGCACCGCGACGGTGTAGTAGTCCGCCCGTACGCCGCTGGTGATGAAGGTTTTACTGCCGTTGACCCGGTAGACGTCGCCCTCACGCACGGCGCGGGTTTGCAGGTTGGCGACGTCGGAACCGCCGCCGGGCTCGGTGACGGCCAGGGCGCTGATTTTCTCGCCGGACAACACCTGCGGCACCACCCGATCACGCACGCAAGGCCTGGCCCACTTGACTATCGGCGGCAGGCCGATGTCCAGGGAGCCCAGCCCCGCCACCAGGCCACCCGAGCCACAGCGCATCAGCTCTTCGGTGGCGGCGATCTTGGCGAATACATCCCCTTCGTGACTGCCGCCCAGGCTTTGCGGGTAACCAATGCCGAGAATCCCCGCCGCACCGGCCTTCAGATAAAGCTCGCGGGGAAAGCTTTCGGCTTCTTCCCATTGGTCAATGTCCGGAAGAATCTCGCGCTGGACGAAGCGCCTGACGCTGTCGCGGACCATTTGGTGGCTGGGGTCGAAGTATTCCTCAAAGGCAGGCATGGGCGAGCTCCACTGAAGGGTTCAGCGAAGTTAACCGAGCGCTTGCTTGGTTTTCAACAGGAATGAGTGAATCAGTTCGACCAAGTCGCCTGGATCGCCAGCAAGCCGGCTCCTACAGGCTCAGCGCAGCCCCTGTGGGAGCGAGCCTGCTCGCGAAGGCGTCAGTAAAACCACCACACAACTTAGAGGGAAATCGGCTTACGCCCCGCAAACGAATGCGCCAGCGTCCCGCCATCCACCAACTCCAGCTCGCCGCCCAGCGGCACGCCATGGGCGATGCGCGAAGCGATCAGGCCTTTGCTGCTGAGCAATTGGGCGATGTAGTGCGCAGTCGCCTCGCCTTCCACGGTCGGGTTGGTGGCGAGGATGACTTCGGTAAAGGTGCCCGCCTCCTCGATCCGCGCCATCAATTGCGGGATGCCGATGGCCTCCGGCCCCAGCCCGTCAAGCGGCGAAAGATGCCCCTTGAGCACGAAGTAGCGGCCACGGTAACCGGTCTGCTCAACGGCATAGACATCCATCGGCCCTTCCACAACGCACAGCAAGGTGTCGTCACGGCGGGTATCGGCGCATTGTGGGCAAAGGTCGTCTTCGGTCAGTGTGCGGCACTGACGGCAGTGACCGACCCCATCCATGGCCTGGTTCAGGGCCAGTGCCAGGCGCGAGCCGCCACTGCGATCACGCTCGAGCAACTGCAGCGCCATGCGCTGGGCGGTTTTCTGACCCACACCTGGCAAAACTCGCAGGGCGTCGATCAGTTGGCGAATCAAAGGGCTGAAGCTCATGGGGAAAAGTCCGACGAAAACAACGAGACGCGGTTTATACCCGCGCCTCTGTTGAGCGTCAATTCACAGCATCATTTACTCGTTGGGCGCGACCCGCACCACCAGCTTGCCAAAGTTGCGCCCCTCCAGCAGCCCGATGAACGCCTCGGGCGCCTGCTCCAGGCCATCGACTACGTCTTCGCGAAACTTCACCTTGCCATCACGTACCCACGGCGCCATCGCGCTGATGAACTCCGGCTGACGGTCACCGTAGTCGTCGAACACGATAAAGCCCTGGATTCGCACACGCTTGGTCAACAGCGTGCGCTGCAATAGCGGCAGGCGATCCGGGCCGCTCGGTGCTTCGCTCGCGTTGTAGGAAGCAATCAGGCCACAGAGCGGAATCCGCGCCTTGGGGTTGAGCAACGGCAACACGGCGTCGAACACCTTGCCACCGACATTCTCATAGTAGATGTCGATACCTTTGGGGCACGCCTGGGCAAGCTCGTCGACGAAATCCGGGCTCTTGTGGTCGATGCAGGCATCAAAGCCCAATTCCTCGATGACATAACGACATTTTTCCGCCCCGCCCGCCACGCCGACCACGCGCAGGCCCTTGATCTTCGCCACCTGGCCCACCACCGAACCGACGGCGCCAGAGGCCGCCGCGACCACCAGGGTCTCGCCTTCCTTGGGCTGGCCGATGTCCATCAAGCCCATGTAGGCGGTCATGCCCGGCATGCCCAGCACGCCCAGGGCCATGGAGGGGCTGGGCAGGCCCGAGGGCACTGGAATGATGCTGCGACCGTCATTGATGCTGTGGCTTTGCCATCCCGTGGCACCGACCACCAGGTCGCCTTCGTGGAACTTGGGATGCAGAGAACGCTCAACCCGGCTGACAGCACCACCGGTCATCACTTCGCCGATTTCCACCGGCGCGGCATAAGACGGCGCGTCACTCATGCGCCCGCGCATGTAGGGGTCCAGCGACAAATAGAGGGTCTTGAGCAGCACCTGGCCCTCGGCCAGGTCGGGCAGCGCGACCCGCTCCATCCGGAAGTTCTCCGGCGTCGGTGCGCCGACAGGGCGCGAGGCCAGGACGATACGTTGGTTGAGGGTCGTGGGGTCGGACATGTCAGCGTCTCCTGTGATCGATGAATTCGGGGGTATAGGGAGCAGACCGTTGTGAGGGTTTGGCGTTCGATGTTTCTGTCCCGCCCTGATCGTTCCCACGCGCACCAAAGGAATGCAGCCCGGGACGCTCCGCGTCCCTTTCTGAAGCTGGAACGCGGAGCATCCCTTTAGGCATTCCTTTGCGGCGCGTGGGAACGATCATTGTGGGGCGGAAACAAAAATGCCAGGCGCGATGCCTGGCATTTTTTGTAGCTCATCCAACGCGCAAAGGCGAATCAGAATGGCAGTTTCATGCCCGGTGGCAGTTGCATGCCAGCGGTCATGCTGCCCATTTTGTCCTGGCTGTTGGCTTCGATCTTGCGCACGGCGTCGTTGACGGCCGCGGCGAACACCGCTTCGAGCATTTCCTTGTCATCTTCGCTCAGGCCTTCGACCAGGCTTGGGTCGATGGTCACGCGCTTGACGTCGTGACGACCGGTCATCACCACGGTGACCATGTCGCCACCGGCTTTACCGGTGACTTCGGCGTTGGCCAGCTCTTCCTGCATCTTGGCCATTTTTTCCTGCATCTGCTGCGCCTGCTTCATCAGGCCGGCCATGCCACCTTTCATCATGGGAATCACCTCAAAAGTACTTGGATTAAACGACGCCCAACCCGTGCGGGCGAGCGCCTTCAGTTATTAGCCCTGACTGGCCAGGGCCTCGACAGGTTCAATAGTATCGTTACGGATCACCGCACCGAACTGCTGCATCATTTGCTGGATGAACGGATCACCGTGGATCGACTCCTCGGCCTCGCGCTGACGGTCGGCACGCCGACGGGACGCCGCCTGGGCCGGGGTTTCCTGCTCGGGCTTGATCAGCTCCATGGTCAGGGTCAGGGTCCGCCCGTGGTACTGGTTCAACGCTTCGTTGAGACGACGTTGTTGAGTGGCGTTGAACAAGGCGCTGTGGGCCGGGTCCAGGTGCAACAACCAATTGTCGCCATCGACCGCGACCAGCGTGCAGTTGGCGGCGATGCTGCCAGTCATGCCGGAAATCGGCAGGTTCGGGAACAGCTCCAGCCATTGCAGGGCCAGGCCCGTGGCCGGCGCTGCGGCGGGCTCAGGCTCTGGCTCCGCGGCAGGCTCGGCGGTGTGTTCGCTGGCCAGTTCGTCGAGGTAGCTGTAGGCCGAGTCCATGTCTGGCTCGATATAGTCTTCGTCCAGCGGCGGCTCGTCATCCAGGTCCATGCCCGGGGTAGCGGCATCGACTTGCGCCACCGTCGGTTCCGGAATGGGCGCGGCGGCCCACTCCGGCGCGTCCGGTACCACGCTGTCCGGGGTCGGCAACGGCATGGGCGGCAACTCAGGCTGCTCGCTGGCGGTTTCCAGCACCGGCTCGACAGCTGGCTGTTGAACGGCTTCTGGCTCGACCGGGTCGTTCCATGGCAGGTCGACCACTTCCTCGACCACGACCGCCTCGACCACCGGCTGAGGCTGAGGCTGAGGCTGAGGCTGAGGCTGAGGCTGAGGCTCAGGTACGGCAACGACCGGCGCAGGAGTCGCAGGCACCGCCGCGACAGGTGCAACGGGTGCAGCGACGACCTTTGCTACGACCGGCGTGGCAGCCACTGATTTGGCGGAATCAACCGTGGCCTGGCTGATCCCCACTGGCTTTAGCGGTTGCCTCGGCGCGTCCGTGGTGTCGGCGGGCCGGAATGCCAGCATGCGCAACAGCACCATTTCAAAGCCGCCGCGGGGATCCGGCGCCAGCGGCAGGTCGCGGCGGCCGATCAGGCCCATCTGGTAATAGAACTGCACGTCTTCGGCCGGCAACGCATGGGCCAGGGCCAGCACCCGGTCTCGGTCGCCATGACCGTTGTCGACGCCTTCCGGCAAGGCCTGGGCAATGGCAACCCGGTGCAGCACATTGAGGATTTCCGAGAGCACGCCGTTCCAGTCCGGGCCTTGTTCAGCCAGGTGGCGGACCGCTTCGAGCAGGGCCTTGGCGTCGCCCTCGATCAGCGCATGCAGGACGTCATACACCTGGCCGTGATCAAGGGTGCCGAGCATCGCCCGAACGTCCGCGGCCATGACCTTGCCTTCACCGAAGGCAATCGCCTGGTCGGTGAGGCTCATGGCATCGCGCATCGAACCGTCGGCGGCGCGACCGAGCAACCACAGTGCGTCGTCTTCGAACGGCACGTTCTCGACACTCAGCACGTGGCTCAAATGCTCGACGACCCGTTCCGGGGTCATGTTCTTCAAGGAGAACTGCAGGCAACGCGAAAGAATCGTTGCAGGAAGTTTCTGCGGATCAGTGGTGGCCAGGATGAACTTGACGTAGGGTGGCGGCTCTTCGAGGGTTTTCAGCAGCGCATTGAAAGAATGGCTGGAGAGCATGTGCACTTCGTCGATCAGGTAGACCTTGAAACGCCCGCGGCTGGGGGCGTACTGCACGTTGTCGAGCAACTCGCGGGTGTCTTCGACCTTGGTGCGGCTGGCGGCGTCGATCTCGATCAGGTCGACGAAGCGGCCTTCATCGATCTCGCGGCATACCGAACACTCGCCACAGGGCGTTGAAGTGATACCCGTTTCACAGTTCAGGCATTTGGCTATGATCCGCGCGATAGTGGTCTTGCCGACCCCTCGCGTACCGGTAAACAGGTAGGCGTGGTGCAGCCGCTGGCTGTCCAAGGCATTGATCAGAGCCTTGAGCACATGGGTCTGGCCGACCATTTCGCGGAACGAGCGCGGACGCCATTTACGTGCAAGAACCTGATAACTCATCGAAAACCGTCGCAGCGAAGGAAGCAGAAGCGGCTAATGCTAGCGGAGCAAGGCACAAATTGCATCCGGTGCGCTCGTCTAATCTGGCTAAGCTGCATTTTGCGGGCTTTTTGCGTCAAAAGTTAGCGGAGCGTTTATGCGGTTAGCCTGGGGGGCACTGCTGTTGTTAAGCCTGGACGGGGCGGCCGCTGATGCGCCGTTGCGCTTCGTGGTGCCTGACAGCTGGGCGATGCCGATGGTGCAACTTGAACGTGGCCGGCCGACCCCGGGCATCCTGTATGACGTGATGCTCAGCCTCGCGACCCAGGTCGGCGTGCCGGCGCAGTTCCACGTATTGCCCCGCGGCCGGGTGCAAAACGCCATGGAAACGGGCGAGGTCGACATACGCTGCTACGCCGCGCAGTCCTGGACGCCAAACCAGTCCGGCGACTATATCTGGAGCATTCCGCTCTGGACTCAACCCGACTTGCTGGTCAGCCGTCCCGATGCGATCACCTCCGTCACGCCGACACACTTGCCCCATCAATCGATCGGGACGGTCCTGGGCTACAGCTACCCAACCCTGCAACCCCTGTTCGACGCCAACCGGCTGTATCGCGACGATGCCCGCAACCAGGAACAGGTGCTGGAGAAGCTGCATGCCGGGCGCAACCGCTATGCGGTCAGCAACCAATGGACCCTTGACTGGTTCAACCAGCGTCTGTTGCCGCAGCAGCAACTGCAAAGCGTGGCGCTCCTGCAGGAGCAACGCGTCGGCTGCTACGTGCGCAACGACCCCAAGGTGCCGGTGCAGCGCATTCTACGCACCCTGCTGCGCATGAAGATGTCTGGCGAGATCGATGACATCATTGCCCTTTATGTCGGAGGCAAGACTGAACCCAGGCCATGACCTTGTGCGGTGGGATCTGCCGCCTGCCATTGCGCCGGTGCGACAAAACCCGCGACCCAGCCCGGCACGTCGTCGGCAGGCATCGGCTGCGCAATGAAATCGCCCTGGGCCACCTCGCACCCCAGGCGCAACAGCAACTCACCGTGCTCGATACTTTCCAGCCCCTCGGCGATCACCTGGCGGCCAAATGCCCGGGCCAGGCCGATCACGGCCGTGGTCAATGCCAGGTCATCGCCATCATGAAGAATGTCGCGCACAAAGGACTTGTCGATCTTGATGGTCTGGGTGCGCAGACGTTTGAGGTGACTCAGGGATGAGTAGCCGGTGCCGAAATCCCCCAGCGAAAACTGCACCCCCAACGCCTGGCAAGCCCGTAAACAGGCACTGACATGCTGGATGTTCTCGACCGCGACCGACTCGACGATTTCCAGGTCAAGCCGCTGCGGGGCGACTCGCTCGTGCCGCGCCAACAGGTTTTTGAGGCGCTCGACGAAATCCGCCCGCTGAAAATGCCGCGCCGCGATATTGATGCTCACCGGCCAGTCATGCCCGGCCTGGCGCCATTGATCCAGCTGCGCCAACACCCGGTCCAGCACCCACTCACCGATATCGATGATCAGGTCCGTCTCCTCCACCTGAGGCAAAAAATCCCGGGCAGGCACCAAGCCGATTTGCGGGTGCTCCCAGCGTAACACTGCCGCGAAGCCAACGACTTGGCCACGGCGCATGTTGACCTTGGGCTGGAACTGCAGGCGCAGCTCCCCGGCATCCAGCGCCTGACGCACCCGCTCGACCGTCTCGTGAGTGGCCTTGACTTCGCGGTCGCGGCTCACGTCGAATAAATGAAAGCGCTTGCGACCGCTCTGCTTGGCCACGTACATGGCCTGATCGGCATGACGCAGCAAGGTCCCGGCATCTTCGTTATCGTAAGGGAACAGCGTGACGCCAATGCTGGCAAACACATTGATGTCCTTGCCGTGCAGTGAGTACGGTGCCGATATCGCCCCCAGTATCCGGTTCAGCGCGGCCCGCAATTTCGGCAAGTCATGGACGTAGCGCAACACCAGGACGAACTCGTCGCCGGCCAGCCGCGCGACCACATCCTCGCCACGCACGACGTTGCGCAGGCGCTTGGCCACCTCCACCAGCAACAGATCGCCGGTGGCGTGCCCGTAGCCGTCATTGATCGCCTTGAAGCCGTCGAGATCGAGCATGCACACCGCCAACGGAATGCTCTCCTGCCGGGAGAACTCCAACGCCTGATCGAGCAGATCCGAGAGAAATGCACGATTGGGCAGCCCGGTCAGCACGTCATGACCGACCCGCCATTGCAGGGAATGCAGGAGCTGGCGTTTTTCGCTGATGTCAAAGCGAATCGACAGATACCGCTCTACCCGCCCGGTGGCAGTCTCGATCACCGGCACCATGGTGCTTTCGACCCAATACAGGCTGCCATCCTTGGCACGATTGCAGATCTCGCCCTTCCAGATTTGACCCCGGGAGATGGTGCGCCACATGTCGACGAAGAAGTCAGTGGCGTGCATGCCAGAGTTGAGCATGCGATGATTTTGCCCAAGCAACTCTTCGCGGCTGTAGCCGGACACTGCGCAAAACTGATCATTGACGTGGGTGATCCGGCCGCCCAGGTCGGTCTCGGAAAAAATCGCGGCGGCATCCACCGCCCTGCGGTATTTCTCATCCATGAGTCAGGCTCGTTGTCGCCGGCGGTGGAACCCGTTCAAGGCAGCAACACCGATGCTGGTAATATTCGGCAAGGCTTCAAATGGCTCTCGGCGCCTTGCGTGAACGCGCAATAGTGGCTTTTTCACATCGTTCCATAATCTGAAACAAGCTCACTCAATACCGCTTTTGGGCGGCGATTCTACGAAATGCATCACATTTTGCAAAGCAAGGTGATGGATCATGCAGTTGTCTAATGCAAAATCTATCGTTAAGTTCTTGATTCTAAATGGGAATTGAGCGATGCACATTTCAAGTTTGGGTCCAGCCATCCGGCGGTACCGCAAGGTCGCGGGGCTTACTCAGGCTGAACTTGGCGAAAGAACCGGTTTTGACCCCAAAACCATCAGCCGCTTCGAAACCGGTACCTATACCCCCAGCGTGGACGCACTGTTCATGTTTGCCAATGTGCTGGGGGTGAAGCTGAAAGCCTTTTTCGCCGACCCTGGTGACGAGGACGAACAACGGGCGTACCTGTTCGATGTCATACATAAAGCCCCCCCAAAGGATCTGGGAAAGCTGATTGCAGCGGTTGACCAGGCCTTGTCCAAGCCTTAGAGCCAGCAAGAACGGTGATCGACGTGTCGCGCCCGACAGGTCGAGCTCCTTTTCCATGTCGCCACCAAATCGCAGACGACAAAAATACGCAATGGACAGGCGCCATGGCAGTACAGGAAACAGGTTTGATTGATTACGCGAGAGAGGGTCTCGCGGTTCGTTAAGGTGGTAACCCCACCAGCCACACCCCGGCACACAATGTCACCGCTGCGGCTGCTCCCTTCCAGGCCTGACCGGGTTCACGGCTGATCGTTGCGGGGGGACCGATGGGGTCACCATAACGACGCTCACCTGACGGCGAGCCGCGCCATTGTACCTATCTGGGACGAAGTTACAACCGTTCGAGTGGATTAAAAAAAATGAGCTGGGTCAAGGACATGCAAGGGGCTTGAAAAGCTTGACGGCGTACATATCCATTCCTGCGGTAACAGCCACATAGGGTTTCGCTTTTACAGCGAGACACCGAAAGAGCCTGTAGGAGCGAGCATGCTCGCGATGGAGGTCAACGATGACGCGGGGAGTCTGGCACCCCGCGGTGCTCTCAGGTTTTTCGTCGGAATGCCGCCCGGAGCATGCTCGCTCCTACAGGGCGCGGTACTCTTGCGTGATTCGCCTATCTACAATTCCCAATCGGCCTTGGCAATCTGCAACCCATGCAACCCCTGGTACGCCGCACGCTCCGGCTGACTCCAACCCTCAAGCAACGCATCATCCAGTCGATACACCTCCACCCCTAACGGCCGGCACACGCTGAGCGGGTCCTGCGCATCCGGTCCCCACATGGCCAGCGACAAATCACCTCCGGGGCAGGTCGACAGCGCGCAGAGCAGATCGATTTCGGCAAAGAACTCCAGGTAATCGCCCTTCTGCGCCGGACAGGCCTTCATGAAATACATATCGTCGTGGTTCAGCCCCGTGCACTGGAAAATATTCAGCACGTCATGCACGTCGAATTCGGTCAGGCCGTGAGGCAGTACCGCACGGGTCAGGTTGGAATGACAGTGATGGTGAAAGTCCTCGCCGGTGAGCATCTTGTTCACGTACGGATCGCAGCGGGTACCCAGCAAGTCGTGCAGGCGCCCGCCGTGTTCGTCGATACCGTACGCGGCGAGGCTGTCATCGGTGATGGTCACCAGCGGCCGCAGGAATGGCAGGTTCGACCAGAGCCTGTCGTGGGTGCTGACGTGCGCGCCCTGCAACTGCCGGGTCCGCGCCGCCCATAAGCGCTCGCGTGGATCGTTGGCGTTCCAGACATTGAAATCCCCCACCTGCGGCCCGACCGGCGTGGTCACGCGAAACACGTGCCCGGCCGGCACCGTCCAGGCACGGCCGGTGCGGATCGGCACTTCGAATGACTCAATCAGGGTACGTCCGTCCTTCGCGTCGCGAACCCGCTCGTAGAAAGCCTTGTCCACCTGTAAGGCCGAACCTTTGCTGACTTGATAAGCCGCCGGATAGTCTTTGTACATGGCACACACCCTCGATCATTGATGGGAAGCAGTGGCAAACAATTGCGACAGCAGATGTTCGGAATCATCGAGATACAGGCACATGGCGTCTTCGGCGCCACGCTTGTCGCCCTCGGCGAGCAACTCATGGATTTGCCGATCGCGAGCCAGCCAGGGCGCCTGGAAACGTGCTTCATCGGGGGCGCTGCAGAACACCAGGCGCAATTGCGCGACGACGTTGGTGAAGAACGCGTCAAACAAAGGACTGCGCATCAACCCGACAATGTGTTGGTGAAAGGCCAGGCCATGGGTGCCGACGGCGCGCCAATCCTCGCGCTCCCGGGCCAACTCGGCGGCTTCCAGGGCCTCGAGCATGCGGTCGGACTCATACTCGCGCAGGGGCCGGCTGGCACTGATGGCCTGCAACTCGAGCGTGCGGCGAACCCGGAACAGGTCCCGCACATCCTCAATCCCCAGCCGGCGCACCATGACTCCCTTGTTGCGCACATAGCGGGTCAAGCCCTCCTGCCCCAAGCGGTGCAAGGCTTCCCGAATGGTGTTGCGTGAAGCGTTATAGGCGCACACCAGGTCGCTTTCCACCAGGGACATGCCCGGTAGCAATCGCCCACCAATGATGTCGCCGCGTAACTCCAGTGTGATCTGATCGGCCAATGACAGCCCGCTGTTCATCCTCACTACCCCCGGATTGTTCAACAATCGTTGGTGAATGAGTAATCACTATTCGTGCCATATTTCATTGGGGTTCGATCAAGTTCGACGCATCTGCATGCTTTTTAGAAATAGAAGTACAGTCACCATCCAATTTTCATTGGTTAATATGGCGCATTGATGTGGAGAGATCAGATGCGTTATTCGCAGGACCATAAAGCCCAGACACACCAACGCATCATCAAGGAAGCTTCCGTGCGCTTTCGCCGTGACGGCATCGGCGCGACCGGCCTGCAACCACTGATGAAGGCGCTGGGCTTGACCCACGGGGGCTTTTATTCACACTTCAAGTCCAAGGACGAACTGGTGGAAAAAGCGCTGCAGGCCGCCGGGGAGCAAGTGGACGTCATCTGCGCCGAGCTGTTTTCCCAGGACCGCCCGCTGGAGGCATTCATCAACGCCTACCTGTCTGAATGGCACCAGACCTCGCCCCACGAAGGCTGCCCACTGCCAACCATATCCTCGGAACTCGGCATGCGCGGCCAGCCAAGCCCTACATCAGACGCGGTGCTTCATGCGCGACTTCGCCAGATCCAGGGCACCCTCGAGGGCGAAAACATTGAGCGACGCAGCATTGTCATCATGTCCACTCTGATCGGCGCGCTGCTGCTATCGCGCAGCGTCGAGAACCCCGAGCTGGCTGCCGAGATCCTCGAGGTGACACGCACCCACCTTATTCAGCCTGACAACTAGCCAACCCAGCGCTTGAATAGCACGCTGGCATTCACCCCGCCAAACCCGAACCCGTTGGACAGCGCGTACTCGATCGCCATGGGTCGCGCCTGGCCGCGGACAATGTCCACGCCCTCGCTGGCCGGGTCCGGATTGTCGAGATTAAGGGTCGCCGGCACGATCTGGTCCCGGATCGCCAGCAAAGTGAAAATGGCTTCGATCCCGCCAGCAGCACCGAGCAAGTGCCCGGTGGCCGATTTGGTCGAGGTCACTGCAATGCCGTTTTGCGAACCGAACAGCGCCTTGATGGCTGCCAACTCCCCCAGGTCGCCCACGGGTGTCGAAGTGGCGTGCGCATTCAGATGCTGGACCTGCTCCGGTAAAACCCCGGCCTGAGCCAATGCCAATGACATGGCCCGGCGTGCGCCGCTGCCATCCTCAGGTCCCGCGGTCAGGTGATAGGCGTCGGCAGTCGTGCCATAACCGACCACCTCTGCCAGGGGTTGAGCACCACGGGCCAAGGCATGCTCCAGGGATTCGACCACCAGCAGGCCGGCCCCTTCCCCCATGACAAAGCCGTCGCGGTCGCGATCGAACGGACGCGAAGCGCGCTCCGGGGTGTCGTTGAAAGCGCTGGACAAGGCACGCGCCGCCGCAAAGCCGGCAAGACTGACCCGATCGATCGCCGCCTCCGCACCTCCACACACTGCAATATCCGCCTCGCCGCTACGAATCAATCGCACCGCATCGCCAATCGCCTGGACGCCGGCCGCACAGGCCGTGACCGGCGCGCCCAGCGGGCCCTTGAAGCCATGCTCGATCGACACATGCCCCGCCGCCAGATTGACCAGGAACGAAGGAATGGTGAACGGCGACAAACGTCGCGGCCCACGGCTGTCCGTGGTACGCACCGCATCGGCAATCGCCCCGAAACCACCCACGCCGGACCCAATGATGGTTGCCGTACGCTCCTGGGCCTGCGCTGTTTGTGCCTGCCACCCCGCCTGCTCGATCGCCTGACGCGCCGCCTCCATGGCAAACAGGATGAACCGATCCATCTTCTTCTGTTCTTTGGGCGCCGTTGCCCGATCCGGATCAAAACCCGCCTCCGGGTCCTGCGCAACGGTTTGCACCGCCCCGCCGACCTTGGCCGGCAGATCCGCCACCACCTCATCCGGCAAATTGCGCAACCCGGAACGTCCAGCCAACAAGCGCGCCCAGACCGCCTCCACGCCGCTACCCAGCGGAGACACCAGCCCCATGCCTGTCACTACCACTCGACGATCACTCATACCGCCACCACCTCACACCGGTTCGCCCGCGTCATTTGTAACGCGCAGCCGCCTTGCTTTTGGAAAGATTAGGCGCCATGACCAGACGCGCCGCCACAAATGCATCCCAGTCGCCAGCATCCGGCAACGAAGGAATGGTCACCAACTCACCCTGATCCAGCCCCGCCAGCGCCGCATCGACCATCTCCCCCGCCTCCATCACCATATCCTCCGGAATCTGCGAAGCATCGATACCCGAACGCTCCCAGATCTCCGTGCGAGTAACCCCTGGCAACACAGCCTGGACCTTGACACCGGTGCCGTCGAGTTCGGCGTTCAACGACTGGGTCAAACTCAACACATAAGCCTTGCTCGCGCTGTACGTCGCATTAAACCGCTCGGGAAACAACGCCACCACCGATGCAATATTGATAATCGTGCCCCGACCCGACTTGGCAAAACTCGCCGCCGCTGCCGACGCCAAACGCGTGACCGCCGTGATATTCAACTGAATCATGCGCTCCAGCTGGTCCAGATCGGCATTGGCCAACAACCCATCCGCCGCTATCCCCGCATTGTTCAGCAACAGACTGATACTCGAATCACTGCGCAGACGCTGCTCAAGCTTTAGCACGTCATCCTTCTGCGTCAAATCCGCCTTCAACACCTCAACCTGAACACCATGGGCATCACGCAACGCACTCGCCGCCGCTTCAAGCCGACCTTGATCACGGGCGACCAACAACAAATCAAAACCACGCGCAGCCAAACGCTGCGCGTAGACCGCACCGATGCCGGAGGAAGCGCCGGTGACGAGGGCTGTGCCTTGGGACTGGATGGAAGTCATGATGAATGCTCCTGGGAGATGCCAGAGGAAAAGATACGCGCCAAGGTTGTCAGCGCGCCGACATGGAAATCGTATTTATTATAGCCATAATTTAAGCATCATATGATAGTCGTAATTTTTTGCTCGGCGACGAAAGGCAAAACCGCTCACCCTCCGCCAGATGGCAAAAAGGCCGGTCAATGACCGGCCTTCAAACGCAGATTTACAAGCTTAGTTCACCTGAAGCTTCTCGCGATTCTTATCCAGGAGCGCCTTGCCGAACCCCTTCACCTCGAGCAACTCCTCGGTGGAGGCAAACGGCCCATTAGCTTCACGATACGCAACAATCGCCTTGGCCTTGGCCTCCCCCACACCGGACAACTCACGCTGCAAGGTCGGCGCATCAGCCTTATTGAGATTCACCTTGCCTGATTGCACACCCGCCGAAGCCTCCATAGCCACCGGAGCCTTGGATGCCTCCGGCTTGCCCGCAGGCGCTGCATTGGCGGTGATAGAAGCACTGGTGAGCAGGGCAAAAACCAGGGAGTAGAAATAGCCTGTACGCATAAGTGACGCTCCATGACATCGGTTGGGGAAGCAGCTTTTCCGCAGCTGCTTCCTCAAGTTAGGCGATGTGGGGAGGGTGTCAAAAATGTGTCTGTTGCGGGATGTTAAACAATTGTATGCGGATCAATGAACCCCATATTTTAAAAGTGGGCGTATAGCTGTCTTGGTATTCGCGGTGTGCAGTTCCACGACAGCAAGGCTTCGAAGTCTTCTATTGCGGCGGTTTGTGGCAACGGTTCAAGTGCGTGGCGCAGCCACGCATAGGGCTCTTGGCCGTTGGCTTTAGCCGTCTAGACCAAACTGTAAAGTTGAGCGCTGGCCGTCGCACCTTCGGGCGTGTCGCTGAACAGCCAGTTCTTGCGCCCGATCACGAAGTGCCTGATCGCAAGCTCTGCCGCATTGTTGTCGATCGGCAAAAAGCCAGCTTCGGTGTAGCGCACAAGTTTGTCCCAGTTGCTGGCCAGATAACTGATGGCTTTTCCCAGCGCGTTTTGCGCCGTCACTTGAGGCTGCGTTTTCTCCAACCAGGCGTGTAACTGCGCCAGCAGAGGCAGACTGTTTTGACATGTACATCGTAGCAGCGAAAGCGGCGATCAATCTTTCTCATTCCCATCTAGGGCTTTGCCGCGGCGGACTTGCAGCACCTTCGATATGGTGTTGCGAAAGTGATTATCGACTACTCCCAATAGCCGTTTGCCTGGCTCCTCAGGCCTGCCACTGAATGACGTCACATGGAAGTAGTCGTCATCGTCCGGAGAAATCTTCGAGAAGTAGTAGTTAGATACGCAGCAGCGCGGAGTTTCGACAACAACTTTGCTCACGGAATGCCACGAATCGCGGTTGGTTTCCATTACCACCAAACGGTTGAATTTTGAGACGATGGTTTTCTGCTTTTTTACCTTGCTGTCCCACAGCTCAAAGTTACCTCCATTCTCCAGTTTCCAGTCCGGGGTGACGTAATAAAGAAGGTTCAGCCGCCGGTATAGGCCGCGACCGCCGTCGTGGCTGTTATCGATATGCGGGTTTAGGAAGTTCTCCTTGAACATCATCGATAGACCGCCGGCATAGAGAGACGGATCCGGAACGATGCTAGCCACGCCTAACAGTTCAGCCACTTTGCCAACAACCTCGGTGCTCTGCATGGCGTAAGTAATTTCACGTAGGATTTGCGGGCGGTCTGCTAAATTCGCTAGAGTTTTCTTCTTCTCGCGGAACGACTGCTGATCCAGGAAGCCGTCGGCGTTTCGCGGGTAGGCGGCATAGATGGCTCGGGCTATTTCTTCAGGCAGAAGACCGTCGATAACGAAATGACGAGTATGGGTTCCTTGTGGGTTGTTCCATTGGTCCAAGATATCTTCCCGATAGTCCTCAAGGCGATCGACAATGAGGGCTGTTATTTCTTTGACGTTCACTTCGACTCCTAACTGACGGACTTGTTATCAGCCTGGCCAGTATTTGGGATGTGTGTAGGGCCTACTATTCGCGATGAATGATGGCAATCCTCATCAAAAATTGTCAAATATAAATAGCGAGAAGCTTCGTTTTAGCAACGGGGCGTGTACTTTTGCGTGGCTTTTGCTCATTAATCGCGCTCAAACGTGCTCAACGTGGTCCTGTCGCGAGCGGATGTCTGCCCTTGGGAGCTCTGAGAAAACTCCCTGATTTTGGCAAAATACCCAGACTCCACCCGCCGGGTTTTCCGATGACGCAAATGACTTACGCCGATGCCGAGTACGCTGGCAAACGCAAGCAGACCCGTAAAGAGTTATTCCTGATCGAGATGGATCGGGCGGTGCCATGGAAGGGTTTGATTACTTTGATCGAGCGGCACTACCCAAAGGGTGATGGTGATCGTCCGGCGTATCCACTGATGGCTATGCTACGTGTCCATCTGATGCAAAACTGGTTCGGCTACAGCGATCCAATGAGGAAGAGGCACTGTACGAGACGACTATTCTGCGTCAGTTTACTGGGCTGAGCCTGGGCGCGTTCCCGACGAAACCACCATCCTCAACTTCCGTCGCCTGCTGAAAAAACACGAGTTGGCGGCGGGGGTTCTGGGCGTGATCAATGGTTATCTGGGTGATCGCGGCTTGTCGTTGCACCAGAATCGTAGATGCCACGCTGATTCATGCGCCGAGTTCGACCAAGAACCAGGACGGCAGCGCGCCCCGGAAATGCACCAGGCCTAGAAAGGCAATCAATGGTATTCGGCATGAAGGCCCCTATCGGTGTAGATGACGAGTCGGGGGTGGTGCATAGCGTGGTGGGCACAGCGGCCAATGTGGCCGATGTCACGCAGGTAGATAAGCTGTTGCACTGCGACGAAAACGTGGTTTGTGCCGACGCCGGCTATACCGGCGTGGAGAAGCGTCCCGAGCATGAAGGTCGCGAGGTCATCTGGCAGATCGCGGCACGGCGCAGCACCTACCAGAAACCGGGCAAGCGCAGCGTCCTGTACAAAGCCAAACGCAAGATCGAAAGTAACTGCTCCACAAACCCCACATTCAAAGCCGCAATTTGATGCCTGATGCTGTGCTCCCGATTTCTTTCAGAAGCCAGCGGCCATGATGCGCCCAGATACAAAAGTCGAAAAAATCTACCTCTACCCTAAACCCGTAGACTTTCGAAAATCCATCGACGGCCTAGCCGCCCACTGGTGGAGCTGGATATCAAAGTGGCGGTGTTCGGTCCGGTGCTTTTCGTCTTTTTCAACAAACCCCCGCAATGGAGTGATAATTTTGTATTGGGAACGCAACGGCTTTTGCCTTTGGCTCAAACGCCTTGAATCCGAACGCTTCAAAACATCGCCCGATCACACCGACGAAGCCATCGTGCTGACTGTCCAGGAGCTGAACTGGCAGCTCGATGGTTTTGATCTTTGGCGCAACCGTCCTCGTCAAGTTTTGACGCCGCGATTCGTAGCCTGATTCGGTATAATCCAGAGCATGAATTCCTTGCCCGAAAATCTTCCAGATGATCCCGTTCTGCTCAAGCAAATGCTTGGGCAGATGCTGGACGAGCGTCAGTTGGATAAGGAAAGATTGTTCGGCTAGAAGAACAGAATGCCCTCCTGCTTCAGCGTCTGTTCGGACGTAAGTCCGAGCAAACAGCTGATGCGGCAACGCAGCAACTGGCCCTCTTCAATGAAGTAGAAAGCGTCGTAGAGCCGTAAGCGTTCCATGAACCCCACATTCAAAGCGCTTAGCTGATGCCGGATGCTGTGCTCCCGATTACCTCAGGAGCCAGCTCGCCATGATGCGTCCCGACGCCAAAGTCGAAAAAGTCTATCTCTACCCCAAGCCCGTGGACTTCAGAAAGTCCATTGATGGCCTCGCTGCGCTGGTCGAGCTGGACATAAAAGTGGCGGTGTTCGATCCCGTGCTCTTCGTCTTTCTCAACAAGCCCCGCAACCGCGTGAAGATTTTGTATTGGGAGCGCAACGGCTTCTGCCTTTGGCTTAAGCGCTTGGAGTCCGAGCGATTCAAAACTTCGCCTGATCTCAGCGATGAAGTGATCGTTCTGACCGTCCAGGAATTGAATTGGCTGCTCGACGGTTTTGACCTGTGGCGCAACCGCCCTCACCAGGTTTTGACCCTGCGCTACGTAGCCTGATCCGGTATAATCCGGGCCATGATTTCCCTGCCCGATGATCTTCCTGATGACCCCGTTTTGCTCAAGCAGATGCTGCTTGAGGCACTCAATCGCCAGGAAGAAGTTGCCCAGGCTTATCAGGCTCACATCGTTGACCTGAAAGGACAGATCAAGCTGTTGCGCGACCGCTTGTTCGGGCGTAAGTCTGAGCAGACAGCGGAGCCCAATACGCCGCAACTTGCACTGTTCAATGAGCCCGAAAGCGAGCCGATGCCATTGATCGGCGACGCTGAAGAAGAAGTCGTTTCCCCGCTGCCGCGCCGAGGCAAGCGTAAGGCATTGTCGGCTGAGCTGCCGCGTGTCGAGGTCATCCACGAACTGCCCGAGCACGAACTGACCTGTGCCTGCGGTTGCCGCAAGCACGTGATCAGCGAACAGCTGGATATCGTGCCGATGCAGATCCGTGTCATCAAACATATCCGCAAGGTTTACGGTTGCCGTGGCTGCGAAACGGCACCGGTCACCGCCGACAAACCGGCTCAACTGATCGAAAAGAGCATGGCCAGCCCAAGCGTTCTGGCCATGTTGCTGACAGTACGTCGATGGCTTGCCGCTGCATCGTTTCGAGACGGTGTTAAGTCGACACGGTATCGATATACCAAGGCAAACACTGGCGCGCTGGGTGATGCAGTGCAGCGAACACTTTCAGCCACTGCTGAACTTAATGCGCGACCGATTACTGGAAAGCCCGGTGATCCACTGCGATGAAACCCGTGTTCAAGTATTGAAAGAGCCAGGTCGAGACCCGACCAGCCAATCCTGGATGTGGGTACAAGCCAGCGGCCCGCCAGATCGCAAAGTCGTGTTGTTCGAGTACACGTCCAGCCGTGCGCAGGAGGTTCCGTTGCGTCTGCTGGAAAGTTATCGCGGCTATGTGATGACCGATGATTACGCGGGCTATAACGCCTTGGCGTTGCAACCGGGGGTTGAACGGCTGGCCTGCATGGCCCATGCGCGCCGCAAGTTTGTCGAGGCTCAGAAAGTGCAGCCGAAGGGCAAGACGGGACGTGCCGATATCGCCCTAACAATGATCAACAAGCTGTATGGCATCGAGCGCGAGCTCAAGGACGGCGATGATGAACAGCGTTTAATCGGCCGTCAGCAAAAGAGCGTACCGATCCTGGCTCAGTTGAAAAGCTGGTTGGAGAAAACGCAGCCCCAAGTCACGCCACAAAGTGTGCTGGGTAAGGCCATTAATTATCTGGCCAGCAACTGGAGCCGGCTGGAGCGTTATGTAGAAGCCGGTTTTTTACCTATCGACAACAATGCGGCCGAAAGGGCGATAAAACCGTTCGTTATCGGTCGTAAGGCGTGGCTGTTTAGCGACACGCCCAAAGGCGCTACCGCCAGTGCTCAGATCTACAGCTTGGTGGAGACCGCCAAGGTCAACGGCCAAGAGCCTTATACGTGGCTACGCCACGTACTGGAGCAGTTACCACATGCGCAGTCGGTGGCGGACTATGAAGCACTGCTGCCGTGGAACTGTTCGCCAGAGATACGACGTTAAGCCTGACCCTATCGTGGGTGGTTGGATCGTACGCTATCGAGACCTTTCGATATCCTTTGCTGTACCGCCAAATCCACCCAACACGTAATAGATTCGGGACGTTTTTTGGGCGTCCAAAGCCCTGTAAAAACAGAAAATCCTACCCCCGGTACAAAAATAGTCCTACCCCCGGTACAGGTCCAAAATGGCTCACATGAGCACAGAAAGGGCGTACTTCTGCATTTCCGTGGCATTTGTAGGGCATTTAAATACCACAGAAATAGGGCCCATCTTTTGTGCCACCTGAAATACCTGGCCTTGGCATTTTTGTGCCACTGAAATAACCAAACTTTGGCATTTTTGTGCCACTAAAATAGCTAAACATTGGCATTATTATGCCAGCAAAATGTTGGGTGAGCTATTTATGTGCCACAGGTAGAGAAATATGGGACACCGCGTCTGGGATCAGGTGGTGACTTTGAATGTGGGGTTCATGGAGCGCTTACAGTGAAGCTCCATGCCGTCGTTTGAGAAAGCAGCTTTTCCGACGCTGCTCTCCAAACTTAGGCTATGGAATCGGACTGTCAAAAACGCGTACGTTACCGGATATGAAACAATCAGGGTTCAAGGCGGCGCTGCTGGTAAATCCAGTCGACAATCTCACCGTCGGGGGTATAGCCGCTGACAGTGTCGCGCAACAACTGACGGACGCGGACATAGTCGTCCTGATCCACAGCGGCCAGCAACTCGGCCAGCTTGACCTTCAGTACATCCCAGGATAGATGATCCTCGTTGGCCGTCATGATCATCGGATGCTGAGTGGCCGCCACGTTGTCACCAATCAGCAGCTCTTCGTAAAGCTTCTCACCCGGACGCAGCCCGGTGAACTCGATAGCTATGTCTCCATGCAAGTTCTTTTCCGAGCGCACGCTCAGGCCGGACAAATGGATCATCTTCTCGGCCAGTTCGACTATCCTCACGGGTTCGCCCATGTCAAGAACGAAAACATCACCACCCTGCCCCAAGGAGCCCGCCTGAATTACCAACTGCGCCGCTTCGGGGATGGTCATGAAGTATCGAGTGATCTTCGGGTGCGTAACGGTCAGCGGCCCCCCCGACTTGATCTGTTTGTGAAACAAAGGAATCACCGAACCCGACGATCCCAGGACGTTACCAAAACGCACCATCGTGAAACGCGTTTTGTTCACACGCGAAACATTGCTCGTATCGCCGAACAATACCGGAGCCAACTCACGACTCAGCGCTTGCAACGTCAGCTCGGCAAGGCGCTTGGTGCTACCCATGACATTGGTAGGTCGCACGGCCTTGTCCGTCGAAATCAAGACGAAGTTGGCCGCTCCAGCCTGAAGTGCGGCCTGGGCCGTATTAAGCGTGCCTATCACATTATTGAGCACACCTTCGGCAATGTTGTGTTCGACCATAGGGACATGCTTGTAGGCGGCGGCGTGATACACCGTGTCTACTCGCCAGCTTTTCATGACATCCAGCAACTTGTCCGGGTTACGAACCGACCCAAGAATCGGCAAAAGACGGATGGATAGCGACTCTCGAGCGACCCGCTGCTCCAATTCGGACAAGATGGAGTAAAGATTGAACTCACTGTGCTCGAACAGTAGAAGCGTTGTCGGGCGTAGCGCGAGAATTTGCCGACAAAGCTCGGAGCCAATGGAGCCCCCCGCGCCTGTGACCAACACCGATTGCCCCGTGATGCAATGTTCGAGCAAATCAGCCTGGGCCGGGACCGCGTCACGGCCGAGCAGGTCGGCAATATCTACTTCCTGGATATCGTCGACCTTGACCCGGCCACTGGCCAGGTCCATGAAACCGGGGACGCTTCGAACGTGCAACGGAAAGCCTTCGAGAAACCCGAGAATCTCGCGACGTCGTCCACGGTTGGACGACGGAATGGCAAGGAGAATTTCCTGAGCACCCGTGTTGTCGATCATCTGATGGATGTCCTTGGGCTTGTACACCTGCAATCCGGAGATCACCCGGTCGGCGATGCCGCAGTCGTCATCGATAAAGGCCACTGGCCGCATGACACGCCCCATCCGCAAGGCGGCAACGAGTTGATTGCCCGCCGCCCCCGCGCCGTAAATAGCCACTTTCGGCAGGCCGTCATCCCGACTGGTGAACGGGACGTGCTGGGCAGCGCTGAACCAGTCCCCCATAAAGTACTGACGCATGGCCAGGCGCAGCCCGCCGATCATGATCAGGCTCAACCACCAATAGTTGAAAATGATCGAACGAGGAACGACGTTTTGATGATTGCTGGACCAGTACACCACAATGCCGAGTATCAAGGACGACAGTGTCACCGCCTTGATAATGGCAATGAGCGCGTCATTTCCAAAGTAGCGCATGACCGCACGGTACATGCCAAAGCGGACGAAAAGAGGAATGGCGATGACAGGTGTACTGACAAAAAGCCAGAAATGCTGAGTGAACGGGTTGACTAACTCGTCCAGCCCAAGTCGCACCACAAACGCCATCCACAGGGCAAACCAGACTAACGAAATATCAGTCAGGACCTGCAGAATGCGTTTATGTCGCCTTGGCAGACTTAACAACTTTGCCCGAATCTTATCCATAACCCCTCTTAATACCTCTCGAAGCTTCTAGCATTGATACAGCAACTACAGCTTTCGGTAACTCACTTACCGACAAAGCAATACTCAAAAACCAATGCACCCATCACGCCTTGCCTGCGATTTCCAACTCGCCTGCGTGAAACTTGAAGGCCAGCAACACCAGAGGTACATAGGCCAGGACTAATCCTGCCACGCCATCGAGATATTGCATGACGACCAATATAGCCACTGGTACTAACCACAACAAATTGATCGCAGCTACTGCCAGCGTGACCGCCCGATGGCTGCCATATTTTCGTGAAGCATACTGGTATCCGTGGCTGCGATGGGCCTCATAAACCTTATCCCCTCTCAACAGCCGACGAATGAGGGTAAAGGTGGCATCAACAATAAAGACGCCCAACAAGACGAGCCAAGCCCAGAGAAACAGTGGATTCGACCATGCGGCATGAAGCGACATCACTGCCAACACTATGCCCAGGAAACCACTGCCCGCATCGCCCATGAAAATCTTCGCTGGCGGGAAATTCCAGACAAGGAAACCCGATACGGCCATCGCTAGCACAAGCGGAGCAATGGCAAGGCTGGTCTTGCCTGCAATCCAGTAGACCAGGCAAGCACCGGCACAGGCGCAAATCGCCTCGACGCTGGCCAAGCCATCAATACCATCCATGAAGTTGTAGAGGTTGAGCATCCAGACCAGATAGAACGCTCCGATGACATAACCGAACCAGCCGAGACTGAACTCGTGACCGAACAGATTGATCGGCGCCATCCCCCCAATCCAGATCAATGCCCAGATGGCACCACCGAAATGCGCTAGCAGGCGCCAACGCGCGGCAATGTGCCCATGGTCGTCGAGAAAACCTATGATCGCGATCCAGCCGCCGGCTCCCAGCAGAGCCAGCGCCATCGGCCAGACGACAGCATCTGTCCAGGCCAGTACAGGCAGTGTAATCAGAAAGTTCAGGACAATGGCCACACCACCGCCCCGAGGGGTCGGGACCGAGTGTGAACTACGCGCATTAGGAATATCTATCAAGCTGCGTGCCAACGCGTATTTGCGCAATGCACCTGTGCCCAAGAATGAAACACCCACCACCAACGCCAACAACCATATTGTGTTCAAAGGTCAACTTCCTGAAACAGCCAAAATCAATTCTGCAATTGAACCGGCACTGTCATTAGCCAGCTTATCGCTGCCTTTCCTTGTAGTAGTTGGCAGCCGACACAAGCGCCTCATCGACGCTGACCGGCGGAGTCCAGCCTAGCAATTCCCGAGTTTTGCTTATATCGACTTGCAACGAGCCGCACAGTCGTTGCGACAAAGCCTGCTTGCCCAGAAGCTGCGCACCCCGCTCAAGCAACACGCTCGGCACAGGCAACAAGCGCGCAGGTTTACCCAATGCCTTTGCCATCCGCGTCAACAATTGTGTCGTGGACAAATCCTCCCCATCACTGACAAGGAAGGTCTGATTGGCGGCGGCCGGATGACGGATGCAGGTCACGATCAAATCAGAAAGATTTTCGAGCGCGACCAGGCTGCGCCGGTTATGGATAGCCCCGAATGGCAAGGGTATTCCCTTGTCCAGCCAACGCATCATGTTCAGAAAGTTGGCTCCCACGCCCGGGCCGTAAACCAACACCGGACGGATGATCACCACTTCCATCCCGGAGACGCTAGCAATTTCGCGCAGCCCCTGCTCGGCCTCCATTTTCGAAATGCCATACGGATCGCCAGGCGCGGGTGTCGCGTCGGCAAAGTAAGGCTGATTGAGCGGCGTACCTTCGCCATTCACCTTGATCGAACTGATGAACACGAAGCGACGAACACCCGACGCGGCTGCTTGCCGAGCGAGGCTTAGCGTACCCTCGACGTTTACCTTGCGAAACGCCTCCAGCGGATCGGACTCAGTGTCATTCATGACGTGAACGCGAGCCGCGCCATGAATGACAACCTCCACTTGATCCAGCGCCTGCGACCAATCGGTATCAGCATTGAGCCCGGCGGTTCGAACGGTAGTAACGCGCGACGGACAGTCAGACAAGGCGTGTCCACGAATGGCAGCCACCGGTTCCAGGTCTTCAGAGGCCGCCAAACGACCCAATACTGCACGACCAATGAAACCAGTAGCACCTGTCAATAAAACACGCATTTTTCAAACCTCGACGACGCTCAGGATTTCGACCAGACAGTACGATTGATGTAGTCGGTGTAACTCAAGACGACCCGAACTACCTGCTTCGACACAGGACCTGCCTGGTAATCCCTTACGACCGGGATAACACGCTGCGCACGATCATGCTGGCTGGTTACCACACGTACGGCATCCAGTACGCCCTCCACTTTCAGGCCGCTCATGATGAGGGTGCCCTCATCCATCCCTTCCGGACGTTCGTGGGCATTACGAATAGTAATGGCAGGCAGGTTCAGCAGAGAGGCTTCCTCAGTGATGGTGCCGCTGTCGGACAGCACGCAAAACGCCGACATTTGCAACTTGATGTAGTCGAGCAGCCCGAATGGCTTCGAGAAACGAATCAGAGGGTGATCCAGCGACTCACCAATCGCTTCCAGACGTTTGCGGGTACGTGGATGCGTGGAAACGATAATGGGGTACTGGTACTTGTCGGCCAGGGCTCGCAGCGTTTTAAGCAAGTCGCGAAGGTTCTCCGGCGTATCGACGTTTTCCTCACGGTGCGCGCTGATGATGAAGAACTTGTCCTGCTCCAGGCCTTCTCGCGCCAGTACGTCGGAAGTGAGGATTTTCGGCATGTAATAGTCGAGTACCTCCTCCATGTGCGATCCGGTCTTGATGATGGTTTCAGGACGAATCCCTTCAGCGATCAGGTAACGCCGTGCATGCTCGGTCAGGACCATATTGATATCACTGAGGTGGTCGAGCACCTTGCGATTCAATTCTTCAGGGACGCGTTGATCAAAACAGCGGTTGCCGGCTTCCATGTGGAACACCGGAATCTTGCGGCGCTTGGCGGCAATGACGGCCAGACAGGTATTGGTATCGCCGTAAAGCAGAAGCGCGTCGGGCTTTTCAGCCTCAAATACTTCATCCGCCTTTGAGATGACCTCTGCGATGGTTTTCGCGGCGGTATCGCCAGCGGCACCCAGGAAGTAATCAGGTTTACGAATTTCCAGGTCATCAAAAAAGACCTGATTCAATTCGAAGTCATAGTTTTGGCCCGAGTGAACCAACACATGATTAACCTGCTTATCAAGCTCGGCAATGACGCGGCTCATCTTGATAAGTTCTGGTCGCGTACCAACCAGTGTCATGACCTTAAGCATCAAGTTGCTCCTGAATGTAATCCAGATTCAAAAGAACTTTCTTCACGCCTTCCACATCAAGGCGCTCTGTATTGTGGGAGGTGTAGTCGTCGAGATCGGAAATTTCTTGTTCGCCTTCAACAAAAAACTTCTTGTAGTTAAGGTCGCGATTGTCCGAAGGAATACGGTAGTAGCGCCCCATGTCTTCGGCCTTGGCCATTTCTTCACGGGAGATGAGCGACTCGTAAAGTTTTTCGCCGTGGCGAGTACCAATGACCTTGACGGCATTGTCGCGAGCAAACAGCTCCTTGAGCGCTTGCGCCAGATCCGCCACTGTCGAGGCAGGTGCTTTCTGGACGAAAATATCACCTTGCTCGGCATGCTCGAACGCGTGTAGAACCAGGTCAACAGAATCCTCGAGCGACATCAGGAACCGTGTCATGTGTGGGTCGGTGACAGTCAGCGCTTCGCCGCTCTGCAACTGATTGATGAACAACGGGATCACCGAACCGCGCGACGCCATGACGTTTCCGTAGCGGGTTGCGCAGATCACCGGGCCTTTCGCCGGAATCATCCGCGACTTGGCAACCATCAGCTTCTCAGCCATGGCTTTGGAAATACCCATCGCATTGATCGGATAAACAGCCTTGTCGGTACTGAGCACAACAACCCGTTGCACACCCGAAGCGATGGCCGCATTGAGTACGTTTTCGGTACCCATGACGTTGGTACGCACGGCTTCCATCGGGTAAAACTCGCAGGAAGGCACCTGCTTCAGGGCTGCGGCGTGGAAAATATAATCCACCCCTACCATAGCCTGATCAAGGCTGTCGCGATCACGTACGTCGCCGATATAGAACTTTACTTTGTCGTTCGACAAGGCAATGCGCATATCTTCCTGTTTTTTCTCGTCACGGCTGAATACGCGAATTTCTTTTACATCGGTATCCAGGAAACGCTTCAATACAGTGTGGCCGAACGAGCCAGTCCCACCGGTAATCATCAAAATTTTATTATCAAACATAGCTACCTCCCGAACCTTACTAAATTTAGCAATCAGCGCTGCGCATGCATTGACTTGATTAATTCCAACCACGACGGCGGGACATAGCCCGTCGCCGCCTGAAATTTTGAAGAGTCCAGTGAACGATCTATAGAAAGATTGTCATCTGCAATGATTTCTATCTCCTTATTATAAACCTTGGCTACCAATTGAAGCAGCGACAGCTTATCAATTGGATCGACTGAAACATGGTATAATCCTTTAAGCTCTGAGTTTGGAATTACAAAATCGCGAATAACGCGTGCAAGTTCCACAGTTGGGAGCCCGGAAAAAATAGCCTTCTCATAACCCTTGACTGTACCGGTCTGCGAAAGAAACCAATCAACAAGTGAATATTGGCTACCCAGTTCATGGCCAATAATTGAAGTTCGGAGAGTTACCGCGTTGGCAGCGGAATGCAGCTCGCCAATATATTTCGACTTTCCGTAAAGATCTTCGGCATCGGAGATATCATTTTCCGTATACAAGCCTTTGCGGCCGGAAAAAACACAATCTGTACTAATGTGGATCATTCGAGCGCCAGATAGCGCGCATAACTTCGCAATGCGATGTGGCAACATCGCGTTGATTGGAAGGGCAGAAAGCGGGTCTTTTGCATCGGCCAATTGCTTGATCAACCCAACGCAGTTAATCACAACATCCGGTTTCACTTGCGTCAGAACAGCGACAAGCGAATCCTGGTCAAGTACATCCACGTTACTGATTAACGAACCTTTGGCGCCTTCAGAAAAGTGCTTTGCACCTCCCGGATTGCGTAAGGTGCCCCACACCTCGTGGTTTGGATCACCGTTGAACAGCCGAAATACTGCGCTGCCCAGCATTCCGGTAACCCCTAGAACGAGAACTTTCATTTCAAATACCCTTCAATTCGTTGATCCTTTTCCCGAGAATTTCGACCAGACGCTGGCTCTGCCGGCCCATTTCGAAATGCTCAAGGTAGTATTCCCGCCCTGATCGTCCCATGCGTTCGCGCTCATGCAAACCCATATGGAAGAGTTGTTCTATACGATTAGCCAAACCTTCAGAGTCCTGCGCGGGGCTGGTAAAACCGGCCTTGGCCTCCTCGATGATTCTGGCACCCTCGCCATCCAGGGCAGCTATGATCGGCCGCCCCGCCGCCAGGTAAGCCTGGACTTTACTGGGAATGGTATAGGAGAACGCCTCATCGTGCTTCAGCGTCACCAATAAACCTTCAGCGCGACTGAAAAAATGTGGCATTTCGCTAGCTGGAAAACGACCAGCCAGGACAAGATTGTCCAATTTTTTCGATTGCTTTTGACTTTCGATCCAGCCGTACATACTACCACTACCTACCAACACGATCCTCAGTCCTTCGAGATGCCTTAGTTTATCCGCCACCTCAACGATTGTTTCGACTGACTGGGCCACCCCTAAATTTCCTGCAAAGACGAGGCAAAAGTGCTCATCAAGTTCAGCAAGCAATTCCTGAGGGACCCGAGTTTCCTGTAGATCGGAGGATAGCTCCTGATATGAGTTCGGATAATAGATAATCTTTTCTGAACTAGCGTACTTTCCTACAGGAGCCCGAAACGCCTGCGACTGAACGAGCAGAGTGTCGACAAAGGAATAAATGCCTTTGACCATATACCCAACAAGTCGCAACGCAAACTTATTTTTGACAAACCCAGTGGCGCTTAAACTTTCAGGCCACAGGTCTTGTACCCAAACAGCCAAATGACTCTTAAGCCTCCACTTCAGATATATCGCAGGAATGACCGTTGTTATGGGTGATGGCGCAAATACAAAGATCGCATCAAAACACTTTCCTTTCACCGCCCGAGGGTAAAACTTAAGGCCATTACAAACAAAAGATAAATAGTTTAGGAACAAATTTTTTGCCCCTGAACCCCCGCGAGCGCGAAGCGGCGCACGGCATACCGTCACATTAGAAGACGCAAAGCGCTGCTCAACATACCCAGCAGCGCAATAACCATCAAAAATCACGCCCTCAGGATAATTGGGTTTGCCAGTTAAAACTTGAACAGCGTGCCCCTGAGCAGCCAAATTTTCAACTAAGTCGTTGATAATAAAAGATTCTGGCCAAAAATACTGAGAGACCACGAGTATTTTCATCTATTACTTACCCTCTCCGGAGCGTGGCTTTAGAGATAATAATTCACGCCAAGTCTTTTTGCAGGTGTCTGCCCAGTCAAATTTTTCGCTTTGCTTAATCGCCGCAACCGACAAATCACTCAGAATATCAGGGCTACATAGCGCCTTGGACATAACACTAGAGATATTCTCCGGATCAAATGGAGAGAAATAAAGAGCTGCTTCTGCACCAAATTCCGGCATAGGCATAACGTCCGAACATATCATCGGCCGACCTGAAGCAAGTGCCTCTAAAAGAATGTTCGGACAATTCTCGCAAGATGAGGCAAACAGATTAAGATAAGCGTGATGGTACAATGAAGGCAGGCCCTGGTAAGGAATGGCTCCCAATAGAATTACTTGCCCATCTAGGCCAAGATCTTTAATCAGCGTTTTCACACGCTCCGTTTCGGGCAGATTAGTCTCGCCAACAAGAATTAACGAAAAACGATCGCGTAACTCTTTCGAAAGCTTCCCATATGCACTAACAACCTCAAAATGATGCTTGTACACATCAAACCTTGAGACATACAAAATATATTCATTTGTAGAAATGTAATCAGGACGAGGAACCGCCTTACCATGAGTTCTAAACACCGAGCCAATTCCGTGAGGAATTGTAACCGCATTTTTTACTTTAGTAAGAGACTCGATTACACCCCTGGCATAATCAGAAATGAAAATCGTCAAATCAGCATTAGACATGCTCTTCAACATAGCTCTATTGAGGAGCCATACACGGAGTCTCTGAGCCCCCCATGGAATACTCTGTTGCACACGGGAGTCAAAAGGAATCATGTTCCTAAACATCGTAGCTACTTTGCACCCCTTCGGAGGAACAGTAGACACTACGCCACCAGGGCAGAATAGAACATCCGCTTTTTCCGATTTTAATACCCCAGGAAGTATCAGTTTTTCCCAAAACATTCGAAAAATAGGATTGTCGGTGGGCCAGGCAGTTTCTATACGCCGAATGCTTGGATGAGCAGGAAGATCAAGGTCCTTTGGTGCAAATACCAAAACTTCTAGCCCAGCACAATCTGGCATGTGCGCGAAAAGATTAAGCAGGTAAGTCCGCCCCCCACCCAAACGAGCAGAGAATGCATTAACAATAATTTTCATATCTATTTATTTACCCAACATGTGCTGAAGACTGTTTTTCAAGCCAGGCCTGAAACATCAGAATATTCCACAAATGAAGACTCCTATCATAAGTCTGTTCCAGATGCTGGGACCAAATTAGACGTATCTTCTTACTGTCAAAATACCCCTGAGTTTCAAGTTTACGCTCATCCAACAACTCTTCAGCCCATTCCCTTAACTCACCCCGTAGCCATTCTGCTAACGGAACGGAAAAACCCGCCTTAGGCCTCTCAAAGAATGAAGAAGGAACATACTGTTTAAGTACTTCCCTAAGTGGCCACTTGCCGACTCCATTTTTAATCAAGTGATGTGTGGGTAGAGCAAAGGCTAACTCTACTACTCGATGATCAAGAAGCGGTGCACGGGTTTCCAAACTAGCGCTCATGGCTGCCCGGTCAACTTTTACAAGTAAATCATCAGGCAAATATTGACCAAAATCCCAACGTCTCATCTCTTCTATGGAGTCGGCGCCCTCCGCCCATGGAGACATGTCTTCCATAGAGCAATCAACTCCCAGAACCAGGTTATCCACACGCTGCCACTGAGACATTAAGCCAGTATACATATCGGCTAACCGCTCAGAAGTCAACAGCTCAGACATTCTGTAAATACGCCGGCCATTAACTTTCTTACGAACTTCGGCTGGAAAAAAAGAACACACACCATCCCAGCTCTTTGAGGAAAGCGCCCTCAGTGAGTGAGCAGCCAGTCGGCGCAATGGCAAGGGCATCAACTCCATACGACGCCACAATTCAGACGTAACCTTATATCTTGGATATCCCGCAAAAAGTTCGTCACCACCATCACCGGACAATGCCACAGTGACGTGCTCTTTGGTTAACCTAGAAACAAGTACCGTCGGGATCTGTGACGAATCGGCAAACGGCTCATCATAGATCGCCGGCAAATCAGGAATTACTTTAAGTGCATCTTTTGCGCCTACATATAACTCAGTGTGATCCGTTCCAAGGTGATTTGAGATAGCCCTTGCATAAGGGGCTTCGTCGAAACTCTTTTCCTCAAATCCGATGGTATACGTCTTTATTTTATTAATGCTTTGAGCCTGCATCAATGAGACGACCAAACTGGAGTCGACCCCCCCCGAAAGAAAAGCTCCAATAGGTACATCAGACACCATTTGGCACTTAATTGCCCCCAACAATGTCTCGTTGGTAAGTTTTACAACGCTCTCTTCGGATGCTGTAGTTAACTGGCGAGCAAGCTGCTGCTCCGCACTATCAATCTTCCAATATGAGCGAGGAGTTGCCATCTCGGAAGAGGATTGAACTGATATATAATATCCAGGCTTAAGCTTACTAATACCAGCATAGATAGATTTTGGAGCAGGCACATATCCAAACCTGACAAACTGAGAAAGTGCAGACCGATCAATTTCCAATTCATCTTTAAACACAGAATGAATTGCCTTTAGCTCGGAAGCAAATACAAACTTATCGCCAACGCATCCATAATATAATGGTTTTTCACCAACTCGATCTCGCGCCAAAACTATAGATTGCTGATCGTTATCCCATAAGGCAAAGGCGAACATACCAACCAAGCGCTGCAGCGTTAACTCCAGCCCCCAGCACTCGACAGCTGCTAACAATACTTCAGTATCTGAGCCACCCTTCCACGCAACAGAAAAACCTGACTCAACAAGCTCTGCTTTAATTTCTAAAAAATTGTATATCTCACCATTGTAAGAAATGGTATATCTCCCACTAGGAGAGACCATCGGTTGATGACCGAGTGGAGAGAGATCCAAAATAGCTAGACGTCGATGTCCGAACGCGACACCATGACGACTATCTTCCCACACTCCAAAGTCGTCTGGCCCGCGGTGAAAAATTGGAGAGATCATTTTTTCAGCTATTTTACTAACACTGCATCCTGAAACCCAAGTTGCAATACCGGCAATCCCACACATAAGAAGCACCAATCCGTAAAGTCCAGTTCAACCTTAAGTTAAACAATCCAAGACGTTTATAATACTACATCAAATAGGGAAGCATCCATTCAAAGCCAAAAGACTGGCATTTTGGTCGATCAGCAGTCATCTATAGCGCAGAATCAGGCTTGGTCCGGATGCTCCCCACCCTGGAACGCATGATCGTACCAAAGTCAGAAATCACAAACTGTTCTCAGCCCGCTAGGGAGCCAACGAGGGGGTGCCAATCTGAGGAGTCTTTCTCATCACAAAAAACAGCATCAATATAGGTGAGATATTTATAAGGTATCTATAATCTACAATCGGAGAAATTGAATAAATCAGAAAGAACGAACAAATAACAACGGAAGCAAAAAACTGTTCACCCTTTTTCAAAAATGTCCAAGGCAAATAAACCGCGCTACAAAATCGATAGCCCAACACGACAATCACGAACACCAAATACAACCTCGAAAGATAGACACCCCATCCTAATAGCGAGTCATCCAGATTCGCACTACGATACAAATCATAAACATATTGAATTGGCTTTAGAACATTTAGCAAAAAAGAACCAATATAATACTGATTATTTAGCAGCGAAATCCAGGAGGCAACCCCTCCTTCGGAATAATAACTATGTGAGAGAAGCGCCTCGCTACTTTCTAGATACAGAGCAACGACCGAGCATATGAAATACAAAAAGAAGACCTTGAGACCTATTTTTGACTTACTCTTGTGTGCATTCAAAGCACCCACCAAAAACAAAGAAAAAGCCAACACCAAAAAAAACTGCATTCGAATTGGACAAAGTAGCAACAACAGAAACAAATCCGATTTCTTTCTAAGCACCAAAAAAGACAAAAGAACTACGTAAAACAGCACACCAAAACTATCTTTATTGATCAGTATTGAAAACTGCAGTATCGCAAGTAACCCCAACCAATAAAAAACCGGTAAAAACCTTTTGGTCACATCAAAACAAAGCAATTCAGTTCGCCAATAAGCGTACGTGAGGATAGAAATATTAAGAAAAAAGGAAGCTGATACTAAGTCAGACACCCCTAGATTAAAAAAAACCGAATAAATAAAACTTACAATATAATTATTTAACGACGAAACATCCGGCACCAAATCGAACCCCGTTACAACACCTGCATAAAACATATGATCAGGTATATTTAAATAAGAACTATCGGGAGTAAAATAATAATAAAAATCAAAATAGAATACAGCTTGAAAAAAAGCCAAAATGCAAAAAAAAATAAATACCCTGGCCAAAAAAAACAGCGAATTATTATTCATATACCCAGATAACTCTCGACTGCCCCATCATTGAAATTTCACTGGCATAACAGACGCCAATATAGCCAAAAACATTCACTCAGTTACAAACTACAAACATCTAATACAACCCAAATTTTTAATAAAAATACAACCCACAACCGTCATTTTCGAACCTGTATAAAAAACACATCCAACAATGTGCCCCGCAATCACCGGGGCGCGCCCTCAATGTTTTCAAGGTATCTTCTAGAAACGTCCTCGATACCAAAGTCACTCAAAATTGAGTTAATCGTATCAATTGAAATTTTTCCATTACCCTTGTATCTTTCAATAAATCTTTTAAGATCCACAAACTCATTTGAAAAATTTTCATCAATAATAATCGCGCCTCCTTCAGCTGCATAAAGATTGAGCAACCTGGAAACGTCTTTGTTCTTTTGAGCAATGTCTATAATAGGCTTGCCAGTCGCTATATATTCAACAATTTTACTCGGAATCATTGAGCAGTTCGTATTTTCTATATTTACTAGAAAATCGGCACCCCCAATTACTTCATTAACACGCTCACGATCTAATGGACCGTGCCAGTTTATAATGGGACTACAAATTGACGCGACATCTACGCCATTGCTTGCTCCGTAAATATCAAAGACAATAGGCTGATCGTTTTTCAGGTGTAAAAAACCTGCTAGCCTCTCTATAACATCCGAAGCCCAGAAAGGTTCTCTGATGCCCACATGAAAATTACCGATAAACACCAACCTGATTACTGCAGGATCACTTATCTCGCTAATCTCATCATAAATTTTTTCCACATTAGCCATGTGCGGAATTAAATGGGCATTATCCATCGCCCCAAAAACTGAGAAATAATCATCAACAGTGCTCTGACTTGTGAAGCAAACCTTGCTTGCCCGACTAAGCACTAACGACTCCGCCCACCTGTTCAGCGCCCCATACAATGAAATATTATTATTTGGCATTGAAATAGACGTCGAAAATGGATCGCCATAATCAGCTATCCAATACGAGCTGCTCGTGACCATCTTTTTAAATAACATTACCGCTAGATGAGCAGTAAACGTAGGAGAATAACTTACAATCAAATCGTACTTAGTTGCCCTTCGCTTAAACAACTCTGCGGACACAGAAAAGAACCAGTGCCAAAGACCATCCGGCCAATAAAACTTCCTATAAACCAATCTTAAATTTTGTTTTAATGTAGCAACCATTTCTTTACGAGAGCTTACATTTTCCGAGCCAATGCTTTTCTTGGCCTGCATTTTTATTGCACGAAAAAAACCGACCCTTGTAACTTGTATATTCTTGCCGCACTCCGAGTCTTCAACATTGCCTACCTTTGAGCAAATCACATCAACCTGGAACCCTTTTTCAGCCCAATGCTCTGAAAGCTGAGTCCAACGATAGGCGTGCGCGTCGACCATAGGATGGTAATAATAGTTAACCAGCAGTACTTTCAAGCGTTTTCTCCTTGCTCGCATTCCATATCATCAACAACGCAATGACCAGATAGCCCGCGGCCATACTTAGTAGCGGCCCCAACTCCACGCTGACCCAGTTGAACATGGGAGTAAATGCAATCATTACCATAAAACCTACAAATACGCCTTTTAGCATTACCCTATAGCTATTAAAGGCAAGTAACTGATTTACTGCAACCGTGGAAATCAGGGAAATAGCAGAGCACATAGAGAGAATAACGAATGCCGTTTGCAAACCAGGATATTTTCCACCATCAATATACGGTATAGCCCACCAAATAAAACCGATTGCAACAAACAAGCACAGTAGAGCCAAAGGCAATACTTTGTAAAATGAATCAATCTGAGCCTTGATCACATCCTTTCTATTGCAAAACCTGGCTATTACTACTGTATTTACCGCCATTATCGCCATTGAAAAGATAGCTTGATACCTCATGGCAGCACCATATGTCGATATCAAATATTCGTTACGCATCACTGTTGCAATAATAAAAGGATAATATGGAATTGCACCTCCAATAATAGAGTACAGCACTACATCGCCTCTAGTGAGGAAATATTTAGCAGAAGAGACAAACTGCGCACCATAAAACCTTATTGAACTTGCCTTTATTGTAGCTTCACCGGAAATGAAATACAGAAGTGCATTTGCAAAAATCGCCAATAGTGCGTATGTAGCCAGCGCGAAAAACTCGTTTGTTATGTAAGGGACAGATTCAAACACAGAAAACTTCAAATACAGCAATACAAGCCAAGTAGCGTTTCTCAACATATCAACGAAGGAGTATATAAAAAAACGTTCCTCCTTTTGCTGTCTAACCCGCTGAATCTGATATTTAGTGCATAAGTAAGTCAGAACAAGCGTGAATACAGCAGCGCGCATGTCCGCGTGTAAATAAATATAACCAGACACAGCAACACCAAACACTACTATCAAGAAAAAGCTCCCCCCCCCCCCTTGCTTTTGATAATTAGAGTGGTCAGATATGTATAGTCTTTCTACAATTCCACCAATGATCTGATAAGTCATCATGCTCGCTGTGAACACTACACTAAACTGCGCGAACTCACTTATTGACAAATACTTGATCAGAACTAACGAAGCGAACGCAAGGAAAGCTTTCGAAATTCCATCAATAACAAAAAGAACCAACATTGGATTCATAAAGCTTTAGAACTCTGGTTGATATACCATGGCATTGTTCGCGCTATACCATCTTTAATACTGAACTTTGGAAAATATCCAAGCGCTTGGTTAGCCTTTGAAATATCAGCCAATGAATGCCGAACATCTCCACCACGAAAATCCTGATAAACGGGGGATAGATTGTAAGTACGCCCTTGCTCTAACAACGATTGAGTCAAGTAAACAAACAGTTGATTAAGCGTCGTACGCTCACCAAACGCAACATTGTAAATGTTGTTTTTCGCGGTTTCATCGGCTGTTGCTGCAAGTAAGTTTGCTTGGACAGCGTTCTCAACAAAACAGAAATCACGACTCGTTTCACCGTCACCATTGATCGATATATTACCTCCGGCAATCATCGATGCGGACCACTTCGGAATCACAGCAGCATATGCACCATTTGGATCCTGGCGTTTACCAAAGACGTTAAAGTAGCGCAACCCTATCGCATTAAAGCCATAGGTTCTTGAAAACACCTCAGCATATAGTTCGTTAACATACTTTGTAACCGCATACGGCGAGAGAGGCTTGCCGATAACGTCCTCAACCTTGGGAAGACCCGGGTGATCACCGTAAGTAGAACTCGACGCTGCATAAGTAAAGCTCTTAACTTCTGCATCTCTCGCCGCAACTAACATATTAAGAAACCCATCAATGTTAGTACTATTGGTTGCGATTGGGTCATTTATAGAGCGCGGCACAGATCCCAAAGCCGCTTGATGTAGCACATAATCAATAGGTACCGAATCACCTTCGCCTGGAGAACAGAACGTCATGGCTTTTTTGCAATCAGCCAAGCTCCGAATGTCTCCTTCGATAAAAACAAATCTTTCCCATTGATCATTATTAACTGCTGCTCTTACTTCATCGAGATTGCGCTGATGACCTGTGGCGAAATTATCAAGCCCTACCACTCGCTGATTGAGAAGAAGAAGTGTTTCTAGTAAGTTTGAGCCAATAAAACCGGCAACGCCAGTAACTAGCCAAGTTTTCGGAGTTTGACGTAGCTCAATTAACAGTCGATCGTAGCGGCTCATCTATTTTCTCTTCTCAAAATATCAAAAATTCTTGTAGCTGCTTAGCCTTTGAAGAGGCGCCACAGCTACACTTTTTATCATCAAAGGCGCAAGTCAGATTGCTCTGGTGCTAGAAGATATTTAAGATCATACAAAATGTGTTCTATTTTTCCAAAGCGGCGAATACTTTCTGGGCCTAACGCTGCGAACTCCTTATGGGCAACAGCTAGAATAATTCCATCGTAGGCTCCAATGGACGGCTCGGTTACTGGAGTAATGTTATATTCATGCTGCGCCTCCGAAGCATTAACCCAAGGGTCAAAAACATCTACGCTTATATTGTATTCCGCCAACTCTTTGACAATATCAATTATTTTAGTATTTCGAAGGTCCGGGCAATTTTCTTTAAAAGTCAAGCCCATCACCAGAACACGAGCACCATCGACATGTATACGGCGCTTTACCATGGCTTTTACTAGCTGAGAAACTACGTAAGCTCCCATGCTATCGTTCAGGCGTCGTCCAGCCAAAATAATCTCGGGATGATAACCCAACGACTGGGCCTTATGAGTTAAATAGTAGGGATCAACACCGATACAGTGCCCCCCCACTAATCCTGGGCGGAAAGGCAAAAAGTTCCACTTTGTACCAGCCGCTTCCAAAACAGCTTGCGTGTCGATTCCCATCTTATTAAATATAAGTGCCAGCTCATTTATAAGAGCGATATTAAGATCACGCTGGGTATTTTCTATTACCTTAGCTGCCTCGGCAACTTTTATGCTGCTGGCTTTATGTGTACCCGCGACAATAATCTGATTATAAAGTTCATCAACAAGATCAGCAACTTCAGAAGTCGATCCTGAAGTAACCTTCTTTATAGTAGTTACCCGATGTTCTTTGTCACCCGGATTGATTCGTTCAGGACTATATCCAGCGTAAAAATCGACATTAAACTGCAATCCCGACACGCGCTCCAGCACCGGAACACAATCCTCTTCTGTCGCACCGGGGTACACCGTAGACTCATAGATTACGATGTCTCCCTTCTTAAGAACTTTCCCGATGGTTTCTGATGCCTTGATCAGAGGTGTAAGATCCGGCTGATTATATTTATCAATCGGAGTTGGCACAGTAACGATGTAGGTATTGCAGGAGTTCAGCTCATCTAAACTACAAGTATATTCCAACTGTGTTGCTTGCAATAACTCAATGTCACTCACTTCAAGTGTAGAGTCATGGCCCGACCGGAGAGCACTAATGCGCGATTGATTTATGTCAAATCCAACTACAGATCGATGCTTACCAAACTCTACAGCGAGAGGCAGACCTACATAACCGAGGCCAATGATAGCTAGTTTAATGTCTTCAAGTTGGCGCATATTAAAAGCCTAATTTATCGAATAAATTATGTCTTGTTGAAACCGAAAGTCACCACCCTTAGGGCAGCCCACGGATGACATTCGGAGCACTTAATAAAGTATCGAGATTCAGAGTCCCGCTAACGATTTTACGTTGATTACATTTTTCTCGTGCAGGCAGAATCAGAAATTGAATACCCTCCAGTTTTCGGAAAAGAGGATTTCCTTTAGCCACCGTTCCCTGAAGACGCTTACCAGTCTTTAAGTACGCGTCAGCTTGTCCGTTGAAGACTGACTTGACAACGCTATAGATGACTCCAAGATCTATTATTTTCATTCCTGACTGCGCCCGGAAATTAATTTTCTCTCGATACGGTCACGATCGGAAAAGCTCCTCCATTCGCTTCCTTCGGACCAGTAAAAGAAGATGAGAGGAACTGTCCGTAGTCTTGAGCAATCAGCAGGCGTGTGTGCTTCCGAAATATGGGGCTGATGCACTATATTAGCCATTCCAACCTACATCGCATATCCCCCCCCCTACGTCAAACAATATCTCCGTGTGATCACCGGTTCCAGACAGATGAAGCCTGCCGCCAACCAATAGAGCCCTCAGCGACCAATTATACGACTATTCGAGAAAGCTCCGTTACTCCAAATCATGTCCGAGAGCCATCATTTTTGCTTGGGGCTGCGCCATAGCCTGGGATGTTAAGAGCTACCACTGACCATTGACAGTCGACGCGATGCTACGCCCCTCAAGCAAAAAACGAAGCACATTGGGGTCACACCCAATATTGGCAAAAAAAAACTGAGGCGCCTCGAATGAAAACACAAAATGAAAGACTTACATCTCATTAAAAAATCTAACATGAATGTATATTTTATCTTGTGATTCAACATCAAATATTCAGCTCATCTATCATCACCTTGATGAAATAACAGAGATAGAAGAAAAAATCAGAAGCCCAATTGGCAGCACGACAAAATCCGATATCAGGCAAGCTTACCTAGTTTGCTTGATCAATTTCACGATGCCCTGATTTGTTTCTTAAGATAAATACTCTTACAAATGCACAGATCAACCCGACGGCCACGCCAAGTAAAATACCCAGGACATAGATAATAATTTTCTTAGGCTTTATCGGAGAGTCAGGTTGTTTGATTTCCCCATCCTCTCGATACACGGCGACGTCCTCGGCGCGAATGTTCAAATTTTTAAGTAAAGTTGAGTTTGATTCGTACTTACGTAAACTAACAATAAAAGGATCTTCTGTTTTACGTGTTTCCAGATTTTCGATTTCAGCTTTCAGCGCTTTAGTGCCACGCATATAAACTAATTGCCCCTCCATACTTCCCGACATTTCAGCAGACAGGTTTCCGGAAATTATCAACGGCTTTTCTAAATTTATCGCTTCAGCAATTCTCAATGCCTCTCGCAGCTGAATAATCGCATCTTCACGAGATTTACGCGCCCGATCTCGATACATTGCTATTTTTTGATCGAGGTTACGGGCAATGCCTTCAGCTTGTCGCTGGGCATTTTGGATAACCTCCTGTTTGGCGTTGTCTCCAGCTTCCTTTACATACTTACCAGTCCAGTCTGCTGCCTGCTTTGGATCACTTGCCTGAAAAGCTACAGAGTACCGATCAGCCAATTCCTTTCCAGGAGGTACAATTATGAGCCGAGAGGAAAAATTTGCGTACAGTACGTCTTGAGGTGCGCGCCTTTCGTTTTCACTTAAAGATGGCAAATAAACATCGAAGAAAAAATTTCGCCGAAGCGACTCTGACTGTAAATTCCGCAAAAACACATCATAAATTTCTTTAACACTATAGGGCGCCAAATCATTACTCTTAGTACGACCTATATTAAAATTAACTATTTGGCTTTGCGTTGGGGGTAAAATATAAACCTTAGCTTCGTACACTGGCACGCTAAAATAAGCGTATACTATCGCAACCAATGAAAAAACACCCACGACACCAAGAATCAGCCATCCTTGAGAAAAAATTTGTTGGAGGGTTTCAAAAACATTAATCTCATCGTTGCGGGCATATTGTCTTTGGTTAGCTAGCATAATACCTCAGTACCTTTTTTATATGTTTGCCCAACAAAATCAGCACCACTGACATATTGGTATAACAAATTAACGATCGTATCTTGCACAACTTCTCATTGTAGAGTTTTCGCATGAAACAACTCATTACTTACAAAATCATTACTCCTTATTAACCTTTAAGCACCTGTTAATTTATGCCGACGAGCCAACTTTAGTCGTTGACGCGCCTTAAGAACGGCACCCACAACAGGCCCAATAATCATGCCAAGCAGTAGTGCAAGCACTACAACTAACGACACAGGAAGCTCCGGAGAACGCCACCCAAGCATCATCAAAGTAAGCGGGTGCTGATTCTCAAGTACAAAACCAACGACAGCCAGAGCGCCAAGCAAGAGAATTAAAGTAAAAATTACACGATTAACCTGGCGCATACCCACCCCTTTAGCTTAAACATTCAAACACTATCCAGCTCTTCATCCTCATTCACCCGATCCCTCAACTCCTTGCCGGGCTTGAAATGGGGAACAAACTTGCCGTCGAGACTGACTGACTGGCCAGTTTTCGGGTTGCGGCCGACCCGCGGTGCACGATAGTGCAGAGAGAAGCTACCAAACCCACGGATCTCGATGCGATCGCCGGTGGCCAGGCATTGGGACATTTGCTCAAGCATGGTCTTGATGGCCAGCTCCACATCCTTTGATGAGAGCAGCCCTTGATGGGTGACAATTCGTTCGATCAACTCCGACTTCGTCATAATTTTCCCTTCTTTTTCAAGCAGCTAGATCAGCGCTTCAAAGGTTTTAGCATGCCCTGACAATTTTGAACAGCCCCATCCTGCACCCTGCTTTTTCTCCCCCGAGACTCTGATGCCCTACCCGCCCACTCACCTGCAGATAACCAACATCGTCCGAGTGCTAAAGCCCGCGGCGTTGAAACCGAAGAGAAATTCTTGCTCATCCTTGGCGTCGTCGGACCTGGCCACGACCTTGTAGCCCGCGCCTTTGCATTCTTTACCTGCACGCTTCTGACACCTATCCCATCCCGACCCCAGCCCTGAGCAATTGATCTCGATACCACTGACCCCACGCACGGCATGCGTTCTTGCATTAGTTGTACAACCCACCACCAATGCCAGCACTGCCATCACGACAACGAGCCTCTTCATTTGATTCCTTATGCCAGGCAGAGCGCCTGGCTGTCGCCTACCCCACGCTAAGACTAGCTGCAAATAAGCGATTGATCCTGCTAAGGAAAGAGACAGTTTTGGCGAGGGAATGTTTCGTGGTTAGCGCGCAGAAGATTGCCTCCACGACGGACAGCCGAATTCCAGGCACAAAAAAAGGCGACCGAAGTCGCCCTTTTTTTACAGAAAGTCAGAACTTAGTTCTGTTTTTCCGCTTGTGCAGCACGCAGCAGGTCACCCAGGGTGGTGGCTACTGGAGCGTCACCAGCTACTGGCTTGTCGCGCAGGCTCTGGATAGCTTCTTTCTCGTCTTCAACGTCTTTCGACTTGATCGAGAGCTGGATTACGCGGCTCTTGCGATCAACGCTGATGATCTTGGCTTCTACTTCTTCGCCTTCTTTCAGAACGTTGCGCGCGTCTTCAACGCGGTCACGGCTGATTTCGGAGGCTTTCAGAGTCGCTTCGATATCGTCGGCCAGGGTGATGATGGCGCCTTTAGCGTCAACTTCTTTCACGATGCCCTTAACGATTGCGCCTTTGTCGTTCTCTTGAACGTACTCGGAGAACGGATCGCTTTCCAGTTGCTTGATACCCAGGGAGATGCGCTCGCGCTCTGGGTCAACCGACAGGATAACGGTGTCCAGCTCGTCGCCCTTCTTGAAGCGACGAACAGCTTCTTCGCCCACTTCGTTCCAGGAGATGTCGGACAGGTGAACCAGGCCGTCGATGCCGCCGTCCAGACCAATGAAGATACCGAAATCGGTGATCGACTTGATGGTGCCGGAGATTTTATCGCCCTTGTTGAACTGGCCAGAGAAATCTTCCCATGGGTTAGATTTGCACTGCTTGATGCCCAGGGAGATACGACGACGCTCTTCGTCGATGTCCAGAACCATAACTTCCACTTCGTCGCCGACTTGTACGACTTTCGAAGGGTGGATGTTCTTGTTGGTCCAGTCCATTTCGGAAACGTGTACCAGGCCTTCAACGCCTTCTTCCAGCTCAGCGAAGCAGCCGTAGTCGGTCAGGTTGGTTACACGAGCGGTAACGCGAGTGCCTTCTGGGTAACGGGCTTTGATAGCAACCCATGGATCTTCGCCCAGTTGCTTCAGGCCCAGGGAAACACGGTTGCGTTCGCGATCGTATTTCAGAACCTTAACGTCGATTTCGTCACCAACGTTGACGATTTCGGAAGGATGCTTGATGCGCTTCCAGGCCATGTCGGTGATGTGCAGCAGGCCGTCCACGCCACCCAGATCGACGAATGCGCCGTAATCGGTGAGGTTCTTGACGATACCTTTGACTTGCTGGCCTTCCTGCAGGGATTCCAGCAGAGCTTCGCGCTCGGCGGAGTTCTCGGCTTCCAGGACGCTACGACGGGAAACGACAACGTTGTTGCGCTTCTGGTCCAGCTTGATGACCTTGAATTCCAGCTCTTTGCCTTCCAGGTGCGTGGTGTCGCGCACTGGACGGACGTCAACCAGAGAACCTGGCAGGAACGCACGGATGCCGTTAACGTCGACAGTGAAGCCGCCTTTAACCTTACCGTTGATAACGCCCTTGACCACTTCTTCGGCTGCGAAGGCTGCTTCCAGAACAATCCAGCATTCAGCGCGCTTGGCTTTTTCACGGGACAGCTTGGTTTCGCCAAAGCCGTCTTCAACCGAGTCCAGCGCAACGTGAACTTCGTCACCGACGTTGATAGTCAGGTCGCCAGCGTCGTTGTAGAACTGCTCAAGCGGGATGAGTGCTTCAGACTTCAGGCCAGCGTGAACGGTTACCCAGCGAGCTTGGTAATCGATATCAACGATAACACCGGTGATGATGGAGCCTGCCTGAAGGTTCAGGGTTTTTAGGCTTTCTTCAAAGAGTTCCGCAAAGCTTTCGCTCATTTTAATTCCTGTGAATGAGGGCGAAGGATACGCCCATCTCCACACCCCAGACGGTGTGGGTTAGTTTCATTTAAAAGAAGCGCCCCAGGACTATGACTGGTCCCCTGCGGCCTTCTTGGTCACCCGGCGATATCGCGAATGGCGATCTCGCTCATGATGCGTTCCAGCACCTGGTCGATGGACAACTCCGTGGAATCCAGCTGTATGGCGTCAGCCGCCGGTTTAAGCGGGGCTACCGCTCGCTGGGTGTCACGCTCATCGCGTGCACGGATCTCATCTAGCAGACTCGACAGACTAACATCGTCGCCCTTGCCCTTCAACTGCAAATATCGACGACGCGCCCTTTCCTCGGCACTGGCGGTCAGGAAAATCTTCAGCGGCGCATCCGGAAACACCACCGTGCCCATGTCGCGACCATCGGCCACCAGGCCCGGCGCTTCCTGGAAGGCGCGCTGGCGTTGCAGCAGCGCCTCGCGCACCGCGGGCAATGCCGCCACCTGGGAGGCACCCGAGCCGACGCTTTCGGTACGGATCACATCGCTGACCTCGTCACCTTCCAGGATGATGCGCTGCAGCTGACCTTCGGTCGCCGCGATAAATTGCACATCCAGATGAGCGGCGAGTTTCTTCAGCAGCTCTTCATTGGTCAGGTCGACGCCGTGGTTGTGCGCAGCGAAGGCCAGCAGGCGGTACAGCGCACCGGAATCCAGCAGGTTCCAGCCCAGGCGCCGAGCCAGGATTCCGGCGATGGTGCCTTTGCCCGAGCCGCTTGGCCCATCAATGGTGATGACCGGTGCAATGCGCTTCACGACTGAGCCTCTTGGGCAACGCGGATACCGACCTGCGCGCACAGCGCGAGGAAGTTGGGGAACGAGGTCGCGACGTTGGCGCAGTCATGGATGCGGATCGGTGCAGTGGCGCGCAGCGAGGCGACGCTGAAGGCCATGGCAATCCGGTGGTCGCCGTGGCCGTGCACTTCGCCGCCGCCGATCTGGCCGCCGTCGATAATGATGCCGTCCGGCGTCGGCTGGCATTTGACACCCAGTGCCAGCAGGCCATCGGCCATGACCTGGATACGGTCCGACTCCTTGACCCGCAGTTCTTCGGCGCCGGTCAGCACGGTGCGCCCTTCGGCACAGGCGGCAGCCACGAACAGCACCGGGAATTCGTCGATGGCCAGCGGAACCAGCGCTTCGGGAATCTCGATACCTTTGAGTTTAGCTGCCCGCACGCGCAGGTCAGCCACTGGCTCGCCACCTACTTCACGCTGGTTGTCCAGGGTGATGTCAGCGCCCATCAGGCGCAGGATGTCGATGACGCCGGTGCGGGTCGGGTTGATGCCAACATGCTCGAGCACCAGCTCCGAACCTTCGGCGATCGATGCGGCCACCAGGAAGAACGCCGACGACGAGATGTCGCCCGGCACTTCGATATGGGTCGCGGTCAGCTTGCCGCCCGACTCGACCGAGGCCGTTGCACCGTCAACGCTCACCGGGTATCCGAAGCCACGCAGCATGCGCTCGGTGTGGTCACGGGTTGGCGCAGGTTCGGTGACAGTGGTCTTGCCTTCAGCGTACAGACCCGCCAGCAGCAGGCAGGATTTAACCTGGGCACTGGCCATCGGCATGGTGTAGGTCAGGCCCTTGAGCTTGTGGCCGCCACGGATGGTCATCGGCGGACGACCTTCGGCTGCGGTTTCAATGACGGCGCCCATCTCGCGCAGCGGGTTGGCCACGCGATTCATCGGCCGCTTGGACAGCGAAGCGTCGCCGGTCAGGGTGCTGTCGAAGTCTTGCGCGGCCAGCAGGCCGGACAACAGGCGCATCGAGGTGCCGGAGTTACCCAGGTAGATCGGGCCCGGTGCTGGCTTGAGGCCATGCAGGCCGACGCCGTGGATGGTCACACGACCATGGTGCGGGCCTTCGATGACCACGCCCATGTCACGGAACGCCTGCAGGGTCGCCAGGGCGTCTTCGCCCTCGAGGAAACCTTCGACTTCGGTGACGCCTTCGGCCAGGGAGCCCAGCATGATCGAACGGTGGGAAATCGACTTGTCACCTGGTACGCGAATCCGACCGGACAGGCGGCCACCAGGTTGAGCCAGGAAAATCAGATCGTTGGAATTCATAGCGTCCACATAGGCCCGACGGGCCAGGATTTTACTGAAATGCTCGCGGGCAACCCGGGCGCGCGTGAAAACGCCCAACAATTGGTGCCCATCCCCTGCATCGACCGCGTCGCGCAAGGCGTCGAGGTCGCTGCGAAATGTATCGAGTGTGCGCAGGACAGCCTCGCGGTTAGCGAGGAAGATGTCATGCCACATGACCGGGTCGCTCCCGGCGATTCTTGTGAAATCGCGGAAACCGCCCGCAGCGTAACGGAAGATCTCAAGATTTTCATTGCGCTTGGCCAGCGAGTCGACCAGGCCGAATGCCAGCAAGTGCGGCAGATGACTGGTGGCCGCCAGCACTTCGTCGTGCCGTTCGACCTGCATGTGCTCGACATCGGCGCCCAGTTCGCGCCACAGGCGATCGACCACGGCCAAGGCTTGCGGATCGGTCTGATCCAGCGGCGTGAGAATCACTTTGTGGCGACGGAACAGGTCGGCATTGGAGGCTTCCACCCCGCTCTGCTCGGAACCGGCGATCGGATGGCCTGGCACGAAACGCGCCGGCATGCCGCCAAAGGCTTCGCTCGCTGCACGCACGACGTTGCCCTTGGCGCTGCCAACGTCAGTCAGGATCGCTGGCCCCAGGTCCATGCCGGCCAATCGGCCGAGCATTTTTTCCATGGCGAGGATCGGCACAGCCAGCTGGATCACGTCGGCACCCTGGCAAGCAACCGCCAGGTCTTCTTCGCAACGATCCACCACGCCCAATTCAACGGCCAGCTTGCGCGATTGTGGGTCGAGGTCGACCCCGACCACTTCGCGGCACAGGCCACTTTCGCGCAAACCCTTGGCAAACGAACCGCCGATCAACCCCAGGCCGACCACCACCAGGCGCCCGATCAACGGCTCAGCAGGTTGCGGCACAGTGACATCAACCACGGGCCATAACCTTGGCCAGCGCCTCAAGGAAGCGGCTGTTTTCCGCCGGCAGACCGATGGTGACGCGCAAGTGGTTCGGCATGCCGTAGTTGGCCACCGGGCGCACGATCACGCCTTCACGCAGCAAGCCCTGGAACACCGGGGCCGCTTCGCGATTTAGATCAACGCAGATGAAGTTGCCCTTGGAAGGAATCCAGCCCAGGCCCAACTCACGGAAACCCGCTTCCAGTTGCTGCATGCCCGACTCGTTCAAGCGACGACTTTCCGCCAGGTACTCGGCGTCTTGCAGTGCAGCGCACGCAGCGGCCAAGGCCAGGCTGTTGACGTTGAACGGTTGGCGCACGCGGTTCAGCACATCGGCGACCACGGCGGTGGACAAGCCATAACCGACTCGCAATGCCGCCAGGCCGTAGGCCTTGGAGAACGTGCGCGACACCAGCAGGTTCGGGTAAGCCGCCAGGAAGTCCAGGCCGTCCGGCAAGTCGCTGCCTTCGGCGTATTCGATGTAGGCCTCGTCCAGCACCACCAACACGTGCTCCGGCACGTCCTGGAGGAATTCGTCCAGCGCCTCGGTATCGAACCAGGTCCCGGTCGGGTTGTTCGGGTTGGCGATGAAGACTACGCGGGTATTGGCGTCGATGGCTGCCAGCATGGCCGGCAGGTCATGCCCCCAGTCCTTGGCCGGAATGACCTTGGCCTGGGCGCCGACGGCCTGGGTCACGATCGGGTAGACCGCAAACGCATGCTCGCTGAACACCGCATTCAGGCCCGGCGCCAGGTAGGCGCGCGCCACCAGCTCAAGGATGTCATTGGAGCCGTTGCCCAATGTCACCTGGTTCAGCTCGACGCGGCACTGTTCGGCCAGCAGGGTCTTGAGCGCAAAACCATTGCCGTCTGGATAACGGGTCAGTTCGACCAGGGCATCACGGATGGCAGCCAGGGCCTTGGGACTCGCGCCCAACGGGTTTTCGTTGCTGGCCAGCTTGACGATGCTGGCCGGATCGAGATCCAGCTCACGCGCCAGTTCGTCCACGGGTTTGCCCGGAACGTAAGGCGAAAGTTGTTGCACGCCCGGCTGTGCCAGAGCGAGGAAATTGCCACTCATTTGCTACCGCCCCTTAGAGAACTGCTTTCGGGTAGGAACCCAGCACTTTGAGTGCTACTGCTTCCTGACTGATCTTTTCCAGCACACCTTTTACTAGCGGGTCGCGGTGGTGGCCGACGAAGTCGATGAAGAACACGTAGGTCCATTTGCCGCTGCGCGACGGACGGGTCTCGATTCGCGTCAGGTCGATGCCGTTGTCGTGGAACGGCACCAGCAATTCGTGCAGCGCGCCCGGCTTGTTGCTCATCGAGACGATGATGGAGGTCTTGTCGTCGCCAGTCGGCGGCACTTCCTGGTTACCGATCATGAGGAAGCGCGTGGAGTTGTCCGGACGGTCCTCGATTTTCTCGGCCAATCGGGTCAGCCCGTAGAGGCCGGCCGCCATGTCGCCGGCAATCGCCGCCGAGTTCCACTCGCCCTTGACCCGCTTGGCCGCTTCGGCGTTGCTGGACACCGCCACGCGCTCGACATTCGGGTAGTGGGCGTCCAGCCACTTGCGGCACTGGGCCAGGGACTGGGCGTGGGAGTAGATACGGCTGATGCTGTCGGTCTTGGTGTTTTCACCGACCAACAGGTGGTGGTGAATGCGCAGCTCGACTTCACCACAGATCACCATGTCGTGCTCGAGGAAGCTGTCGAGGGTGTGGTTGACCGCGCCTTCGGTGGAGTTTTCCACCGGGACCACGCCGAAATTCACCGCACCGGCCGCCACTTCGCGGAACACTTCGTCGATGGCCGCCATCGGCTTGCTGATCACCGCGTGGCCGAAGTGTTTCATTGCAGCCGCCTGGGTGAAGGTGCCTTCAGGGCCCAGGTACGCGACTTTCAGCGGTTGCTCGAGGGCCAGGCACGAGGACATGATTTCGCGGAACAGCCGCGCCATCTCTTCGTTGCCCAGCGGCCCCTGGTTGCGCTCCATGACACGCTTGAGCACCTGAGCTTCGCGCTCGGGACGATAGAACACCGGCACTTCGCCTTCGGCCAGCGAAGCCATCTTTACTCGCGCAACTTCCTGGGCGCAGCGTGCGCGCTCACTGATCAGCTCCAGGACTTTTTCGTCCAGGGCATCGATGCGCAGGCGCAGTGCCTTGAGTTCTTGCTCAGACATTAGCCGTGTTCCTTCTCGAACTCTGCCATGTACGCCACCAGCGCGTTGATCGCGTTGATGTCGACGGCGTTATAGATGGAGGCGCGCATGCCGCCCACGGAGCGGTGGCCCTTGAGGTTCAGCAGGCCACGCTCGTCGGCGCCAGCCAGGAACGGCTTGTCCAGACGGTCATCGGCCAGGCGGAACGGTACGTTCATCCACGAGCGGTCCGACTTGTTGATCGGGTTGCTGTAGAGGCCGCTGGCGTCGATGAAGTCGTACAGCGTGCGCTGCTTGACGTCATTGAGCTTGCCGATGGCCTCGACACCGCCCTGCTCTTTCAGCCACTCGAACACCAGGCCGGACAGGTACCAGGCCAAGGTTGGCGGGGTGTTGTACATGGAGCCGTTGTCGGCCGCGACCTTGTAGTCGAGCATGGTCGGGCAAATTGAACGGGCGCGACCGAGCAGGTCTTCGCGAACGATGTTCACGACGATGCCGCTTGGGCCGATGTTCTTCTGGGCGCCGGCGTAGATCATGCCGAAGCGCGAGACATCGATCGGGCGCGAGAGGATGTCCGAGGACATGTCGGCCACCAATGGCACGTCACCGGTCTCGGGAACCCACTGGAATTCCAGGCCGCCGATGGTTTCGTTCGGCGCGTAGTGAACGTAGGCCGCGTCCTTGGACAGCTGCCATTCGTTCTGGCCGGGAATGGCGAAATAGTCGTAGGGCTTGGCGGTGGCGGCAACATTGACGTGGCCGAAGCGCGACGCTTCCTCGATGGCTTTCTGCGACCAGATACCGGTGTCGATATAGTCGGCGGTGCCGCTTTCAGGCAGCAGGTTCAGCGGAATCTGGGCAAATTGCTGGCTGGCGCCGCCTTGCAGGAACAGCACTTTGTAGTTCGAGGGGATATTCAGCAGATCACGCAGATCCTGCTCGGCCTTGGTGGCAATGGACACGAACTCATCGCTGCGATGGCTCATTTCCATGACCGACAGGCCCTTGCCGTGCCAGTCGAGGAGTTCACCCTGGGCGCGCTGCAGGACAGCTTCGGGAAGCGCCGCAGGACCGGCGCAGAAGTTATAGGCTCTCTTGCTCACATCCAATCTCGCTCTGATTTGGTGGTATCACGCAATAAATCACATTATCAATCGACACAGGGGCCCTGCTGAAGCAGGCACCTGTGGGAGCGAGCCTGCTTGCGAATGCATCACCGCGGTGTTTCAGAGATACCGCGGCGCCTGCTTCGCGAGCAGGCTCGCTCCCACAGGGGATATCCATGGGTGTCGACATTTTCCTCTCGGACAAACAACAAGGGGGCGAATTTTCATCCGCCCCCTGTTTACCCGCTTATTCCTGTGGTTCTTCGTCAGCGGCGGCGTCGAGTTGCTGGTCTTCGACGATGTCGTCGATCACCGCATTGCCTTCGAACACAGCACCTTCTTCACCTTCCAGCTCTTCACCCTCGACTTCCGACGGCTCCTGGACCCGCTCCAGGCCGACCAGCGTTTCATCGTTGGCCAGCTTGATCAGGGTCACGCCCTGGGTGTTACGACCCAGGCTGGACACTTCGTCGACACGGGTGCGCACCAGGGTGCCCTGGTCGGAAATCAGCATGATTTCCTCGCCGTCGAGCACCTGGACCGCACCGACCAGACGGCCGTTGCGCTCGTTGCTGACCATGGCGATCACGCCCTGGCCGCCACGCTTGTACTCAGGGAACTCGGTGATCGCCGTACGCTTGCCGTAACCACGCTCGGAAGCGGTGAGGATCTGGCTGCCTTCTTCCGGGATCAGCATGGAAATCAGCTTCTGCCCTTCTGGCAGGCGCATGCCGCGCACACCACGAGCGGTACGGCCCATGGCACGAACGTCGGATTCCTTGAAGCGCGTCACCTTGCCGCCGTCCGAGAACAGCATGACTTCGCGCTCGCCATCGGTAATGGCCGCGGAAATCAGCACGTCGCCCTCGTCCAGCTCCAGCGCGATCAGACCGACGCTGCGCTGACGGCTGAAGGATTCCAGCGGGGTCTTCTTCACGGTGCCGTTGGCGGTGGCCATGAAGATGAAGTGACCTTCGGTGTATTCCTCGACCGGCAGCATGGTGGTGATGTATTCACCGTCATCCAGCGGCAGCAGGTTGACCAGCGGACGACCACGAGCAGCGCGTGAGGCTTCAGGGATTTCGTAGGTTTTCAGCCAGTACACCTTGCCCTTGCTGGAGAACAGCAGCAACGTGGTGTGGCTGTTGGCAACCAGCAGGTGAGCGATGTAGTCCTCATCCTTGACCCCGGTCGCCGACTTGCCTTTGCCGCCACGACGCTGGGCCTGGTAAGCCGCCAGCGGCTGGGTCTTGGCATAGCCACCGTGGGAAATGGTCACCACGCGATCTTCTTCCGGGATCATGTCGCCCAGGGTCAGGTCGAGACGCGCATCGAGGATCTCGGTGCGGCGCACGTCGCCGTATTCGGCACGGATCACTTCCAGCTCTTCGCGGATCACTTCCATCAGGCGCGTGGCGCTGTTGAGGATGCGGATCAGCTCGCCGATCTGGTTGAGGATCTCTTGATACTCGGCCAGCAGCTTTTCGTGTTCCAGGCCGGTCAGGCGGTGCAGACGCAGTTCCAGGATGGCTTGCGCCTGCTCTGGCGACAGGAAGTACTTGCCGTCGCGCAGGCCGTATTGCGGGTCGAGGTTTTCCGGACGGCACGAATCGGCGCCGGCACGTTCCACCATCGCCACCACCGCCGAGGATTCCCAAGGGGTGCTGACCAGCGCTTCCTTGGCTTCCGACGGGGTCGGCGAGGCCTTGATCAGGGCGATGACCGGGTCGATGTTCGACAGGGCAACCGCTTGACCTTCGAGGATGTGGCCACGCTCGCGCGCCTTGCGCAGTTCGAACACGGTACGACGAGTGACGACTTCGCGACGGTGACGCACGAAGGCTTCCAGCAGGTCCTTGAGGTTCAGGATGCGAGGACGGCCGTCGATCAGCGCGACGATGTTGATGCCGAATACCGCTTGCAGCTGGGTCTGGGCGTAGAGGTTGTTGAGGATCACCTCAGGCACTTCGCCGCGACGCAGCTCGATCACGACGCGCATACCGTCCTTGTCGGACTCGTCGCGCAGCTCCGTGATGCCTTCGAGCTTCTTCTCCTTGACCAGCTCGGCGATCTTCTCGATCAGACGGGCCTTGTTCAACTGGTAAGGGAGTTCGGTGATGACGATCTGCTGGCGGCCACCGACCTTGTCGATGTCTTCGATGATCGAGCGGGCGCGCATGTAGATGCGCCCGCGACCGGTGCGGTAGGCCTCGATGATGCCGGCGCGACCGTTGATGATCGCGGCGGTCGGGAAGTCCGGACCGGGGATGTACTGCATCAGCTCGTCGACGGTCAGCTCGGGGTTGTCGATGAGCGCCAGGCAACCGTCGATGACTTCACCGAGGTTGTGCGGCGGGATGTTGGTCGCCATGCCCACGGCGATACCGCTGGAGCCGTTGACCAGCAGGTTGGGAATACGGGTCGGCATGACCGCCGGGATCATTTCGGTGCCGTCGTAGTTCGGCACCCAGTCCACGGTTTCCTTATGCAGGTCGGCCAGCAGCTCGTGCGCCAGCTTGGTCATGCGCACTTCGGTGTATCGCATGGCCGCGGCGTTGTCGCCGTCCACCGAACCGAAGTTGCCCTGGCCGTCTACCAGCAGGTAGCGCAGGGAGAATGGCTGGGCCATCCGAACGATGGTGTCGTACACCGCGGTATCACCGTGCGGGTGATACTTACCGATCACGTCACCGACAACACGGGCAGATTTCTTGTACGGCTTGTTGAAGTCGTTGCCCAGCTCGCTCATCGCGAACAGCACGCGCCGGTGCACGGGCTTCAAGCCATCGCGCGCATCCGGCAGTGCCCGCCCGACAATTACGCTCATCGCGTAGTCGAGATAGGACTGCTTCAGCTCGTCTTCGATATTGACCGGGAGGATTTCTTTGGCCAGTTCGCCCATGAGAAGCCTGATTCCTTTTTCTGGTGAAACTTCGTCTCATCCATATGGGACGAACGAAGCTCGCCGCTGCAGGCTGAGTGCCATGCACCGACTTACGACAAATCAACGAGTTATGCCATGGATCTGCGCAGTAAAGATCGCCCCGCGGGGCAACCTTGGAAACCGCCGGATGTTATCACAAGAGCCGCCACGCACCTATCCCCCTGATGCGCATGGAGCATAGTTAGTTGACCGATGACAGGCTTGAAGGGGATCAGAGGGGCTTAGAGCAGTGTTGAATAAAGAAATCGGGCCGGATTCAGGGCATTTCATTGACTTTTAGGGCCTCATCGCTGGCAAGCCAGCTCCTACAGTGTTTTGCGGCGCACACAAAGCCTGTGGGAGCGGGCTTGCCCGCGAAGGCGATTTATCAGACACCCAATACCTTTAATGCAGGCGCTTGCGGCACATCAACTGCGTCATCTTCGCCGTATCCGGGCGCTCGACGATGCCTTTTTCGGTGACGATCACGTCGATCAGGTCCGCCGGGGTCACGTCGAACACCGGGTTGAACGCGTCGATATCGGCCCCGAGCCGCTGGCCACCCACCTCCAGCAATTCGCGCTCATCGCGCTCCTCGAGCACGATATCGTCGCCGCTGGCCAGGTCCATGTCGATGGTCGAGCTCGGCGCCACCACCATGAAGCGCACCCCGTGGTGCATGGCATTGACGGCCAATTGGTAGGTGCCGATCTTGTTGGCCACGTCGCCATTGGCGGTGATGCGGTCTGCCCCGACGATGACCCAGGTGACGCCCTTGGTCTTCATGATGTGCGCAGCGGCGGAATCGGCACTGAGGGTCACCGGGATGCCTTCGTTGGCCAGCTCCCAGGCGGTCAGTCGCGAGCCTTGCAGCCACGGACGGGTTTCGCCGGCATACACGCGCTCGACCATGCCCTCGATGAAGGCGCCGCGAATCACCCCCAGCGCCGTGCCGAAGCCACCGGTGGCCAGCGCGCCGGTGTTGCAGTGGGTCAGGATCGCCTGGGCGTTGCCCTGGTGCTTGCGGATCAGGTCGACGCCCAGTTGCGCCATGGTCAGGTTGGCTTCGCGGTCGCTTTCATGGATGGCCAGGGCCTCGGCCTCCAGCACGGACAAGGGGTCGGCATGCTTTTTCAGTCGAGCCAGGCGCTCGCGCATGCGACCGAGTGCCCAGGAAAGGTTGACCGCGGTCGGACGGGTGGCGGCCAGCTGCGCGAAATCCTCTTCCAGCGCTTCCTGCCAATCGCCACCCTCGGCAAATCGGGCCCGCGCCGCCAGCACCACGCCATAGGCCGCACTGATGCCGATGGCTGGCGCGCCGCGCACCACCATCGAGCGAATGGCTTCGGCCACGCCCGTCGCACTGGTGCAGGCGATCCAGGTTTGCTCGAACGGCAAAACACGCTGATCCAGCAGGTACAGGGTGCCATCACGCCAATCGATGGCCTTAACCTTCTCAGCAGCCAACAGTCGATCGCGCATCCCACACCCCGCAGTCAGAAACAAAAGCCGCCGATTATAGCGATCCCCCGACGAAGACGCTCGGGTATACTTCGCCATCCTATACAAAAGCCCTGGAACCGATCCTCGATGCCGAACACTGCCATTGCGCTCGATCTGTTGTTGCTGCCAACCTGGCTGGTACCCGTCGAACCCGCTGGCGTCGTGTTCAAGGATCATGGCCTGGGCATCCGCGACGGGCGCATCGTTTTCATCGGTCCGCGCCGCAACGCCCTGCAGCTTAACGCAATCGAAGTGCGTGAACTGCCGGACATCCTGCTCAGCCCCGGCCTGATCAATGCCCACGGGCATGCGGCAATGACCCTGTTTCGCGGCCTGGCCGACGATCTGCCGCTGATGACCTGGCTGGAAAACCACATCTGGCCAGCCGAGGCCAAGTGGGTCGACGAGGATTTCGTCCGCGACGGCACGGACCTGGCCATCGCCGAGCAGCTCAAGGGCGGCATCACCTGCTTCTCTGACATGTATTTCTTCCCGAAGGTTGCCAGCGAGTGCGTGCACAACAGCGGCATTCGCGCGCAAATTGCGATTCCGATCCTCGATTTCCCGATCCCGGGCGCCAGCACGGCGGACGAGGCGATTCGCCAGGGTGTCGAAATGTTCGGCGATCTCAAGCATCACGAACGCATCAAAATCACCTTCGCGCCCCATGCTCCCTACACCGTGGGCGATGAAAACCTGGAAAAGATCCGGGTCATCGCCGAAGAGCTGGATGCGTCGATCCACATGCATGTGCATGAAACCGCCTTCGAGGTGCGGCAAGCCCTCGAACAGCAGGGTGAACGGCCGCTGGCCCGCCTGGCGCGCCTGGGCTTGCTGGGGCCGCGCTTCCAGGCGGTGCACATGACCCAGGTCAGCGACGAAGACCTGGCGCTGCTGGTAGAAAGCAACACCCATGTCATTCACTGCCCGGAGTCGAACCTGAAGCTGGCCAGCGGTTTCTGCCCGGTGGAGCGCTTGTGGCAGGCCGGGGTCAACGTGGCCCTCGGCACCGACGGCGCCGCCAGCAACAATGACCTGGACCTGCTGGGCGAAACCCGCACCGCCGCCCTGCTGGCCAAGGCCGTCGCAGGCTCGGCCACCGCACTGGACGCCCACAGCGCCCTGCGCATGGCCACCCTCAACGGCGCACGCGCACTGGGGATCGAAGCCGAGGTGGGCTCGCTGGAAATCGGCAAGGCCGCCGACATCGTGGCGTTCGACCTCTCGGGCCTGGCCCAGCAACCCGTCTATGACCCGGTATCGCAGCTTATATATGCGTCAGGCCGCGATTGCGTGAAACACCTTTGGGTCGCGGGCAAGCAACTGCTCGACCACCGCCGCCTGACACGCGTGGATGAACAACAACTCGTCGCCACCGCCAAGGCCTGGGGCCAGCGCATCAGCGGCCGCAAAGAATCGTAAGCCTCCCCGGATTCACCACCGGGGCTACAGGATTTTTCAAGTTTTAGAGGACTTAAACCATGAGCAACGTCGACTACGCCGAAATCGCCAAATTCGAAGCCCTGGCCCATCGCTGGTGGGACCGCGAGAGCGAATTCAAACCGCTTCATGACATCAATCCGCTGCGTGTGAACTGGATTGACGAACGCGTCAACCTGGCTGGCAAGAAAGTCCTCGACGTCGGTTGCGGCGGCGGCATCCTCAGTGAAGCCATGGCCCAGCGCGGCGCGACCGTGACCGGTATCGACATGGGCGAAGCGCCACTGGCGGTGGCACAGCTGCATCAGCTGGAATCGGGCGTGAACGTCGAATACCGGCAGATCACCGCCGAGGCCCTGGCCGAGGAAATGCCTGAACAGTTCGACGTGGTGACCTGCCTGGAAATGCTCGAGCACGTACCGGACCCGTCCTCGGTGATCCGCGCCTGTTTCCGCATGGTCAAGCCAGGCGGCCAGGTGTTCTTCTCCACCATCAACCGCAACCCGAAGGCGTACCTGTTCGCCATCGTCGGCGCCGAATACATCATGAAGCTGTTGCCACGCGGCACCCATGACTTCAAGAAATTCATCCGCCCTTCCGAGCTCGGTGCGTGGAGCCGCATGGCCGGCCTGACCGTCAAGGACATCATTGGCCTGACCTACAACCCGCTGACCAAGCATTACAAACTGGCGTCCGACGTGGACGTCAACTACATGATCCAGACCCTGCGCGAGGAGTAAGCCGATGCGTATCAGAGCAGTTCTTTTCGACATGGACGGCACCCTGCTCGACACCGCGCCGGACTTCATTGCGATTTGCCAGGCGATGCGTGCCGACCGCGGCTTGCCGCCGATCAACGACAAGCACATCCGCGACGAAATCTCCGGCGGTGCCAAGGCGATGGTCGCAGTGACCTTCTCCATGGACCCGGAGTCCCCGGGTTTCGAGGCATTGCGCCTGGAGTTCCTTGAACGTTACCTGGTGGGCTGCGCGGTGCACAGCAAGCTGTTTGACGGCATGGGTGAGCTGCTGGCCGATATCGAGAAGGCCAACCTGATCTGGGGCGTGGTCACCAACAAGCCGCTGCGTTTCGCCGAGCCGATCATGCAGCAGCTGGGGCTGGCCGAGCGTTCGGCCCTGCTGATCTGCCCGGATCACGTGAAGAACAGCAAGCCGGACCCGGAGCCGTTGATCCTCGCCTGCAAGATGCTCGACCTCGATCCGGCCAGCGTGCTGTTCGTGGGCGATGACCTGCGCGATATCGAATCGGGGCGCGATGCCGGCACCCGGACGGCAGCCGTGACGTTCGGCTACATCCACCCGGATGACAATCCACGGCATTGGGGGGCGGATGTGGTGGTCGATCATCCGCTGGAGTTGCGCAAGGTGCTTGATAGCGCCATGTGTGGCTGCTGATTAACGTCAAAAGATCGCAGCCTTCGGCAGCTCCTACAGGGGATCGATGTGCATCCTGTAGGAGCTGCCGCAGGCTGCGATCTTTTCAGCTCTATTGATGGATTATGTAGAGGGTTTTTTCATGTTTGATTATTCCGCCCGCCCCGATCTGCTCAAAGGCCGGGTCATCCTGGTCACCGGTGCCGGTCGTGGCATTGGCGCTGCCGCCGCCAAAACCTATGCCGCCCATGGCGCCACCGTCCTGTTGCTGGGCAAGACCGAAGCCAACCTGACCCAGGTCTACGACGAGATCGAAGCCGCCGGCCATCCGCAACCTGCCGTGATCCCGTTCAACCTCGAGACCGCCCTGCCCCATCAATACGATGAACTGGCCGCGATGATCGAAAGCGAATTCGGCCATCTGGATGGCTTGCTGCACAACGCATCGATCATCGGCCCGCGCACCCCGATCGAACAGCTGTCCGGGGAAAACTTCATGCGCGTCATGCAGGTCAATGTCAACGCCATGTTCATGTTGACCAGTACCCTGTTGCCACTGCTCAAGCTGTCCCAGGACGCCTCGGTGGTGTTCACCTCGAGCAGCGTCGGGCGCAAGGGTCGTGCGTATTGGGGCGCCTACGGGGTCTCGAAATTCGCCACCGAAGGCCTGATGCAAACGCTGGCCGACGAAGTCGACGGCGTGGCGCCGGTCCGCTCCAACAGCATCAACCCGGGGGCCACTCGCACCAGCATGCGCGCCCAGGCGTATCCGGGCGAAAACCCGCTGAACAACCCAACGCCTGAGGAGATCATGCCGGTCTACCTCTACCTCATGGGCCCGGACAGCACCGGCATCAACGGCCAGGCATTCAACGCCCAGTAATACCGTCCGTCGCTTTTGTGCCGCGTCGATTTCCCGACGCGGCATGCCCGTTACAACAGGCTTTCAGTCAAACAACCGTCGCACAATTGCCCTCCCCCGCTTTATCGCCTGTCAACCTATTGATTGGTAAGGTCTTTTAATAAAATCCGGTTACTTGGCACGACTTTCGCTGGGAATATGCCTGAACAGGCCGTGGGAAAGCAGAGAGCGCAATGCAAAAATTGCCGATTACTAATCTGCGATAAAGCAGATTAAGCTTGTACGAAATGTCCTACGGGACTGACGGACCAGTATGACGCGTAGCCAAGAGGCGCTCGCACCCAGCTTGTAAGACAGCCTTACTGCTCAAAGGCGCACGCCCTATGAAACCAACTTCCCAGTCCAACGCAATTGACTTTGACAGCGCCAAATTGCAACGCCTGGGCTTTGGGCAGCAGCCACCGATTCTGGAGAGGCCCGTCAGCCTTGCGCAGCTGCGCCAGCAATTGAACCTGCAGCTGCAAACCAGCCTTGAGCCGCAACGCATACTCGGGCTGTTCTACCGCGAAATCCAGCGACTGGTGCCCCTTGATGCCTTGATCTACCAGCACAAGAGCAGTGACTTGCGCCTGGAATTCGGCCAGCGCGGACACCACTCGATCAGCTATAGCCTGAGCCACGAAGGCGAGCACCTGGGCGAACTGACCTTTCGCCGCAACCAGCGCTTCAGCGAACAGGAACAGGCCAACCTCGAGTCTCTGCTGGCCGCGTTGCTATACCCTATGCGCAATACCCTGTTGTACCGCGCCGCCACCCAAAGTGCATTGCGTGACCCGCTGACCGACACCGGCAATCGCATCGCCATGGACCAGACGCTGCAGCGGGAAATCGAGCTGGCGCGACGTCATATGCAGCCCCTGTCGCTGTTGATGCTGGACATCGATCACTTCAAGCGGGTCAACGACACCCATGGGCATGGCGCCGGTGACGACGTGCTAAAGGCGGTGGCCGCCTCGATCAAGAATCAGTTGCGCAACGTCGACATGGTGTTTCGCTACGGTGGCGAAGAGTTCCTGATCTTGTTATCCAACACCAGCCGGGAAGCGGCAGCCCTGGTCGGCGAACGCCTGCGGTGCGCAGCGCAGGCCGAGGACTATCCAGCCGATGGCCGCACGGTGGAGCTGACCGTCAGCCTCGGCTGCTCTACCCTGCTGCCCGGCGAATCCGCCGAGAGTCTGTTGCGCAGGGCCGACAGCGCACTGTACGTCGCCAAGCGCGAGGGGCGTAACCGCTTGACGATGGCGGGGTGATAGTTCGAATTCGATGCAAAATTCAAGGCTGCCATCGCCAGCAAGCCGGCTCCTACAGGGTGTAACGCATTCGGGTCCCGATCGAGCCGGCCGGTAGGCCGGGTTAGCGCACCGCCCCACGCAACTCACCCACCATAGCCTGCAACCGGGCCGGTTGCGCCGCTTCGACGGCCACCATCGGCCCCGCCACCAGCGTCACCCGCGACCACAACCGGCGAAACAGCCCCTTGCCCGGATCGCGGCTGAAGAAACTGCCCCACAACCCCTGCAATGCCAGGGGAATGACCGGCACCGGCGTTTCTTCGAGAATGCGCGTGAGCCCACCCTTGAACTCGTTGATCTCGCCATCGGTGGTCAACTTGCCCTCGGGAAAGATGCACACCAACTCTCCGTCCTTCAGGTATTTCGCGATGCGCGTAAAGGCTTTTTCGTAGATCTGGATATCTTCATGACGACCTGCGATCGGAATCGTCCCCGCGGTGCGAAAGATGAAATTGAGCACCGGCAAGTTATAGATCTTGTAGTACATCACGAAGCGGATCGGTCGACGCACCGCACCGCCTATCAACAAGGCATCGACGAACGACACGTGATTGCACACCAGCAACGCCGCCCCCTCATCGGGAATCATGTCGAGGTTGCGATGCTCTACGCGGTACATGGAATGGCTGAGCAGCCAGATCATGAACCGCATGGTGAATTCGGGAACGATCCTGAAGATGTAGGCGTTGACGCCGATGTTGAGCAACGACACCACCAGGAACAACTGCGGTATCGACAGCTTGACCAGGCTCAGCAGGATGATCGAGACGATCGCCGACACCACCATGAACAGCGCGTTGAGAATATTGTTGGCGGCGATCACCCGGGCCCGTTCGTTCTCGGCGGTGCGCGACTGGATCAAGGCATACAGCGGCACGATGTAGAAACCGCCGAACACGCCCAGGCCGAGGATGTCGAGCAATACCAGCCAGGCGTGGCCGAAACCAAGGATCTCGAGCCAGCCATGGCCCACCGCGCTGTCGGGAATCCCGCCGGAATGCCACCACAGCAACAAGCCAAACACCGTCAATCCGAATGAGCCGAACGGCACCAGGCCGATTTCGACTTTGCGCCCGGAGAGTTTTTCGCAAAGCATCGAGCCCACGGCAATGCCGACCGAGAACACCGTCAGGATCAAGGTCACGACGGTTTCGTCACCGTGCATCCATTCCTTGGCATAGGCCGGGATCTGCGTCAGGTAGATCGCCCCGACAAACCAGAACCATGAGTTGCCGACGATCGAACGCGACACCGCCGGGGTCTGGCCGAGGCCCAGCTTCAGGGTGGCCCAGGACTGACTGAAGATGTTCCAGTTCAGGCGCATCTCCGGCGAGGCCGCCGCGGCCCGCGGAATGCCGCGACTGGCCAGGTAACCGAGCACGGCGATAGCGATGATCGCGGTGGAAACCACCGGCGCGTAATGACTGGACGACATCATGATACCGGCGCCGATGGTCCCGGCCAGAATGGCCAGGAAGGTGCCCATTTCCACCAGGCCGTTGCCACCCACCAGTTCGTCTTCATGCAGGGCCTGGGGCAGGATCGAGTACTTCACCGGCCCGAACAACGCCGAGTGCGTGCCCATGGCGAACAGGGCCAGCAACATCAACGACAGGTGATCGAACAGGAAGCCCACCGCGCCCACCGCCATGATGACGATTTCCCCAAGCTTGATCAGGCGGATCAACGCATCCTTGGCGAACTTCTCGCCGAACTGCCCGGCCAGCGCCGAAAACAGGAAAAACGGCAGGATGAACAGCAGCGCACACAGGTTGACCCAGATCGAACGGTCGCCTTCGATCGCCAGCTTGTACAAGATGGCGAGGATCAACGACTGCTTGAAGATGTTGTCGTTGAACGCCCCGAGGGACTGGGTCACGAAGAACGGCAGGAAACGCCGGGTGCGCAGCAAGGTGAACTGTGAAGGGTGACTCATCTTCCATGTGTCCCTGAAGCTTGTGAGTGGGTAACGAATGGCGTGGATACCGTCATTGGATGTCGCACGTCGATCCAGGCCACACATTACCTAATCTTTGCCGGTTATTTCTTTAATCCTGCAATACACGGCGAGACAAACAACTCGCCGCGCCAGGCGCCTTGCACCGTACGCTTGGCGACGATCAGCCACATCACGATCAGCAGGCTCACCAGCACACAACCAAAGACACTGAAAAACACCAGGTGCAGCGTGCTGGCCAGTTTCAACGTTGCCAGAGAATAGACGCCCAACGGAAAGGTGAAACCCCACCAGCCGAGATTGAAAGGAATGCCGGCGCGCAGATAACGCAAGGTAATCAGCACCGCCATCAGCATCCACCACAGGCCAAAGCCCCACAGGGCGATCCCGGCAACCAGCCCCAGCCCCGCAGCAATTTCACCGACACCCGACAAACCGTTTGCGGCAAAAATTGCCGGCGCGTCGGCGCCCAACAGCAACATGCCCAGGGCACCGGTACCGATCGGCCCGAGCGCCAGCCAGCTCGAAGCCGCCATGTTTTCGTGGGGCAGTTTATGCAGCGCCATGCGCAGCAGCAGAATCGTCAGGATGCTGAACGCCACCGGCAGGGAAAATGCCCAGAGCACGTAGCTGGTCACCAGCATCACCAGTTGCCCATGCGCATCGGCCAGGTGTGGCGCCAGCAAGCCCCCGCTGGCGGCCGCGACTTCCGCTGCCACCACCGGCAGCAGCCATACAGCGGTCATCTGATCGATGCTGTGCTCCTGGCGGGTGAACATCAGGAAGGGAATGAGCACTCCGCACGCCACGGACATCGCCACGTCCAGCCACCACAAGGCCTCTGCCAGATGAATCACTCCCTCGCCCCAGCGCGGCAAGCCGAAGAGTACAAAGCCATTGATGATGGTCGCCAGGCCCATGGGGATCGTGCCGAAAAACATCGACACCGTGGAGTGGCCGAAAATCCGCCGCGCCTCATCGAAAAACAGCACCCAGCGTGCCGCGTACAGCACCGTGAACAACAGGAATAGAAAGATGTTGAACAACCACAGGGTTTCGGCAATGGCGTGCAGCACTGGACTGGCAACGGGCAATTGCATCAACGCCAAGGCCAGCACCCCGGTGCCCATGGTGGCGGCGAACCAGTTGGGGGTGAACTGGCGGATGACTTCGCGCGGGTGCTGCAAATGGCTGAACGGCTTGATTCCGGACTTGAGCGTATTAGGGCATGTCATGGCGAACTCCTGTCCTCACGTGAGGTGGAGTCCATCTTAGATCCGGATCGAATATCTATATAACGGGTAATATCTCTAACTGTTATCTATTTTGCAGATACAAAATCATTCGCCCGCAACACACACCCTGGCTGTGCGCTGCCGCCACAACATCAGCAAGGCGCCGACAGCGAGAATAATCAGCCCCGCCCCATAGCCATCGGCAGTCGCCACCAGGCCGAACGTATGCGTCAGGTTTCCGGCCAGGAACGACGGCAGGCAGAACGCCAGGTAACTGAGCACGTAATACGCCGACATCAATCCCGCCCGCTCATGGGGCAAGGCCAAGGGCACCAGACTGCGTACAGCACCCAGGAAACCGGCGCCGAAGCCACAGCCGGCCACCAGGGTGCCAAGGAAAAACAGTGGCAGACTCGCGCCGTGCACGCCCAGCAGGATCAGCACGATACCCGCCGGCAGCAAACTCGTGCCCAGCTGCAGCGCTTTGCCCGCGGGTTGATTGCGCAGGATGAAAATCATCGAGGCACCGGTCAACGTCAAGGCCGCGACGGTGGCTCCACCAATCAGGTTCGAGGTCGAACCGGTGGCCGTGCGCACCAGCGACGGCGCCAATGATGCGTAAAAACCGCCGAGCGCCCAGGTCGCCACATTGAGCGGCAATACCCGCCACAGGGTTGAGCGTGCTTGTACGGGCACGTGCAGGGTCGGGAGCAACGATGCCCAGGCCCCGGCCTGTGGCGATACGCTTTCCGGCAAGCGCCAGACATACAGCGCCTGCAACGCAAACAGGGCGAGCAGCAACCAGTAAGTCAATTGCAGGGGCGCGGGTGCAAACTCCGCCAGCAGGCCACAGCCCATGCCGCCCATGGCCATGCCGAGCAAGGGCGCAACGCTATTGATCAGCGGCCCTTGCTGGCGATCGACATCCAGCAAGGTGGCACTGAGCACCGCTGTTGCCATGCCGGTGGCAAAACCTTGCAGCACCCGGGCACCGATCAGCCAGGCGACGCTATCGGCGTAGATGAACAACAGCATCGCCACGCCATTGAGCACCACAGCAGTGAAAATCACTGGCTTGCGCCCCAGGTAGTCCGAGAGCGAACCCACCGTCAACAATGCAGCCAGCAGGCTGAGGGCATACACGCCGAAAATCAGGGTGAGCATGGCGGCTGAAAACTGCAGCTGCTCCTGATACAAGTGATACAACGGCGTCGGCGCCGTGGAAGCCGCCAGGAAACTGAGCAAGGTGATGGCCAGGAACCACAGGCTGGCACGGTTCGGATGGGAATTGGGCATGGACACGCTCCGCAAAAGCTAATTTTTTGCTTTTGCGGAGTGTGCTATCGATTGGCGCTTAAAGCAAATTCTTTGTGTTAAGGTCCGGTGCATGGCCCTACAGAGCCCCGAGAAACAGGACATTTGCAATGACAGCACCCACTCTACGTCCCGGCGGCCGCAGCGCCCGGGTTCAGGAATCCATCCACACCGCCGTGCGCGAACTGCTTGAAGAGCAAGACCGCGCCAGCGTCACCGTGCCGCAAATTGCCGCGCGCGCGGGGGTCACGCCTTCGACCATTTATCGGCGCTGGGGCGACCTGTCGGCGCTGCTGGCGGACGTCGCCCTGGCCCGCATGCAACCGGAAACCGAGTCGGCCAATACCGGCAGCCTGCTGGGTGATGTGCGAGCCTGGGCGGACCAGTACCTGGACGAGATGAGCTCCGCGCCCGGTCGGAACATGCTGCGCGACGTGCAATCGAGCCTGAAACCGAGCTACTGCGCGACGATCATTGGCGGGCAATTGCAGGTGATTCTGGATCGCTACCCGGATCAGCCCAAGCCTGGCGTCGACCGGCTGATCAATATGGTGGCGGCCCCCATTGTGTTTCGTATCCTGTTTTCCGAGGCGCCGCTGGAGAGTGAGGAGTTGCATCGGTTGATCGAGATTGCGTTGGGGCAGTGAGGCCGCCTTCGCGAGCAAGCCCGCTCCCACATTGGATCTGCGTCGTACACGGATTAAATGTGGGAGCGGGCTTGCTCGCGAATGAGGACCGCACAGACACCAAAGATCTGACAGCCCACAACCCTGCGACCCCCCGCCACGCCACGACCTTGGTCGACACTGACTAACCCCGGCCATCGTGCGAGACTGTCTGTCCGGGCGGGAGGCCCGGGTGTCTTTGGTTGCCTGGAGTTCCCATGTCGCTGTCCAGCGGGCTGATTGCCGTCGTCGCCCTGGCCTATATGGCCATCATGTTCGCCATCGCCTTCTACGGCGACCGCCGCAGCGCGCCCTTGCCGCCGCGGATGCGGGCCTGGGTGTACAGCCTGTCGCTGGCGGTCTACTGCACCAGCTGGACCTTTTTCGGCGCGGTGGGCCAGGCGGCCGAGCAGCTCTGGTCCTTCCTGCCGATCTACCTCGGGCCGATCCTGTTGTTGCTTGGTGCGCCGTGGGTCCTGCAAAAAATGGTGATGATCAGCAAGCAGGAGAACATCACCTCGATTGCCGACTTCATTGCCGCCCGCTACGGCAAATCGCAGTCCCTGGCGGTGGTGGTGGCGCTGATCTGCCTGGTCGGCGTGCTGCCCTACATCGCACTGCAGCTCAAGGGCATCGTGCTCGGCGTGAACCTGCTGATCGGTGCCGGCGCCGATGCCATGGGCGTTCGCGCGCAAGACACTGCACTGGTGGTGTCCCTCGTCCTGGCGCTGTTCACCATTGTCTTCGGCACGCGCAACCTCGACGCCACGGAACACCACCGCGGCATGGTGTTGGCGATTGCGTTCGAGTCGCTGGTCAAGCTGTTCGCTTTCCTGGCGGTGGGCGCCTACGTGACCTTCGGCCTCTACGACGGTTTCGATGACCTGTTCGACCAGGCCATGCTCGCCCCGCGCCTGGAGGAATACTGGAAGGAGACCATCAACTGGCCATCGATGGTGGTGCAGACCGGCGTGGCGATGATGGCGATCATCTGCCTGCCGCGGCAGTTTCACGTGACCGTGGTCGAGAACATCGACCCGCAGGATCTGCGCCTGGCCAAATGGGTGTTCCCGGCCTACCTGGCCCTGGCGGCGTTGTTTGTCGTGCCGATCGCGTTGGCGGGCCAAATGCTGCTGCCCAGCTCAGTGCTGCCGGACTCCTTCGTCATCAGCCTGCCGCTGGCCCAGGCTCATCCTGCCCTGGCGTTGCTGGCCTTTATCGGCGGCGCATCGGCGGCCACGGGCATGGTGATCGTGGCCAGCGTGGCGCTGTCGACCATGGTCTCCAACGACATGCTGCTGCCCTGGCTGCTGCGCCGCAACAATGCCGAGCGACCGTTCGAGGTGTTCCGCCAGTGGATGCTGTCGGTGCGCCGCGTGACCATCGTGGTCATCCTGCTGCTGGCCTACGTCAGCTATCGCCTGCTGGGATCGACCGCCAGCCTGGCGACCATCGGCCAGATCGCCTTCGCCGCCGTGACGCAACTGGCACCGGCGATGCTCGGCGCGTTGTACTGGAAACAGGCCAACCGCCGCGGCGTATTTGCCGGCCTCGCCGCCGGTACATTCCTGTGGTTCTACACACTGATCCTGCCGATTGCCGCCCACAGCCTCGGTTTATCCCTGAACAGTTTTCCGGGCCTGGCGTGGCTGCACAGCAACCCGTTGAACCTGCCGATCACCCCGCTGACCCAAGGCGTGGTGCTGTCGCTGGCGGGCAACTTCACGCTGTTCGCCTGGGTCTCGGTGTTGTCGCGCACCCGCGTGTCGGAGCACTGGCAGGCCGGGCGCTTCATCGGCCAGGAAATCAGTGCCCGGCCCAGCGCCCGCTCGATGCTCGCGGTACAGATCGACGATCTGCTGCAACTGGCCGCGCGCTTCGTCGGTGAAGAACGCGCGCGGCAGAGCTTCATCCGTTTTGCCTACCGCCAGGGCAAGGGCTTCAATCCGAACCAGAACGCCGATGGTGAGTGGATCGCCCACACTGAACGATTGCTCGCGGGTGTGCTGGGGGCTTCATCGACGCGGGCGGTGGTAAAAGCCGCCATTGAAGGCCGTGAAATGCAACTCGAAGACGTCGTGCGCATCGCCGACGAGGCTTCCGAAGTCCTGCAATTCAACCGCGCGCTGCTGCAAGGCGCGATCGAGAACATCACCCAGGGCATCAGCGTGGTCGACCAGTCGCTGAAGCTGGTGGCCTGGAACCGCCGCTACCTGGAGCTGTTCAACTACCCGGATGGCCTGATCAGCGTCGGCCGGCCGATTGCCGACATCATCCGCTACAACGCTGAGCGCGGCTTGTGCGGCCCCGGTGAAGCGGAAGTGCACGTTGCGCGTCGCCTGCACTGGATGCGTCAAGGCCGGGCGCACACGTCCGAACGGCTGTTCCCCAATGGCCGGGTGATCGAACTGATCGGCAACCCGATGCCTGGCGGCGGCTTCGTCATGAGTTTCACCGACATCACCGCGTTCCGCGAAGCCGAGCAGGCGTTGACCGAGGCCAATGAGGGCCTGGAACAGCGTGTCGCCGAACGCACACACGAGCTGTCGCAACTCAACGTCGCCCTGACCGAAGCCAAGGGCACCGCCGAGGCCGCGAACCAGTCGAAAACAAGGTTTTTGGCGGCGGTCAGTCATGACCTCATGCAACCGTTGAACGCCGCGCGCCTGTTTTCCGCGGCGCTTAATCACCAGGACGACGGCTTGTCCACCGAGGCGCAAAAACTGGTCCAGCACCTGGACAGCTCGCTGCGATCGGCCGAAGACCTGATCAGCGATTTGCTGGACATTTCCCGCCTGGAAAACGGCAAGATCAACCCGGATGCCAAGCCGTTCGCAATCAATGAATTGTTTGACACCCTGGGTGCCGAGTTCAAGGCGCTGGCGCGAGACCAGGGCCTGGAATTTCGCGTCAGAGGCAGTTCGCTGCGCATCAACAGCGACATAAAGCTGTTGCGCCGCATCCTGCAGAATTTCCTCACCAACGCTTTCCGCTATGCCAAGGGGCCGGTGCTGCTGGGCGTGCGCCGTCGCCAGGGTGAGGTGAGCCTTGAAGTGTGGGACCGTGGGCCAGGCATTCCGGAAGACAAGCAACAGGTGATCTTCGAAGAATTCAAACGCCTCGACAGCCATCAGACCCGCGCCGAAAAAGGGCTTGGCCTGGGGCTGGCGATCGCCGACGGACTATGTCGCGTGCTGGGGCACAAGCTGCAGGTACGCTCGTGGCCGGGACGCGGCAGCGTGTTCAGCGTCAGCGTCCCCTTGGCCCGCGCCCAAGCCGCGCTGCCGGCCCAGCCCGCCGAACTCAATGGCAAACTGCCCAGCGGCGCCCGGGTACTGTGCATCGACAATGAGGACAGCATCCTGATCGGCATGAACAGCCTGCTCACCCGCTGGGGCTGCCAAGTCTGGACCGCGCGTAACCGCGAGGAATGCATGGCCCTGCTCAGCGATGGCCTGCGCCCGCAATTGGCACTGGTGGATTACCACCTGGACGATGGCGAAACCGGGACCGAACTGATGGCGTGGCTGCGCACCCGACTGGGCGAGCCGGTGCCCGGCGTGGTCATCAGCGCCGACGGACGCCCCGAGACCGTGGCCCAGGTGCATGCTGCGGGGTTGGATTATTTGGCCAAGCCAGTGAAACCGGCGGCGTTGCGGGCGTTGTTGAGTCGGCATTTGCCGCTATAACGCTGTCGCTGTAGCTCGCGAGCCTTGCGCACCGATCCTTCCCATGCTCCGCGTGGGAATGCCGCCGGGGACGCTCCGCGTTCCGCTTTCGACGCAAGGCTTGAGTCGGGTGCAAGGGTGACGCGGAGCGTCACGGGATGCATTCCCACGCAAAGCGTGGGAACGATCAACAATCGCGGGCAGGCTCGCCTATTCCGGCAATTCGACCAAGCCGTCAACATCGGTCATCGCCCGCTCCAGCAAGTCTGCTGGCAGGCTCTTGCTCGCCCGCGCCCCCAGCAGCTTGAGCTGCTCACTGCGGCTGACCAGGTTGCCGCGTCCTTCTGTCAGCTTGTTGCGCGCCGAGCTGTAGGCCTTGTCCAGTTGCTGCAAGCGATTGCCGACTTCGTCGAGATCCTGGATGAACAGCACGAACTTGTCGTACAGCCACCCGGCCCGCTCGGCGATTTCCCGGGCGTTCTGGCTTTGCCGCTCCTGCTTCCACAGACTGTCGATGACACGCAGGGTCGCCAGCAGCGTGGTCGGACTGACAATCACGATGTTGCGGTCGAAGGCTTCCTGGAACAGTGTGGGCTCTGCCTGCAACGCAGCGGAAAACGCCGCTTCGATCGGCACGAACAACAGGACGAAGTCCAGGCTGTGTAAGCCGTCCAGGCGTTTGTAATCCTTGCCGGCCAAGCCCTTGACGTGGTTGCGCAGTGACAGCACGTGTTGCTTGATGGCGATCTGGCCGATGGCTTCGTCTTCGGCCGCCACGTACTGCTGATAGGCCGTCAGGCTGACCTTGGAGTCGACGACCACCTGCTTGTCGCCGGGCAGGTAAATGATCACGTCCGGCTGGAAACGCTCGCCGTCCGGGCCCTTGAGATTGACCTGGGTCTGGTACTCGCGCCCCTTCTCCAGCCCCGCATGCTCAAGCACGCGCTCCAGAATCAACTCGCCCCAGTTGCCCTGGGTTTTCTGTCCTTTCAAGGCGCGGGTCAGGTTGGTGGCTTCGTCGCTCAGGCGCAGGTTGAGCTGTTGCAGGCGCTCCAGTTCCTTGGCCAGGGAAAAGCGCTCTCGGGCTTCAGCCTGATAACTTTCCTCGACGCGCTTTTCAAAAGACTGGATGCGCTCTTTCAACGGATCGAGCAATTGCCCCAGGCGCTGCTGGCTGGTTTCGGCAAAACGCTGCTCGCGCTCGTCGAAGATTTTCCCGGCCAGTTCGGCGAACTGCGCACGCAGCTCGTCCCGCGAGCCCTGCAGGTCGTTGAGGCGCTGCTGATGGCTTTCTTGTTGCTCGCGCAGCTCGGCCTTGAGAGAAGCGGCCAGGGCGTCGAGGCGGCGCAGTTCGACTTCTTTGCCGGCGCGTTCGATATTCCAGGCGTGAGCAGCATCGCGGGCATCGTCACGTTCGATTTGCAGCAGCTCGACCTCACGGCGCACGGCGGCGAGGTCCGCCTGCCTGGCTGCGTGGGCTTGACTGAGATCGGCGATTTCATCGCGACAGGCCTCAAGTTGCGCATTCAGGCCATCCTGCGCCAGGTTCGCCGTGGCCAGGCGCTCTTCCAGCAGCGACGCCTGGGCCTGGGCGGTGCTCGCCCGGCGCTGCAGTTGCCAGGCCAACACCAGCAATGGCAACGCCGCGCCCGCCAGCCCCAGCAATGCGCTGGTCAAGTCCATAGCCATAGCCACTCCTGCCATTGAGGTAAAGCCTGAAGGTTAACCAAGGCGTCAGGTCTTGGACAGCTCAGTCTTCGATCAGGCCCAGTTCCTGCTGCGCGCGCAAGTCCCCTGCCCGCGCGGCTTGACGCAAGAGATCCTGGCCAATCCGGCGATCCCGGGCATTGCCGCATTCACGGCACATCAGTTGCCCCAGCCTGCTTTGCGCGGCGACGACGCCTTCTCGGGCCGGTTGCTTGAGCAAACGTCCGGCGATGTGTTTGACGTTGGGGTTCTCGCCCAGGCGTGGGCTGTCCAGCAACCACTCGGCTACCCGCATCGAAAAGCGCTTGGGGGAGGTAACCGTGGACGATTTGGCGGAAGAGGAAGGAGGTGGTGTACGAAACTTCATAAAGCACTGTGGGCAGATCGGAAGGCGCGCCACTTTACTCTCTTTTTCTTACAGGTAAAGCCGAAAAAAACCCGGCACGCCCGTCCTAGAGCAAGCGCTCGGGACAATCCACAGAAGCTGTGGATAACTCAGTGGACAACCGTCATTGAACTCGCGCAAAGGCTTATGGAATGGGGCCTGCAGTCAAACTGACGATTTTTTCACCAGTTAAAAAAGACGATATTTTTCATTGACTTAAATTTTGGTTACAGGCACCCACTGCAGTTGAAGGCTGGATGACAGCGCGGTGACAGTCCAGGCAACTAATGTGCACAACTACCTTCTGGACGGTTATATCACCGGGTTTTTTCGGCGCATTTTTCTTGATTCCTGGGGATAACCCTTCGGTAAACCCCCGCCCCAGGCGGCTTCGAGCGATGACCGCCGGTCGGTTTGTGCGCGATGACCGAACGGTTTCCAGGCGCCGTCGACGAAGGATGACGCCAAGCGACCATCCAGATTTTTTTACCAGCACACTTCCCTTTGCCTTTTCAATCCGTTACTATCCGCGGCGTTAGTACCAAGCTGAAAGTCAATTCTGGTCGAACAAATCCCCCCGGCGCAGCCTTCCCACAGGAAGCCGCTACCGAAAAAGCGGGATCGACCACCTCGATGGTTTCCAGGTAAATCTTGCGCCAACACAGCCTTTGAATCGAAAGCAAAGGGTGTTGCCAAGCTCATTTACGCTGACCGAACCAGCCTGCAAATTGATCAGGATCTTCACCCCGGGCCCAGAACCTTTGCCCTTGATGTGTTGCCTGCCCTCCTAAGTACCTACCTGCCAGCCCAAGCGCGCCAATTTATCAGCGCTTCAAACTGGCTGCTTTGTTCCAGTCTGGGTTCTTCGTTCGACCAACGGTGGTCGTCGTTACTGGAACGTTTTAATTTTGCACGGCTCTTATCCGTGTCGCTTGTAGGAACACCCAATGACTATGTCTACTCAAATCCACACCCAGGATGCCATCCGCACCCTAACCAACGCTTTTGCACCGATGAACTGCCTGATCATGGCCGCTCGCAAAGGCTGTTTCAGCTTCACCCTGGTCAACGAACACGGCATCGCGCGTCACAGCGAACGCCTGTACCCCGACCAGTATTCCAGCGCCGAACCGCTGCAGGCGGTCATCGAGCGTACGCGTCAGGCCCTGGTCGCCTGATACGCCAGCAAGCCTGAAACACCAGAAGCCCCGCCCGAAAAGCGGGGCTTTTTGTTGCGCAAGGTTTCACGATGACTAAGCACGGATAGATATAACGTTTATAACTCGCCGACAGAAATATTTTAAAAACAGTCCTTTACGCGGTGAATATGACACTAGACTTCAACTCAAGCGGGCTTGATCCGCTTCCGACGAGCCTGAGTCGATTCACCGCTGCCAAAGCCTTTCAGGTTCGTCGCCAATTTGATGTATCGAGGGTTTTATGGGTATCGCTGCCAGCGAACTGTGCCGTTATGTGATCCGTCCGACCTTGATCTACCTGGGACGCCATAGCGCAACCGCCGAATCCCTGCTGCTAGGCATCGCCGCCAGCCAGTCAGCCCTTGGTTCCGCCCTGCATGACCGCCGTGGACACGGCCTGTATCGAATCGCCGAACCCCGCCACCAGGCACTTTGGGACCATTACCTGGCACTCGATCCGGAACGCGCCAGCCTGGTGCGTGGCCTGGCCAGCCAACATGCATTCCTCAGCGGCCCGCACCTGGAATTGACCGTCAACCTGCGTTACGCCACCGCCATCGCCTGGCTGCTGGTCGAAGAACAGAATACCCCCCTCCCCGAACCAGACGACTTGCTGGGCATGGCGCGAATCTGGCGCCAGACCTTCCAGCCCCAGGGACGCCTGCGAGACTTCACCTGCGCCTGGCAAACCTGTGTTGCACCGCTGAATCAGGTCGCCTGCTGAGTGCCCCGAATCCAAAGATCGCTCAACTGGCAGCGAATTTGGTCGGATTGTCCTACAAAACCGCTCTAAATCAAGCATTACAGCCTATGGCGCTGGGACGAAAATGTTGGTAATTTTCGCCCCGGTGATCACCAGGAGTTCTAATAATGAAAAAAGTAATGCTCAAAACCACCATTAGCCTCGCCGTTGCCTTGGCATCCACCCAGATCTTCGCGAGTGGTTTCGCCCTCAACGAACAAAGCATCAGCGGGATGGGGACAGGTTTTGCCGGGCGATCTTCCGCTGCCGACGACGCATCCACCGTATTTGGCAACCCTGCCGGCATGTCGCGCCTCAAAGGCCAGCAAATCACTGGTGGTATCGCAGCGATCGATGCCTCGAGCGATATCAGCGATACCAGCGGGCGTTCAACCGGAACCAACAAAGGCGATATGGTTCCGTTCACCTCGGTACCGATGGGTTTCTATACAAATAAACTCAACGATGAATGGTCGGTCGGCTTTGGTGTCTACGCTCCGTTCGGACTGATCACCGACTACGAAAGCGGCTATCAGGGTCGCGCATTCGGCAGCAAGAGCGAAGTTAAAGTCATCTCTCTGCAGCCAACTGTCAGCTACGCCTTCAATGACAAAGTATCGATCGGTTTTGGCCCTACCATCAACCGTATTTCCGGCACACTGGAATCGGACATTGCTCTCCCTGTTCGCGGGACTGGCGACAACAATATTCAGATCAAGGGCGACGATACGGCCTGGGGCTTTACCGCCGGCGTCTTGGTGCAAGCCACCGACACTACTCGCGTGGGCCTGACCTATCACTCGAAAGTGAACTACAAGCTCGACGGCCATACCGAAGTAACTGCCGGCACCAATGTGCCGCCTCAGCTACTCAAAACCAGCCGTTACGATGCGTCGTTGAAGATCGAAACACCTGAGTCCTATGACCTTTCCGTGACTCAAGATATCAACGATGCCTGGAAGCTCTATGCCGGTGCGACCTGGACTCGCTGGAGCCGCCTGAAAGACATTACGGTCAACAACGAAGGCGTAAGCGCACTCAGTGGTGGCGCACTTGCCCCACAAATCGTTGGCACCATCAAGGAAGATCAGAACTGGCATGACACCTGGGCGTACGCCGTGGGTACTTCCTACCAGTTGAACAAGCAGTGGGTACTGCGTACCGGTCTCACCTTTGACCAGTCGCCTACCAACAACACTGATCGTTCGCCACGCATTCCTACCGGCGACCGGACAATCTTCAGTGTCGGTGCGGGCTTCAACCCAACAGACGACTGGACCATTGACGTGGCTTATTCCTACCTCAAGGAAGAATCTGTCAATGTCGCCCGACAAAATGGTCTGGGTCAGTCCTACAACGCCAAGTACGAAAACAGTGCAAACGGTTTCGGTGTCGGCGCGACTTACCGCTTCTGATGACCGTCAGCGAGCCTGAAAGACTCGCCGCCTGAATCAAAAAAAACCCCGCTCTCTGACACAGAGGCGGGGCTTTTTTGTAAGCGCTTTTTTGTGGGAGCGAGCCTGCTCGCTCCCACAGATCAGGGGGTGGAAGCCAACGGTGGCGAAGCCAGGGCTTTCTCTACCGCCTCAATGAACTCGGGATCATCGGGCTTGGTCAGGCTGGAAAAGCTGGCAATCACCTTGCCCTGGCGATCGACCACGTACTTGTAGAAATTCCACTTCGGCGCGCCGCTTTGTTTGGCGAGGACCTGGAACAGGTGCGTGGCATCGTCGCCACGGACCTTCTGCGGTTCGGTCATGGTGAAGGTCACGCCGTAGTTCACGTAACAGACCTTGGCGGTCTCGGCGCCGTCCCTGGACTCTTGCTTGAAGTCATTGGACGGCACACCGATCACCTCCAGCCCCTGTTCCTTGTAGCGCTGATTGAGCGCCTCGAGGCTTTTGAACTGCGGGGCGAAACCACAGAAGCTGGCGGTATTGACCACCACCAGCGGCTTGCCGGCGAAACGCTGGCACAGATCGATGGATTCTTTGGCGCGCAGCTTGGGCAACGAGCCTTCGAGCAGCGCCGGGCACTCTGCCGCCTGGGCCAATCCGGTAAACGCTACCAGTAACGCGGGAACCGCCAGCCAGCGCATCAGCATATCGGTGCTTCCTTGAGAGTTCTTGTGAGATTGAAGTTACTCGCCCTCACTTGCTGCTAGCAAGCGTCCTTGAAGAATGCCGCCCTCTAGCACGCCCCCATGCCCAGCTGCATCAACGCCAGGCCGCCCTGATGCCAGCCCCACCAAGCCACGGCCAGCAGCAAGGCGCAGACAGCGACGATCACCAGACGCGGCCAGAGGCTGTTCATGTCGCACTCAACTGGCTTTGCAGACGCGCCACGGGCCGCTCACGCACGGGCCAGTTAAGCGCGGCAGCCATCAGGCTCAAGAGGATCGCCACCTGCCAGATCAAGTCATAGCTCCCGGTCCGGTCGTACACCACCCCGCCCAGCCAGCCACCGAGAAATGACCCGAGCTGGTGAAACAGGAAAACAATCCCACCGAGCATGGACAGGTTTCGTACGCCGAACAAGGTGGCCACGGTGCCGTTGGTCAAGGGAACGGTCGACAACCACAGGAACCCCATGGCCATCCCGAACAGGTAGGCGCTGGTCGTCGTCACGGGCGCCCACAGGAACAACCCGATCACCACGGCGCGCAACAGGTATAGGCCAGTCAGCAAGCGCGGTTTGGACATGCGCCCGCCGAGCCAGCCGGCGGTGTAGGTACCGAAGATGTTGAACAGGCCGATCAGCGCGAGCACCGTGGTACCCACCGTCGCCGGCAGGTGTTGATCCACCAGGTAAGCCGGAAAAACTATACGTTGCGCACAACTACACCTAAATAATAAGCAAATCAAAATCAACAAGTTATTTTCCATATAGTGCCCTGTAACTATATGAAAGCTTTCGGTAGCCATCATCCATGTAGTGCGGAGTCCAATTCCGATCATGATTTCCACGTCGATGGCGCTAACGTTCACAGAGTTGGCCGAATCCGTCGCCTGGTTGGCCACAGCTTCCCCATAACTAAGAGCGGGCAAAAAACGTGCAGGCAGGTGAGGGCAGAGGCGAAGGGCGGTCGTTTGGTGCTCACCACCTAGCCTGCCAGCAAAGTTTTTTCAGGAGCCAATGGCTTTCAGATCTTTCCGAACTTGAGCTAGAAACGCCTTGAGATCCCTGATGTTTTCTTTTCGCATGTAACACGCTGCAATAAGGCTGACAGGATGAACCTCCAAAACGCTGCACAACTCCTCGAGCTTCGCAAGCGTCGGGCTCGTGCCCCCCCGCTCAAGCAAACTGACATTGGTGCGGCTACTTACTAACGAAAAATGCTCCTGCGTCAGGCCTTTCCGAAGACGAGCCTGTCGGAGCGTCGCCCCAAATGCTTCTTTCAGTTCCATTTTGCTCTCTCACAAAAGGAACGATAAGGCGACATTGCGCAATATATGACTACAACATATATTGTTCGCTCGAGATACTGAGGTACCAGCGATGAGCACGGATCACGAAGGGCCGACGATTATTTCCAGCCTTTTCAATGCCGATTTTCTGGGGCGCCCGTTCATGCGGCAGACGGTCATGATCCCTTGGTTTTACCTCGAAGCGCACGTACGCTACGGAAAGGAGTTCGTAGGTGAAATGTTCATGGTGTCATCATTTGACGCGTTAAAAGACATTCTCAAGGTTCAGCACCAGTCATTTCGGGTGCACTCCATTCAGTACGTTACTCCCGGTTTTGTAAATGAAACCGGCCAATGGAAAATGGAGCCGCTCTTGGAGGCAAGTGAGGCGATTAATCAACAGGGTGAGCGGGTTCCGCTTTTCAAGGTTCCTGATCGAACCTACTCTCATTTAGGCGTGAACACCGATGTGAACCTAAAAAGCGTTAGGGTTATATTCACAGCCGTCAAAAGAAAGCGCGATTGACATCGAGCATTCCCAGCGATGCGATGGCGCAAGCCTTGTTCGCTCCCCTACCTAAGGAGTCAATGATGACGATGCCGCATGAGCGTATGCGATCGATAATTCAGGCCAGAGACTTTCTGGTGGTTCTATCCCGTGATCAAGCGTTGCCCGAGCCCATACGCAACGAGGCTCGGCGGCTCTTGCGTCATTACCCCACTTCAAATGAGATTTTGCTAGCTGGAAAGGTGGAAGAACATATGAAGAATGGGTTCACGCCCCTCTTCTTGAGCTCTACGATTGAAGATAGAAATGTCTAAATCCCTGCGACGCCGTCGCGACGCTGAGCCTTTGAAAAAAGGCAGGAACTTGCTAACTTTTCGCTAAAAACTGGTGAGTGGTATGTCTCTTACCGCCAATATCGCCAAGCGCATCAAGTACACTCCCAAAGGACAGCCATTCGGCATCGATCGATTCGTTGACACAGGTTCCCGCACAGCAGTGGCTAAAACCTTATCTCGCCTAGTTGCATCAGGTGAGTTGGAGCGTTTGAGTCGCGGTATTTACATGCGACCAAAGCTCAGTCATTTCGCTGGTTATGCGCGGCCAAGTACCCAATCAATTCTCCGAATAATCGCTAGACGTAATAGCGAGATTATTCAGGTGCATGGTGCAGAAGCGGTCAGATCTTTTGGGCTGAGTACCCAGATGCAAATCAAACCAGTTTTTTACACAAGCGGTGCCACTCGCAAGGTAGCAGTTGGCGGAGCGCTCGTTCACTTGCTCCACGTCTCCCCCCAGAAACTGCAGCATGCCGGCACCAAAGCCGGATTAGCACTTTGCGCCCTCTTCTACTTAGGCAAAAAAGGCATGAATGGCGCTGTCATAGCCAGTATCAAAGCCAAGATGAGCTCGTCTGAATTCAAGAAGCTCACTAACAGTGAGATTCCCGTTTGGATGCAGGTCGCGCTTCGTCAAGCGACTTAATGATTATCGTCTTGTGAATTCCACCTAGCCTTGGGATAAAAATGGGAATTCACTGTCCAGCTTGCTTGGGGACATTGAAGTCGACCATTAAGACTTCTTCGGCCTATGCGAAATTGCACTCCTATTGACACCTGTTTGCATTCGACCTGACCAATCAATTGCATTCGTTTTGACCACCATTTGCATCAATCCAATCAACCTGCACTTCGAGAACGGCTGGCTTCGCCGCTTTCACTCAGCGCTGATTCAGCATCAACGCTTTGTCCGTAATCGTGAGAGTGAGCTATCCGAAAGAGATCAGCCTTTCCACCCTCCTCCCAGCTCCTTGAACAAATCAATGGTCGCTACTCGCTCAGCCAACTGATCACTGATCAATTTTTGCTGTGCAGCGAACAGCGCCCGTTGCGCGTCCAAAAGAGTCAAAGAGCTGTCGATACCTGTCAGGTAGGTGCGGCGATTGCACCGATGGTGCCGACCAGAGAGAAAATCGCGATCTGACTTTGCGTGAGGCCGAATTCACGGCTCAATACCATCGGCACAGCGGTCCAGAACAGACTGAACGCGGCAAACATCAACCCTTGATAGAGGGCTCGCTGACGTAATACGGGTTCGCGGCAAAACAGTTGCCCAAGGGATTTCAGCAACTGGCCATACGACGCGCGATGGGCTGGTTGCCATTTGGGCATGGTCATGCCGATCACCACGAAAATGACCAGCATCAACGCAGCCGCGCCGATAAACACGGCCCGCCAGCCAAAATGATCAGCAACCAGACTCGACAGCGGCCGCGCAAGCAGGGTCCCCAACAACAAGCCCCTATGATCCCGCCCACCACTCGGCCGCGAGACTCCTCCGGCGCCAGATGCGCGGCCAATGGAATCAGCATTTGCACGGAGACTGAGCTGAAACCGATGAGCGCCGAGACGACAAGAAACACGCTCGGCTGCCTGGCCAGACCCGCGGCAATCAGGCTGAAGATCGTAACCACGATCGTCGCGATCATCAGTCGGCGGTTTTCCATGAGGTCCGCCAACGGAATCAGGAAAAACAGGCCCAGTGCATAACCAATTTGAGTCAGCGATACGATAAAGCTGGCGCTGCCATTCGACATGCCGATATCCGGGGCGATCAAGCTAATGATTGGTTGTGCGTAATAGATGTTGGCCACGATGGCCCCACAACAAAACGCAAAGAGAAGAACCATTCCCCTCGTCATTGACGCTTTTGTGATCGCCGCTGCTGTGCCGCTCGATGAAACGCTCATGCCATGGACTCCTGAAATTCGGCGGCGCTGACTTTCCAATGAAGGTCACCCGCAGGATGTTTGCCAGGCGAAAAACATTGGCGGCACTGCACCTCGAGAGAATATGGATAGAATGCAACGTCGCATTGCGTCGTGCGCAAGGAACTCCCGGCTCGGGCAATAAATCCCCTTGAATCAATGACTAGAAATTGATCGACCCACCTCAATTTCGGTCATCTCCTCCACATAGTTCTCGATATCGATACCTTCCCTGACTAGCTTGAAACCACCGCCTATTGCCGGTCAGCGACAAGCCGTTTCGGTTGGGCGCAGAACGTTATTGATTGGTTATTAACTGGCATTTCCATAAAAATGGAGAACCGTAATCTCTACAGCCTCCGCCGCGCCTACCAAAGTCACCCTCTATGTTGGCGCTGATGCGGTTTTTACGCAGGCTGCCGGAAATAATTGATAGACGTTTACCAGTGAGACTCAACTCCACTGCGCACGCTCTGCCAATGTGACGCTGCAAGAACCAAGAAGCGCCACCATCCGGTAACAGGCCCAGCGTCTTGATGAATGGTAAATAAAAATAGGCGTCTTGCGCTGCTAGAACGATGTCCGCCGCCAGCGTCAAAACCACACCTGCGCCTACGACTGGACCATTGAGGACCGTTACGACGGACACTGGAAGGTGATGGAGGTTGAGCGGCCTGACATTCCGAATATCTTGAATCGAGTGTTTGATGTGCCAGCGCCGAATCAAGTCTGGTGTGGCGACATCACCTACATCTGGGTTCAAGATTGTCTCGATCAGATCGGCGAAGCACCCTCCGAATCAGGGGGCATCCAACTGTCTGGCCACTATCGCTATCCCAATCAGAGCTAACTATTAAGGACCTCCACCCACCTAACGAAATTGTAATCACCCAATCACCTTGGCGTTATCTGCAACTTGCAAAGATGTCACGCGGCGACCATGCCGGCGGGACTTTGTCCGCCGAACAATAAAACCCACGCCGACGCAGGTTCCAGTTCTGCCGAAACCAAGGAGTGATTGATGCTTAACAATTCAAAAATGTCGATAGCCGCTTTAGCGGTGGTTGTCGGCTCCGGGCCGTCCATGGTGTTTGCGGAAGATAAAGCAGAGGGCTTTATCGAGGGCAGCAGCCTGTCGGTACTTAACCGAAACTTCTACTTCAATCGTGATTATCGTAAAGGCCAGTCCAGTCCCACAGGCAATGGTTACTCTGAAGCCTGGGCTCAGGGCATTATTGGCAAGTTCGAATCCGGCTTTACTCAAGGCACCGTCGGGGTCGGGGTCGATGCATTTGCGATGATCGGTTTGAAGCTCGACACGGGTGACGGCCGCAATGGTGGTCGCAGCTCGTTTGATGTGCTCCCCGTCAATGGTGACGGTGAAGCGCGGGACGAATACACCAAGGTCGGTGGCGCCGCCAAAGTGCGGGCCTTCGATACCGTGGTCAAGGTTGGTGATGTATTCCCCGCTACTCCGGTGGTGGCGGCGGGTGACTCCCGATTGCTGCCGGAAAGCTTCCGCGGTGTGACGGCCACCAACACCAGTATCGAAGGTCTGTCGGTCCAAGGCGGCCGTCTGCATGCGATGAGCCAACCGGTATCCAGCGATATGCGCGAGAACTTCGCGACCTTCTATGCCGGCCCGGTCGACTCGCCGTGGATCGCATATTTCGGCGGCGACTACTCGCTGAACAAGAACCTCAGTTTCAGTCTGTATTCCAGCCGCCTGAAAGATGCCTGGAACCAGTACTACGCCGGAAACGCCTGGACTTATCCGCTATCTGATGACCTGTCGCTGTTTGGCGACCTGAACTATTACAAAGCGGTCGACGAAGGCAAACAACTGCTTGGCAAGTTCGACAATAACATCTGGAGCGGCCGGGTCGGGGTGAAACTCGGCGCGCACTCCGTGGCCTTGTCGCACCAGCGCAACAACGGCAACGACGACTTCGATTATCTGCGCCAGTCCGACTCGATCTTCCTCGACAACTCCATCCAGTACAGCGACTTCAACTCCCCCAAGGAGCGTTCGTGGATGGTGCGTTATCACCTCAACATGGACAGCTACGGAGTTCCGGGCCTCTCGTTCATGACCCGCTACGCCCGCGGCACCGATGCCGACTACTCGAACGCCAACGCCACCTACATGCGCCGTGATGCTGATGGCAATCCTCTGACTGATCAGAAGCGCTGGGAGCGGGACATTGAAGTCAAATATGTCGTGCAGACAGGTTCGCTGAAAGATATGTCGCTGCGCTTGCGCCAGGCCACTACCCGCGCTACGGCGTTTGAGTCGGATCTGGATGAGGTCCGGGTGATCATCGAGTATCCGTTGGCGATTCTCTGATTTCGCGTTTGATACAAATTCACCTTTAGAAGCTCCCTTGCTCCTTTGGTAAGAGGTGAATCTTTTGGCGTCCTTCGGGGCGCCTTTTTTATTTGCTCAGGATTCACTCACTCGAGTTGTAGAGTGCAACAAGGCAGCGGTTTTATGAACTTGTCTTTGGAAATCGAACGATTGCCAACTCGATGCACTCGACAGGTCCTACAGAGGTGATACAGGCTCAGCGACCATTTCTGCGGCATTCGCCTGCCACGGTGTATCTGATGGTGTTGAGTTGCCCCTGGGAGTCCTCATAGGTCATCACGGTGGGGACTGCTGCGCAGGAAGCTTGCGGTCGGACCATGCTCACCACTTTCACCACGTCCAACTTCATCCCGTATTTATAGTCTTTGATCACTGGTGCAGGTTTACCCAGGTTGGCAGCATATTGCTCCATGGCTTTGGAGTTTGCGCTGACTGCCCTATCGAACGTTTTGTCACCACCGCCCTCAGCGAGCGCATTCAGAGACAGGGCCATGACCGCGATGAACGTCATCGACTTGATAAATTTCATATCCATTTCCTTAAGAAACTGGCTCAAAAAAAAGCCCGGCATCGGTGATTGATGGCAGGCTTATTCAAGTGCGACGCGCTTACATGTCTTTGGCGTTGTCGTCTTTCTTGTCATTTACAACTACGGGATCATTCGTCTTCTCTTTGGCAACATACAGTTCCATTGAGCGTTCTTTAGCCGCCATCATTTTCTCGAAAGTCCTGTCGCCGCCGCCTTCGGCCAATACCATGGACGACATCACCAACGCAGTTGCAAAGATGCTCAGTTGTGCAAGTTTCATAATTTCATGCCTCGTTTGATTGACGAGCTCAGGGTAACAATCCGAACCTATCGCCACGGTGGCGCGAAAATTACATATCCGTTATGTCGCGATAGCCGAATTGAGTTGAGTTAGAGCAAATGAACTGTGGGAGCGAACCTGCCCGAGATAACGGATGATCAGTTGGCAGTAGTGCAGACTGAGTCACCGCTATTGCTAGCAGGCTCGCTCCCACAAGGAGTGCGCCTATTTAACCGGGATGACCTCTTCATCCCGTCGATGGGCCAACTGATATAGCGCCGGCAATATCAACAAGGTGAGGATGGTCGAGGAGAGAATCCCGCCAATAACGACTGTCGCCAGCGGCCGCTGCACCTCCGCGCCGGTACCGATCGCCAGGGCCATCGGGATGAAGCCCAAGGAAGCCACCAGTGCGGTCATCAGCACCGGACGCAGCCTTGTTAATGCGCCTTCGGTGATGGCATCGGAGAGGGAACGTCCTTCCTCCCGCAGGTTGCGGATGAACGCGATCATCACAAGACCGTTGAGCACCGCGACCCCCGATAGCGCAATGAACCCTACGCCCGCTGAGATCGACAGCGGAATGTCGCGAAGCCACAGCGCCATGACGCCGCCAGTCAAGGCAAACGGAATCCCGGTGAACACCAGCAGTCCATCCTTCATGTTGTTGAACATCATGAACAGTAAGGCGAATACCAGCAGCAATGCCACCGGCACCACGATCTGCAACCGCTTGGCTGCGGATTGGAGTTGCTCGAACTGCCCACCCCAAGTGGTCCAGTAACCCGCCGGAATCTGTACATCACGCTCGATTACATTACCCGCCTCTGCGACAAACGAACCGATATCGCGTCCACGCACGTTAGCGCTGACAATGACCAAACGCTTGCCGTTTTCGCGGCTGACCTGATTCGGCCCCAGTACCAGATCAAGACTGGCAACTTCCCCAAGGGCGATGAAAGCGATCTGATTGGTTGCGCCGTTCAACGGTGCCGGCACCGGGATCAGCAGGTCCGACAGCCCTTCGATGTCTTTGCGCATGGCGTCAGACAAACGCACCACCATGTCGAAACGCCGATCGCCCTCATACATCGTCCCAGCCTGGCGTCCTCCCACTGCTACGGCAATGGTGTCCTGCACGTCGCCAACATTGAGTCCATAACGCGCAGCCTTGTCACGATCGATGTTGATAGTCAGCACCGGCAGGCCTGTGGTTTGCTCAACCTTAACCTCAGACGCTCCGTTGACCTTTTGCATGGCAGTGGCAATCTTCGCCGCCGTGGCATTGAGCACGCCCATATCATCACCGAATACCTTGACCGCTACATCGCTGCGTACGCCGGAAATCAACTCGTTGAAGCGGAGCTGAATCGGTTGCGACAGTTCATAGTTGCTGCCTGGTAATGTCGCGGCAGCCTGTTGCAGCTCAGCCATCAGAGTTTCGCGGGACTTGCCTGGATCGGGCCATTGATCTTTCGGCTTGAGCATCACATAACTGTCGGAGATGTTCGGCGGCATCGGATCAGAAGCAATCTCGGCGGTGCCAGTGCGGCCGAACACCCGCTGTACTTCCGGCACTTTGTTGAGAATTAAGGTTTCCAGGCGTTGCTGCATGTCCACCGATTGCGTGAGGCTGGTACCCGGTACGCGCAAAGCTTGCAGGGCAAAATCGCCCTCGCTGAGACTCGGTACGAACTCGCTGCCCATGCGGCTGGTCACCGCACCACTGAGAACAATCACGCCCAGCGCCATTCCTACGGCCGCGGTGCGATTGGACATCACCCAAGCCAGAGCCGGTGCATAAAACCGACGAGCTCCGCGCATGACCACACCTTCTTCTTCCTTGACCTTACCTGTAACAAAAAAAGCGATGGCTGCGGGCACGAAGGTCACCGACAACAGCATGGCGCCAATCAGCGCGATCACCACAGTGAATGCCATCGGGTGGAACATTTTTCCTTCTACACCAGTGAGGGCGAAGATCGGCAGGTATACGACCATGATGATCAACTGACCGAAAATCAAAGGCCGTCGCGCTTCCTTGGCTGCTGCAAACACTTCATGGAAGCGCTCGGATCGGGTCAGCAATCGTCCGTGATGCTGCTGTGCATGGGCTAGCCGTCGCAGGGTGTTTTCAACGATTACCACCGCGCCGTCGACGATGATGCCGAAGTCGAGTGCGCCAAGACTCATCAGGTTGGCGCTGACCTTGTTGCTGAACATGCCGGTGAAGGTGAACATCATCGACAGTGGAATTACCATGGCCGTGATCAATGCCGCGCGGATGTTGCCTAGGAACAGGAACAAAATCGCGATCACCAGAATCGCGCCTTCAACCAGGTTCTTCTTCACGGTGGCGATGGCTTTGTCGACCAAGTGCGTACGGTCATAAACTGGCACCGCGACGACGCCAGTTGGCAGCGAACGGTTGATCTGCTCAAGCTTGCTTGCAACTGCTTGGGAGACTGTTCGGCTGTTTTCGCCGATTAGCATGAATACGGTACCTAGCACCACTTCACGACCGTTTTCAGTTGCGGCCCCGCTGCGCAGTTCACGGCCGATTTCTACCGTAGCAACGTTTTTTACCCGAATTGGTGTGCCGTCGACGTTGGCCATGACGATGTTGGCGATATCCTCGGTACTCGCCACTTGCCCTGGCGCACGGATCAGCAACTGCTCGCCAATGTGCTCAATGTAGCCGGCGCCGACGTTGGCATTGTTGCGCTCAAGCGCGGTGATCAGATCGGTGAGAGTAAGCTTGTACGCCGCCAGCCGTTTCGGATCGGGTGCAATCTGATACTCCTTGGCGAACCCACCAATGGTGTTGATCTCAGCCACGCCGGGAACGTTGCGCAACTGCGGTTTGATGATCCAGTCCTGGATCACCCGCAGGTCAGTCGGCGTATAAAGGGTGCCGTCATCCTTGAGTGCGCCTTCCTTCGCCTCGACGGTCCAAAGGAAAATCTCCCCAAGCCCCGTCGAAATCGGCCCCATCACGGCTTCCGCGCCTTCGGGCAATTGCTCTTTTGCAGTCTGTAGACGCTCATTGACCAACTGCCGTGCGAAGAACAGATCGGTACCGTCCTTGAAGATCACCGTAACCTGCGATAGCCCCGAGCGCGACAGCGAACGGGTCTGCTCCAACGCCGGCAGACCGGCCATGGCAGTTTCAATCGGGAAGGTGATGCGCTGCTCAGTTTCCAGCGGCGAGAATCCGGCGGCGCCGGTATTGATTTGTACCTGGACGTTGGTGATATCGGGCACAGCGTCGATCGGCAGTTTTTGATAACTGGCGATACCGAGGCCGGCCATGAGTAGAACGGCGAGCAGCACAATAATGCGCTGCTCGATGGCAAACTGGATCAAGCGTTCGAACATGAGAACCTTCTCGTCGAGGGGGCAGATCGGTGGAGGTTATTAACGAGCGGGTTCAATGAGAGTGCTCAGCGGAGGCTTTACCCAGTTCCGATTTGAGAACGTAGCTGCCGGCAGCTGCGACCTGAACCCCAGATTCCAGCCCCTTGGTCACTTCCACCTGACCGTCCGCACGACTACCCAGCTCCACCGCTTGCGCCTTGAAACCGCTGTCAGTGCGCACGAATACCGTAGGTTTGTCCTCGACCGTCTGAATCGCAGTTTCCGGTACGGCGACTCTGGCCTCACGGCTGTCGGTAGCCACCAGTGCGTTGACGAATAGGCCCGGGCGCCAAGCGCCTTGCGGGTTCTCCAGAGTCACACGCACGGTGGCAGTACGTGTCTGCTCACCCAGCAAGCTGCCCACATACGCAACATTGCCAACCACCTCGGCGTTCAGTTCAGGAGCACTGACAGTGACGGGCTTGCCCACCTGCACCTTGGTCAAGTCCTTGGGTGAAACGCCGAATGTCACCCAAACCCTGGAAAGATCCGAAAGGATGAACGCGTTGCTCGTCACGTCCACCACTTCTCCCGGCGTCAGGTGCTTTTCCACCACAACGCCGTCGAACGGAGCGCGCAACTCATAACGATTGCCACCGGTGGCGACCATGCTGCCACTGAGTACGCTGATTTTTTGTTGAGCGTTGTTCAGTGCAATTTCAGATTCTTGCAGCGCTTGTCGAGCCTGGAGGAAGTCCTGTTCCGCGGAAATCTTGCTTTCCCACAACTGCTTCTCGCGCTCGTAAGTAGTCCGTGCCAGCGCCAGACGTCGCTGCGCCGCGGCCTGTTCACTGCGCTGATCAGAGATCTGCTGACTGGAGATCACTGCCAACAACTGGCCCTTTTTTACCGATTGCCCAAGATTGACCGATACTGACTCGACCACCCCGGGTACTCGTGGCACAACATGGGCCGTTCGGTCTTCGTCAAAGCGCACTTCACCAGGGAATGGCAAACCGAGATTGATACTTTGCGCACCGGCCTCGATCAATTGAATGCCTGCCGCGGTGATCTGCTCATTGCTGAGGGTCAGATGTCCCTCTTCCCCTTCTGCGTGTTCATCTTCAGCTACGGCGCCTTTTTCAGCGTGTTCAGCATGCTCGGCATGCTCCGTCGCTTCATCGGCATGGGCTTCGATGGATGAGTTGCCCGTGCGAATCGAGCCGATGCCAATACCCAGCGCCAGCGTTGCTACGGCGACAACGATCAGTTTTTTGTTCATGGAAACTCCTCTGCGCCAAACCATCGCGCAGTGCTGTGAAAGTTGAAAATCAAGGACTGACCCCGAACACATCGAGATCACCGAAAATGCGTTCGATGCGCACCCGCGCGTCTGTCGCCTCTGCAACTGCCTGGATGTATTGGCTACGGGCACTGATTAGGGTGCGTTGAGCATCGAGTACATCGAGGAAGCCAAACTTGCCCATCTCGAATCCTCGCGTGGCGCTGTCGACTGCACTCTGCGCGGAGGGCAGGATGGTCTGATTGAACGCCTTCACTTCACTATTTGCTGTCTGCCACTGCTCTAGGGCAGTCTGGGTTTCTGTGCGCAAACGCAGCTCGGTGGCATTGCGCAGATCCCGCGCCTGATCGGCGCGCCGAGCGGCCGCCAGTACGTTCCCCTGATTGCGGTTGAATAATGGAATCGGCATCGACAGCCCCACTACGTTGACCCGCTCCCGTTCCGTTGCGTCGTACTGGCTGCCGACGCTCACGGTCAGGTCAGGAATTCGCTGCGCCTTCTCCAGCCCCAAAGTAGCCTCGCGCTGGTCGATCTGCAGTCTGGCCAAGCGCAGCTCGGCGGTTTCATTCAGGCGCTCAAGCAAGCGGGTCGATGGCACCGCCAGCGTGGATTGTTGGGCAGCCTGAACACCCACCGAGGTCGGCAAAGGGGCGCCCATGACTTGAGCCAGTTGCTGATAGGCATTGGCCTGGTCGCGCTCGGCACGACTCTGTTCAAGTCGTACCTCGGACAATTGCACCTGCGCCCGCGTACCTTCGACCGGTGAGGACTTGCCGGCCTGTATACGACCTTGGGCTACGCGCACACCTTGCTCGGCGAGTTGCAGCGACTGACGAGACAACTGCAACCGTTGCTGTGCTGTTTGAGCGCTGGAAAACGCCTGAACCACGTCGGCACGCAACGCATTGCGCTTACGCTCCAGTTCTATCCCGACAGCGTCCTGCGCGCGGCTGGCCACTTCAATACGCGCACCGCGTTTACCACCCAGTTCAATCGGCTGACTGAGCAGCACTGTCGTAGTGCGCGAGTTACGTCGCGTGTCTTCGGCCTCCAAGGAAACCGTTGGGTTGGGAATCAAACCAGCCTGTTTTCGGTCACCGTCGGCAATGCTGATGTCCCACTGTGCTGCCGCAAGTTCAGGGTTTGCCGCGAGCGCTGTTCGCAGGGCCTGATCGAGGGTCAGCGTCGTTGATGAAGCAACCGCAAAACCAGGAATGGCCATAAAAAAAAGGCCGGTGATCCCTGCAATTCGCACTGCGTTTTTCAGGCGTAATCGCGCCGTCAGTTTCTTGGACCGGGCAATTGAACACTTCCTTAAAATAGAGAATTTCGATACTGCCACGGTATGTTTTTGAACTTATCGACAAGGTGACTGGAAAATTACAAATACGTTATCCACTGTTACGGCAAATTATTTTGCTCTAGCATTCGAGACACACGAACCAGGACCGCAATATCAAGAAACAAATACCTAATACCTATCCGCCGAACAGCACTTGCCCTGCTTCCGTACTCGTGAAAGGAAAAATTGAGAAAGCTTTGTTCTGCGACAGCCTGTCGCAGAAGGCTTATTTAGAGCGCAATTTCAACGGCATCCAGTTGACTCTGTAGCCACTACAGCCTTTACCTTGCTTGCCATGAGCCAGGGGCCTACGTAATGAAACAACAGAAAATTTATTAAGCCGTTATTGAATAAAATTCGGAAGACCCTACAAAAACAACAAATTTCAAGACTTCCTTAATTACTTAACCATTAGGTAAAAGTGGTGATTGACCATGCGAATCCTTGTCGTCGAGGACGAGCTTAAAGCTGCCGAGTATTTACATCAGGGATTGACTGAAAGTGGTTATATTGTTGACCGCGCGACAACTGGCGCCGATGGGCTGCATCTAGCCCGGCATCAGGTCTATGACTTGATCATTCTCGACGTCAACCTGCCGGAATTGGACGGCTGGGGTGTTCTGGAACAGTTGCGTCGGACTCACTCCACACGGGTCATGATGCTCACCGCGCGCGGGCGCTTGGCGGACAAAGTCCGCGGGCTGGACATGGGAGCCGATGACTATCTGGTCAAGCCATTCGAATTCCCGGAGTTGTTGGCACGGGTGCGCACCCTGATGCGTCGCAGTGAAAACATTCCAGTGCCGCAAGTGCTCAAAGTTGCCGACCTGGAACTCGACCCAGGCCGCCACCGGGCCTTCCGTGGCGAGCATCGCATAGACCTGACCACCAAGGAATTTGCTCTGCTGCATCTGCTAATGCGCCATTCTGGTGAAGTGCTGACCCGGACACAGATCATTTCGTTGGTGTGGGACATGAACTTCGACTGCGATACCAACGTGGTCGAAGTCTCGATCCGCCGTCTACGCGCCAAGATCGACGACCCGTTTGAGAGCAAGCTGATCCACACCCTTCGCGGTGTCGGCTACGTACTGGAGTCACGTAAATGAAGCCGGCTAGCCTTTCTCTGCGCCTTGGTTTGACCGTCAGTATTCTCGGGGCATTACTGGTGGTGTTCCTGGCAGTACTGGCTTATTTCGCCCTGACCCATCAGCTGAACGCGCTATCCAGAGACAACCTGGAAAAGAAAATGGAGCAGGTGGAACATAGCCTGGCGCTGTATGGCAATGTCGCTGAAATCAGCGAAAAACCGCATATCCTGCTCGATCAGGTCATGGGGCATGACAACCTGACGCTGAGCATTTATGACCAGAACAATCTTCGTGCGCCACTGCTTAAGTCCGGCTCAGGCATGCTCGATCCGCGGCCGGAACTGAAAGCCGCACGAGATACCACCGAGCAACTGGCCTACTCCAGCAGCACCGGCGACGAGGGCACCAGCTTTCTAACCGCATCGAAGCTGATCCGTGTCAAGGACGGTACCCTCGTGCCGGCGCTGTTATCGATTGACAACGCCCACGACCAAGCTTTGCTCAGCGCCTATTTGCGTTCGACCCTGATTTCCTTGCCATTGCTGTTGATCTTTATCGGTCTCACTGCTTGGGCTGCTGTGCAGCGGGGCCTAATACCATTGCGCGAGTTTCGCAAAGTCGCGGCAAAAGTGACCACGCAGGATCTCGATCATCGGCTGTCGGTGGTCAACATGCCCCAGGAACTCAGCGAATTGGCCGAGGGTATCAACTTCATGCTGCATCGCCTCGACGACGGCGTGCAGCAACTGTCGCAGTTCTCCGACGACCTGGCCCATGAACTGCGCACGCCGATCAACAACCTGATGGGCAAGGCTCAAGTGACGTTGTCCCGTGAGCGCTCAAGCGAGGAGTATAAAAACGTTCTGGTGTCATGCATCGAAGAATTGGAACGCGTCGCACGGATAGTTTCCGACATGCTTTTCTTGGCGCATTCCAGCCAATCGACGGCGCACGCGCCTTTCGAATGGGTCAATCTTGAAACCGAGGCGGAGAAAGTGGCCGAGCTGTTTTCTCTACAGGCGCAAGACAAGCAGATCAATCTGAGGGTGGTCGGCAGCGCACGGGTATCTGGCGACCGCTTGATGATTCAACGGGCTATCTCGAACCTGCTATCCAATGCACTGCGCCACTGCCCGCCTCAGAATACCATTTCGTTGGTCATCGAGAACGGCGCGAGTCAGGTTTCACTGTTCGTCAGCAATCCTGGCGCGGGTATCGAGGCACAACACTTGCCGCATCTGTTCGACCGGTTCTATCGGGTCGACAGCAGCCGCACCCGATCCCAAGGCAGTACAGGGTTGGGGCTGGCCATCGTGCGCTCGATCATGAGCCTGCACCAGGGTGATGCGCAGGTTGAAAGCCAACCCGGCGAGATAACGGTGTTCAGGTTGGTGTTCCCTAAAAGCTGAAAACGCCCTCAGGGTGCCGGTCTGAAGAGTCCCGGACTCAACATGATTGTTTTTGATCTCAACACAAACGATGCGGAAGCCCTGCTCAGGCACGTCGAAGAATTCAAGCCTCGCTCGGATTACGCGCGCGAGGGCGCTCGATTGCGAGAAGCATTTCTGGAATTGAAAGAAGCGTTGGTGTCACACCTCAGAGGTTCAGACACCTAAACCAAGTCCCATTTTTCCTTGATTGGTTTTGCAGTCGATCGAAATAGTGCCCGATCGCCAGCTGGGGCAGCCTAATCGACGTGCGCAGCATCCAGCCGGTCAGCAGCGTCAAGGCGCTGGATATCTCGGTGGCGAAGGTTGAGCTCATTGCCGAACGCGGGGCAGCGGGGCAGCGGGGCAGCGGGGCGCTATTTTGACCAGCAATACTTGTTGGTGGACAGCGCGGGCAAGCCGGTTCGCTCAGGATCATATGTGATTACGCAGACATCGCCGTGACCATCAATTCGCGTCGCCTCTCGTTTAGCCATTGTGGAAAATGCTCACCGGGCGACTTGTTTCGACTCAGCTATGCGCTGCTATCTAACTAAAGATACTGGCGCGTAGCTCTGATACATGATCCACGCCCAATTGAAGCAAAGTGAAAACAGAGTCGAAAATCAGCGGCTATAGCCGGGACCTGAAGTCACCACGAATTGATCCATGAGTGCCTGTTGATGGTTAGCAAGACCATTCAGGGTATTACTAATTTTCGCTGACTCCTGTGCTTGTGTGGAGAGCGATTCAGTAACATCGCGAATCGCTGCAACGTTACGGTTAATTTCTTCAACTACAACGCTTTGTTCCTCAGCTGCGCTAGCTATTTGTAAATTCATGTTGGTGATGATGGATACCGAATCACCAATACGCTGCAATGCGGCCACGGCTAACGCCACATGTCCGGCGCTGCTTTGAGCCTTGCCATGACTGCTATGCATCGAGCTGACGACATCTCTGGTGCGCTGCTGCAGTCCTTCAATGACCAGGCGCACCTCTTGCACAGAGCTCTGAGTGCGTCGTGCCAGGTTTCGTACCTCATCGGCGACAACTGCAAACCCCCGCCCCGCATCGCCAGCCCGTGCCGCCTCGATGGCAGCATTTAGCGCGAGCAGATTGGTTTGTTCGGCAATGGCACGTATTACATCCAGCACTGAACTGATCTGGTCACTCCGGCTAGTCAAATCTCGTATCTCTTCCATCGCCGTACTCATCTCATGAGACAAATGCTCGATGGCAGCTGAGGTGCTGTTTATCACCTCAAGGCCCTCCAAGGTCGCCAAGTCGGCTCCTTGTGCTGCATCGGCGGCGTGCGCAGCACTGCGCGCAACCTCATGAGCTGAAGCGGTCATTTGTTGGGATGCGGTCGCAACTTGATCTACTTCTTTGAATTGCTGCTGCATACCTGAACTGGTTTGATTTGCAATGATGGTGGATTGATCAGCGGTGTTACGGGCTTCTTGAACCGAGCGTTTTACCTCCGCGATCACGGGTTGGAGCTTATCAAGGAAGCAGTTGAACCAGCCAACCAGTTCGCCTAGCTCATCCTGACGCGTATAAACCAAACGGCGTGTAAGATCTCCTTCCCCGACAGCAATGTCCTTGAGCATCGCCGCTACACGTGAAACTGGTCGAGTGACTTCCAAAGCTGTTAACCAAACCAATATAAGTCCGATAGTTGCTGCGGCGGCACCGATCAGCAACTCAAATAACGCACGGCTCGCGTTTCGGTTATCCAGGTCTTGCTGCAACGACAAAGCCGGAGCCAGAAGAGACTGCATGGGTACATTGAGGAGTAATGCCCAGGGCTCGCTGTCGGGAATTGGCATCACTGGCGCAACCAGCTGTAGATTAGCTCGACCTTGCTGCTCGCTCACCTTTCCCTGGCGCTGCAACGCCAATAGCGAATCGGCGTCATCCGGATAGGCTTTCGCCAGATTTTGGCCTAGTAAGCTCGCATCGCGACTGTGCGCCGCGAGTAGACCAGCGGAACTGACAATGCTAACGGAGCCAAGCCCGTTATACAGACCTTGGCTACCTGAAGTAGCAATTTTTTGGAGGTTGTCCAGACTGATGTCCATACCCACAATGGCCAGAACTTTACCGTCCTCAATTACTGGGAAAGCCAAGGTTGTGATAAGCATCCGCTGGCCTGAACTGTCGTCGAAATACGGATTTAACAAGCAAGGCTTTAGATTTTTTTGGGGACAACTGAACCACGTATTAAATGGGGAACCATCCAGCATGGCCGTGGTGTCCGAAATTTGAGCTTCAGAAACGACTTGGTTACTGACATGCCCTTCCCGCTGCACCCAATAAGGCGCAAAACGTCCAACCTCATTACTGCCCACGTCACCTTGGTTAAAAAATAATTTATCGCTGCCATCGATAGCGTTTGTTTCGAAAACCAAATAAAGGCTAAGCAATTGCGGGTTGGCCTTCAACGTCTGCTCAACTTCATGATGAAGGTTTTCTCGCAGGGCTCGTGCGCTCGATTCAAGTGTATGCGCCTGCCTGCGTTGCTGCAGAACGTGCCGAGAAAAATTCAGGCCCTCCTGATAGGACGACATTAAATAACTCTTGATCGTGAGCGCTTGTACATCGGCTTCTTTGTTCATGCGCTCCCGGGCTGCCGCTTCCAGCATTTGAGCCACGCTTGCTTTTACAAGAGATGTGTCCTCGCTCATTCGATAGACCGAATGTCCTACCAACAAAGCTACAACCCCCAGCAGACAAAGGCCGGCCAAAAGGGTTATTTTCCATAAAATAAGTATTCGATTCGGGAACAAGGTCAAAATTCCTCTCTATAAAAACCAATGCACCACGACATGCAGGCTACTTCCTGTCATCACTCAGCGTAACTGACGTCGATACAATTCAGACGCGCCAGAGCGCGCGATGTGCCCATCGCGCGCTCTATGCGTGGTCTATTTCAATGGTGATCAACACAGGTGCACAGCATTCAAAAGTAATGCAGTGCCAATACTATGTACATGGGTTCAGAGTCGTATCGTCTTACGCATTCGTGGCACTGTTACGCTCAGCAATACTCACTTCCCGCATGCGGAACTTCTGCACCTTGCCACTGATGGTCATCGGGAATTCGTCAACCAACTTGAAGCTTCGCGGAATCTTGAAGTGAGCGATTTTATTTTTGCAATACTCACGTATGGATTCAGCGTCGACCTGATGTTCAGGATGCAACTTAATCCAGGCTACAATCTCCTCTCCGTAAGTTTCATCTGGGACACCAATTACTTGCACATCCGCCACAGCTGGATGAGTGAACAGGAACTCTTCGATTTCTCGCGGATATACATTTTCACCTCCGCGAATGATCATATCTTTATTACGTCCGACGATGTTTATGTAACCCTCGTCATCCATAGTTGCGAGATCCCCGGTATGCATCCAACCGGCTGCATCGACGGCAGCCGTGGTCGCTTCAGGATTGTTCCAGTAACCCAGCATCACACTGTATCCACGCGTGCAGAGTTCACCAATTTGTCCGCGGGCAACGATCCGGCCGTGGTCGTCGATGATCTTGCTTTCCAAGTGCGGCTGAGTACGCCCGACGCTGGTTATACGGTGGGTGAAATCGTCCTCTGGCCCGGTCTGGGTCGAGATAGGACTGGTTTCGGTCATGCCATAAGCTATTTGCATCTCGGTCATATGCATGTCTTCAATGACCCGCCGCATCACTTCGATCGGGCATGTGGAGCCGGCCATGATACCTGTGCGCAGGCTGCCCAAGTCCAAAGCTGTACGCTCAGGGTGATCGAGCATGGAGATAAACATGGTAGGCACACCAAACATGGCTGTCGCTTTTTCTTCTGCGACGGCTTGAAGTGTCGCCAACGGCTCAAAAGAAGCGCTAGGGTAGATCATCGTACTGCCATGGGTCACACAACCAAGGTTCCCCATCACCATGCCGAAACAATGGTAGAGCGGAACGGGAATAACCAAACGATCCTGCGCGGTGAGACGCATACTTTCTCCCACCATGTAAGCGTTATTCAGAATGCTGTAATGACTGAGCGTTGCGCCTTTGGGAGCTCCGGTGGTGCCTGAGGTGTACTGAATGTTGATCGGATCATCGAACTGCAATTGTTTCCCACATTCAATCAGTAGCTGGCGGTCAATCAACCCGGCACGCCCCAGCAGGTCCGCCCAGGACAACATACCCTCAACCGGCTGCTCGCTGAGCGTGATCACCCCGCGCAAGTCCGGTAGTTTTTCGCTTTTCACTGCGCCCAACTCGGAAGATTTAAGTTCCGGCAACAGCGTATGAAGCATCTCGTGGTAATCGGAACTTTTGAAAACATCGCTACAAATCAGCCAGCGACAACCGGAATGCTTGAGCGCATATTCAATCTCGCTGGGACGATAGGCGGGATTGATATTGACCAGCACCACACCCACTTTTGCAGTCGCAAACTGGGCAATACACCATTGCGCGCAGTTAGGCGACCAGATACCAACGCGCTCACCCACTTCAAGCCCCAGTGAAAGCAACCCTTGTGCACAACGGTCCACCTCTTCCGCCAGTTGCTTCCAGGTGTAACGTAGTTTCTGATGTCGCACCACCAGCGCCTCTCGCTCGGGAAAACGCTCGACAGCCGAGTCGAAGGCCGCACCGATGGTCATCGCTAATAATGGCTTGTTCTTCGGTCCGCTGCTGTAGCTCGGAGAACTCATATTTACACCCTCTATTCAATCAGGGCAGCTGTCGTCCAGCTCGGCGCAACAGCGCCCATCATTTTTTATTATTGATAGCAAACTATTAACGAATAAATATCTGCGAAGAGTTCAGCGCCATGTCCCCACCAGGTAATTTGATATTGCCGATTTTTTTCATGCTGTCAGTATCGAAAATAGCAATGTCATTAAGCGTGCCTGACAAATAAATCTTGCTGCCATCCTTGTTGAAGGATACGTAGTAGTAGGAATGATCAAGCGTGGCAGAGTGGAGCCGTTTCTTCTGCTTGACATCGTACTTGTCCAAGCGGTTGAGGACGCCAAACATCAAGTTAGGGTCCTTGGGCGAACGCATGCCAGTGAAATAGACTTCCGTCAGAGGGCCAAAATCGGTGGTCTCGGTTTTACCGCTTTTCAAGTCGATACTGAACTGACCATATACATATTCGGCGGTGGCTGGGTCCTGTTTCTTGTCCTTGTATTTCGCCGCGGTGTAGAGCAGCGAGAAGTCACGCCGATAGGTCTGCTGGTTCCACACGTAGAGCACGTCCGGCGCACTGTAGTTCGGGCGTTTCCAGTGACGACTAGGGATCAGCACGTCGAACTTCCCGGTCTTCACATCGACCTTATAGATGTCCGCACCCGCGACATAAAGCGTTCCATCGTCGCCGCTCTGCATGATGGTCAATTGTCGAGGCGCCGGGAAACTGCGCACGGGCTTGGCGTTCATCCCGGCGTCGGTGGCGTACACATCCAGTCGAGGTTGTTGCACCACATAGCGGTCGTTGAGCATCAATGTCGGATTGGCAACAGCGAACAGCTCCTTGCCGTCATGGCTAACCGTAAAAGCGAACATTGACCGGGCTTTCTCCCCCGGCTGCTGGCTAATGCTGGCGTGAAATACCTGCTTGCAGCTGTCCAGCTCTACACCATAAACATCGGCATAGTGGTTGTTCAGCACGTAAGCGATCTTGTGATCCGGCGATAACTGCACCGTGCCGGGGCCGAAAGCATCCGGCATCTTGCACGTCTTCAACACTGTATCGGTGGCCAGGTCGATCACGTGCAGGTTGTTCGGGTAATTGGGGGTCACCATGTACTCGTGACCCGCTTTAAGGGGGGTGGTCTCATCGGCCAGAACACTGAGCGAACAGGTGCTCAGGAGGGCGAAAGCGGCCAGGCCGCAGGCTTTGATGCTGTGCATGCTGGAATCCTTCTTCTTATCTAATCACTTGTCTTTGGGGAAGACAGTGCCAAGGTTGCGCCAGTTATCGCTGGACGCCTGGGCATCCTTGTTCCAGTCCGGATAGGTGCTCATCATGTCGGGCACCTGGGCCGGCCACCAGCACGGATCGGAGCAGCCATACAGGTCGGCTTCCATCGGCTGGCACAGCGACGACACACCGCCAAACGCATCGATCTCCCAACCCGGGTCGGTGGTCGAGGCGCAGCCCGCCACGGAGCTCATGGCCACCACTTCTTCGATGCGGTTTTCGTCCGCGGCCTGATCCAGCTTCAACGCTTTGTTATTGATTGCCTTGAGATGTTTCATATCAGTGAGCCTTGCGCGGAGTGATGTAGCTGCTGATGAACGCAGGGTTATTGGCCATGATCCGGGTGTAGACCTCGATGCCGAAGTCGACCCAGTCACGCATCAGTTCGCAGTAGTGATAGGTCGGATGGGTCGGGTCGCCATAGCGGGCGTAGCTTTCGTGGTAGCAACCGCCGGAGCACAGGTTGCGGATCTGGCAGTCTTCGCAGCCGGTATTGGTACGGTCGAGGCGCTGGGACAGGAAGTCGTTCAGCTCGACCTGTTTCACGCCACTGTGCACATTGCCGAAGGTTGGCAGGCTCGAACCGGTAAAACGGTGGCACAGGTTCAATTCACCCTTGTGATCGACCGCCAGCATCTTCAGGCCCGCGCCGCAGGGCAGGGCTTTTTTGTGGCCTTCGTGGATGTCTGTGATCAACTGATGCAGGTTGGAGAAGCCGATGTTGCGGTGCTCCAGCGCCGCTTCCAGGTAACGTCGACCGAGCTTCTTCATGTTGGCGAAGACTTCGATCAGTTCGTCGCTGGTCAGGTTGAACGTACTGATGTCGCCTGAGGTGACCGGGGCGAAACCGACCTCGGCAAAACCCAGTTCGTTGAACAGGTGGTCCCAGATGGTTTCGACGTCGGTGACGCCGGTGGTCAGGGTCACCCGCGCGCCGACCGGACGGCTGTTGTAGCGCGACAGCAGCATTTCAGCCTTGCGCCGCACCACGTCGTAGGTGCCCTGCCCGCCCACAGTGATGCGGTTGCGGTCGTGCACGGTTTTCGGCCCGTCGATACTCACCGAGAGCCCGAAACGGTGGGCGTTGAGGTAGTCCACGGTTTCTTCGGTGAGCAGCGTGGCGTTGGTGGTCATCACGAACTCGACGAACTTGCCGGCCTCGCGAAAACGCTTTTCACAGTAATCGACCATGTACTCGATCAGCTTGCGATTGCTCAGCGGCTCTCCGCCGAAGAACACCACGGTGAAACGCTCTTCGTCCGGGGATTCGCGCAGCAGCATTTCCACCGAAGCGATGGCGGTCTCGACGTCCATTTTCTTGCCGGCCGAGGGCTTGTCGAGGTCTTCCTTGTAGCAGTAGGTGCAGCTCAGGTTGCAGCCGGTGTTGACGTTGAGCACCACAGTGTTGATCGCCGTACGCTCGACCCGTTTGGTGGCAATGTCCGGGGTCAGCGGCGAGCCGTCGCTGACCAATTCCAGGGCCATCAGCTCGCGCAGGGTTTCGGTGACTTCTTCACCGTTGAAACGCGCGGACAGCCGCTGGATCAGGTCGTCCGACGAGCAGCCGGGACCGCGCAAGGTATCGATGATGGTGCCCGTCAGTTCATCGCTGGCGAACAGCGAACTGCTGGGGATATGGAACAGCATGCGGTCGGCATCGACCTGCACTTCGTGCAGGTTGCGTTCGACCAGATTCAAGATAGCGCCCATTGCAAACCTCCTGTGCAGACCCCGCTTGGCGGGGCTTGCGGTCATTCCGAAAAGTGTCTGAATCGCTGAGGATCAGGACAACTCAAGGAATGGGTGGATTGTTCCAGCGTTGCACGGTCACGATCATGTGGCCTTCGCCGGTCAGGGATTTTCCTGCGTCGTCGACGGCGGCGATCACCTTGAGGTTGCCGGCATTGTTGGTGGACATCTTGCGCGCCGGGTTCGGTCCGGCATCGCCCGGTGTGAACACGCCCGCGTCGGCCTGCATGGTGCCGGCGAACTTGACGTCTTCGTCTTCCTTGGCACGGTCGTCGAAGGCCTCGACCTTCCATTGCGCCGGGAACACACCGATGCGATACGGCTTGCCATCGGCGCCCTTGCCCCAGGCTTCGGCGTCGAAACGGCCCTGGACTTTCGGCGTCGAACCGCCGCCCTCGCCGATCCGCGCCACCGAGAACTCAGGCACGACTTTGACTTCGGCGATCTGGCTGTATACCGACAGGCTCGGACCTTTCAGCGTACCGACGGTGACCGCGCGCAGACCCGGCTGGGCATTGGCGGCGGCCTTGAGTTTGACTTTGATGCGCTCCGGGGTCTGCTCGATCACTTCCACCACGTCGACGCCTTTGCCGAAGTTCGGCTTGCCGGTCAGGCCGCTGCCGATCAGGGTGACTTCGCTTTCGCTGCCGGCCTTCAGATAACCCGGCTGCACCGCCAGCAAACGGGCGGAACCCTGTTTGGCGGCGACGAAGTCCAGGCCACGCTCATCGTGCTCGGCCTCGAACATCCGGCCCTGCATCGCATTGCCCTGGGCGGCGAACACCTGGCGCATGGTCACGCCGTCGATGGTCACGTTGCCGCGCCATTCATAGCCGGTGTAGACAACCGCGCTGCCGTCGCCATTGAACGGGGTGCCATCGGCGTACTGGCCCTTGACGCTGACCTTGAAGGTGTCGCGGCCATCGGCGCTGACGCTCATCACACCCGCCAGTTCACCCTTGCCCGGCAAGTGACCGCTGAAGCTCCAGTCGCCTACCAGTGCGTCGGACTTCGGCGCCACGCTCTGCCATTTCTTCCAGGCCGGGTTGTCCAGCGGATAGCGCTTGGCCAACAGCGGCACCATGTCTTTGCGAGCGATATCGAACCACTCACGATCCCGCGCTAAAAGCTGGTATTCAAGCGATGGCCACTGCCCGAGGTGGAAGTTCACCAGACGCTCCCACTCCTCAGCCGGACGTCGTTGCAGGGCGACCCGCGCACCGGAGTGACAGCGAGAGCACATCTGAGTGGTTTGCTCGTCGAACTTCTCAACGGTGTTGAGCCGGCGTTCCAGTGCATAGCGCACGCCGTCGGTCTCGCTGGGTGACAGGCCCTGGGTGTCGGCCAGATACTTGACCAGCGTCCGGCGGTCTTCATCGCTGATCTGCAAACCGTGCATGGTCTGCATCCGGGCGATGCTCATCAACCAGCCTTCCGGCGTCTTGCGCTGGTGGCTGATGCGGCTCAGGGCGTTATCGGCTTCGGGGGTATGACAGCCCTGACAGGTTTCCTTGAGGATGGTCTGGGCGTCGCGGGCTGCCAGGCTGTGAGGCGAATGCAGCGCTATACAAGCGGCTACGGCCAGCAGGCTGGCGCTCATGCCTGATCGGAGTTTTCTCTTCATCAACGTCGAACCTCGCACGGTGTCTTCTTATTTTTCAATTTTCGCTTAAGCGATTTCTGTTCCAGCGACTTGCAGCAGGCAGAAACAAAGCGCGTCTGAAAAGATGAATACACAGACCGTGCCAAGTTTTTGATATCTTGCGAGATACGCAGAACATCCGTACTCGCAAGGTTATTTTCCAACTTAACTATTACTGCAGACTGTTTTACTTCGCGACAACTGTTTCACTCTGAGATATATGCGTTACATTTATCGCATGCACCTGTAGCTCCACATTAAGTAGAGTGTTTCGCAAAAATTGCTTAAACGTCTCATATCGTCTCAATATACGACAGTCGGGCAAACCAGAAACACTTGTATAACAGCTCTCCCACCCTGAAAAATCGTGTTTTTAACTATATAAAACATAATTGGCACAGCCATTGCCATGAACCTCAATACACCAACAAAAGAGGTTGAATCATGTCGCTTACGAGCCTGCATCCCAACACTATCGCGTTTCTTCAACGAGCTCCGCGCATGCTTATCGGGGGCCGATGGGTTGAAGCCGCCGATGGTCAGACGATGTCCCTACGCAATCCCGCCACAGGTGAAGAACTCTGCGTTGTGCCACGCGCTACGGCTGACGATGTCGATCGAGCTGTGCTGTCTCATCTTTGGGAGGAATTTACTTACGAAACTGAATATGAAGAAGCGCGCATAATCCCTGAAGTTAGACGTTTTACCTTCAGTTCAGCTCCCTATGCGCGGGCTATAAAAGCAGCGCCCGAGATTTAATTCGATGGCAAGGGAAATCGCCACTCGTTTTGGTGACATTCGCTTGGTTTTTTTGCCAGTCGCTACCAGCTGAAAACAGCCAACTGAAGTCTTTGAGAGGTGTCTAAGAAACTAGGGGCGATTCAAACCGGTGGTCAAGTGGAATGCAATTCTCCACAAGGTGAGTTGGGCGGATGCTTACCGAGTCAGTGCGCATGCAACACGCGAAGCATGCGACAGTAGGAAACTTACAGACTGTCGCACGATACTCAAGGGTTCTTCGACCGAGTATCGACCATTGATAGCTCGAGTTTTGGACAATATTTTCACTGTCAACTGATTATTACTCCAAGCCGATAAAAAGCCACCATTTGATGAACATTAAATGGCGGCTATTACGGATGCTCGCTCCTTTTGGTGATGGAGGTAACCTTAGATGCACCGGCTTTGCGCAATTGTTCAAGGAGCACCGCATTTTGAGCTTTCAGATTGGCAACCAAGGTGAGCTCCTCCTCGAGTTCGGCTTGTGCGCTCTGCAAGTCGAGTTCCGTTTTGATGTGTGAATTCTCCAACGCTTGATACTTGGCTTTCCAAACCTCGATCCTCTCTGCATAGGTACGGCGTACACGTATTCGCCCGACGGCTTCTTTCTTCTTTATCGCATCGAGCCACAAGTCGACACGGAAGCTTAGCTCTACCTGTTTGGGGGAGAAAAACGTGCTCTTGCCGATCCCCGCTCGTCGCGCAACCTCGTTCTTGCTGAGCGCTCCACCGTTATACGGATAGATTCCGTCATTGGCCTTGATCTCAACCATTATGTTGTCCATGGCCGCCAGGACCTTGTGTTCGATCTCCGCCGTCCGCTCTTTGCCGCGAGCTAAGGCTGCATCCTTATACTTGTTGGTCATTTCACCCTCACCGCCTCACGAAGCGCAATCAACTCAGGGTTGTCACGCCACATCGCGCCGATGTCCTCGAACCGCGCCAGCTCCTCGTCCAACTGCTCGACTACATTTGCTGCCACCAACAATTGCCTATCAGTCAAGGCTAGATGACCTTCTTTGATCAAGGCGGGTACAAGATCAATGACATCTCGCCGGGCGGTTTTTTCCTCAATCCGGTTGATACAATCAGAACTGCACTGGCATGGAGTTGCCTCTCTCGTGGGCTTAGTGCAGAGCACTCCGGGCTTGACCATCCGGAAGTACTGTCCATTGTTGGTAAGCATCACCGCGAGTTCACGGGCGGAGCCGGCACTCCATTGCAGGCCCTGACGATGGAGCTCTTCCTCTTGGATCTTTATGGTCTTGGTCATATGCGGCAAGGCACCACCGCCATAGCCTCCAAAGGCGGGGGCTCCCCGCTCGGACACTGCAGAATGAAGATCTTCGAGCACGTCCTGACAACGCATGACTCGGAGCTCCCTCGTCACTTTCTCGATCTCCACCTGCAGAGACTTGTCTGTAAGAATGTAGTGTAGTGTCATCGTAATATTGCGATGCCCAAAGAGTTGCATCAGTACGCGAGGGCTGTCGACAATTGCCAAAGCCGCAAGGCGGGCAATGGTTTTGCGAAATCGATGCGCGTGCAGATTTCTACCACCGGGTTTCGAAATCATGCTGAGACGATCGGCAAGCCTCCGAAGGGCATTATTGACGCAAACAAGCTGCTTATCTCGTGCCATTGCGCCAGGACCGAACGACCCCCACAAATGGTTGTTTTTAATCAGCATCTCATCACTTTCATCGTTCCCCTCCCTAAGCCATGCAACTCTCTCGCAAGCTCGAACCAGTCGTGCCTGCTGCGCCAATGCCTCGACCAAAATATCCGGCACTGGCCATTCCCGGTCTTCACCTGCCAGATTTCTACTCAGCTTGTAAGTCTTGCCATTGACGTAAGTTTCACCGTCTCTTTTCTCCTCGACGCAGTTCCGTGGAAGTGTCAGGACCTCTTGGAGGCGACCACCCATTGCCAGTAACGCGACCCAAAGGTGCGCGCTCTGTAAGGTTACTATTAGGACCTGGACGTTTTGCCATGAGCGCGGTAGCCAGTCGTGCTCGTCAATAGCGCCTCTTCTTTCAGCCCTGTGCCCTCCCCTATGTCTTGGCGCAGGGATCCGACAAAGCGGTTGGGTGATTGGGCGCCCCTTCCGATCGCACCAGGCGTTCTGCGAAAAATAGCACTGTAGGCGTTTCGGGAATGCTTGGCTTTTGAGGCTGATCCCACTAATCATTTTAGGCAGAGACTCAGCTAAGGCGATAAGGTTGGGACCGAGATCCTGCACCAACCACAGGACCCCTGCGCCCATCTCGGCCATGTAATCGTCAGGTATTGGCAAGAACGGATTGGCTTTTTCCTCCTTAAGCGTGGGTAACGCAGAGCCTCTCGGGCTCGTCGTTTTCCGCAAAAAGACTCCGATGGGCGCGTCACTCCAAAGATCCTGATCAGCCAACATAGCAATTCTTCTCAGTACAACGCGGAGGTACCTGTTTGAATTTAGTGACCTCAAGTCGTCAGAGTTCAGGCAGCGCACGAGACCCGCTTCACCTAAGTCAACACCTTCGAGCCGCCGCTTAATCCCTTGAGCGATTATGGTCGGCAATCGTTGATAGAGCTCATAGGCGATTGTTGTGACATCAAGAGAACGACCCTGATTACGGATTGATGACTGTCCCATGCGCATCAGCAGAGCATAACGCGTCATCGTCAATACCCCCTCGTCAAGGAGTGTTTCCAGCTCCGCTGCGTGCAAAACCTCACTGGGCAAATATCGGACCAACCGCTCACGCATAAAAACCAACGGTATTTTGGTGTGCCTGCCGCCAATACTGGACTCATCTGTTTTCCACACCCCTATCTCATCACCGTGACCAAGTAGTGCTTGGCAGCGGGCAGCGCTATTGCAATCCAAATACTGCAAGAGTTCCTTCGGAAAGAGTTTTCGAGCTTCGTCGCATTTGCGATCCGACTCCGAGGGCGCGGCGGGGGCTGCATCGGATAGAGGAAGGCCATGATTCAAATCCATACAACCTCCAGTTTATTAGTGGCGAGGTGCACCCCTGGAACTCGATGCGCGCCGCACGCGATAGCCTGCGCCCAATGCTCGCGTGCTTTTTGAACATCATCAGTCGGGAAAAGTTTGAGGGCATCAAGCCCATTGCTTAGCTCTTGAGGTAAATCCGATGTAAGCCAGGCTTCCACTGAAACATGCCTTTGGATCACCTCCAACTCCTCCACCCTCATGGCGATTCCATCAAATGACTCTGGGAGGATAAGGCCTTGTTTGCAAAGCAGGCACCGTTGTATTCCGCATCGCAGGCTGCCATCAGCATCAGGTTGAATATTGGGAGGGGGATGGAGCGGATCTTGGCACGCTATGCCTAAGCGGCTGCGCTCCATAGCACGAAAATCATGAAGACATTTTTCTACTTCAGGCGACATAGCACCGCTTTGCTGTAGGTAGGCGAGGATTGTCACGTCCAATCTTCCCTGACCTAGCTCGACGAATAGTCGGTCAAGGAAGATACGTGCCTGTAGGTTGCGCTCTGCATTGAGAATGTTGTTGTCGACATAGCACTGCGTGGACCGCAGTCGGCTGTGGCTCAATAACCGCATCACTGCTAATACATTGCCCCCACTTTGCCGCCATACATACAAAGCGAAAATGTCGCGAAAGTCTGATGTGGTAATATGTCCAATGGGGGGACACCCCTGCTCTATCCGTTTGCCGTTGATCTGGCTAGTCAGAACTTTTAGGTAAGTAGTCTGCTTATGATCAAGCGAATGGCGGTTGCTTCGGTTTTCATTGAGCCAATCGATGTTTCCGTGCTTACCTATGTAGAGCCAGATACTACGACTTCCTTGTTCCAAGTTTTGGACCAGATGCAATTGCTCAACTAATTCATCGTGAAAATCTCCATCCTTGCACATCTGATCGTATAGATCCCTTTCAACAGCAAGTCTGCTCTGCAATTGCTTACGAAGCGGATCTACGCGCTCAAGCCAGTTGCGAATAATTGGACCTGGTCCCCAAGGAGTTTTCCAAAGGCCGGTAACTACTTGCTCGGTTCCGCCTGCTCTCGTCTTCGGCCCAACTAAAATATATCGACTCTTATCTTGTGGGTGATCGCGCAGAAACAATCCTTCAAATCTGGCATCCAACGCAAACAGTACAGCGGGATTCAGGCCGGTGTTCGCAAGACACATATGAAAGGCAGTATCTACGTCCCACACGTTAGGGAATACAGTTTCACGTAATTTTATAAGACTTAATCTTGTTGAACCCGTAAAGCTTTGGGAGAGCAAACCACCGCGAAGTTGGTCTGAATTCGGTACCGCCAAACCGCAGGTGCGTTGCTTTTCGCTGAAGTAAAGCCATTGTTTCAGCAAATCAGCTTCTTCAGCTGTTTGCGGTACGAAACAATCAGACTGTACTCTATCTATCAACGCCCAACGCCTTCTGACTGCTTCCCAAGACTGTTTCAGCCCCATTCGCAGTGCAGCGATCTGATCCTCAGGTGGGAGATGACGTTCAGGCTTGTTCCCTGCCGGCGTTTGCCAATGCAGTTCTGCCCCCCCTCGCGCTTTCAGAGTGATATTGGCGATACGCAAAAAGTACGTAAACATATCGCCATGAATCCCGGCTTTATATGCATGTTCACGATGAATCCAGGTGAGCTGGCTAACATCCTCAACACGCATGACCGAGTGATCTACTTCCTTGGCTGAACTCTCAACGCTATCCATTAAACGCCACCAAGCACGAAGCGCTTTCGTGTAATTTCTAACGGTTGCTGGCGAAAGACCTGTAAAGATCGCCTGAATTGCCGGTTTCAACTGCCTAATCAGTTTTGGCCTGCCGGTAAATGGACCGTTCCACTTACTGGTGCCAAGACTTTTGTCTTGGCCATCCGCAAAAATTTTCAGATCAACGAGATGGTTCTGGGTTGGATGTTGTGTCCAGAATTGTAGCGCATCTAAAGGAGGAGGCGGCGTAACCAACTCCGGTGTCTCGGCATGGTTATTCTTGAACTCCCATTGATGATCCTTGTTGTATCTTCGAATACTCATGAGTCCGCCTTCTCGTTGGCTTCCCCCAACTCTGCAACCCACCGCTCATGCAAATTAAGATTGATGGCCAGTCGGTCGGAGACCCACTGTAAGTAGATCGTCGTAGTTTCCCGCGATATATGCCTCAGTTGAGGCTGGATTTCGAGCTCGATGATTGAAAGTACATTACTTTGCAGCGACTGCAGAACAACCGTGTCAACTTTAGTTTTGAGCGCCGCCTCCATAAGCTCCCGTAACCCTTCCATACGCCGCCACAGGAGAGTGCATGCCCAATAGTGGCGGGCCATATGTGGTGACCAGCCCTTGGGGTGTAAGACGCTGCGCCAAAATTCGTAGATGTTGTCACCGGTATATCTCTTACCGGTAAGCGGATTGAGAAAAAGCTGAACCGTCTCATCTCGAATCCGTCGTTGCTCTGCAACTGTGCGCCCCTGGCGGACAGACACAGAAAGGGCCTTGGGCCGCTCAAATTCGCGGTACTGGTGCAGCTTCTGCGCCAACGGTAACGGGACGCGAATAATGCCAGCGGGGCCGATCTTGTCGCCATGGTCCCGTCCGTACTCCCGCCCCTTGGTACCGAACTTCACTTCGATTAATACGACCTGATGCTCGTGAGCGGCCTGCGGATTAATGATCCTCCAGAGCGAGGGTTCCTTGGGTAACGTATCGACTCGCCAGCACGCGGCTTCCTCACGTCTAATGGCCGTTTCCAGTATCAACTCTGCGATCAATGCCTCCGTCAAACCTCTAAACTCCCTCATTAGGAGTCTCTCATGCCAAGCGGCAATTTCCTCATCTGAAGGGAAGCCCAAGCGTCGCTTGCATTCACGCAACTTGCCTTGTCTCGCTTTGACCGATTTCGGCTCATGTTCAATCGAATTCAGGGGATTACTTGGTAAATAGGTCCGCGTGACCTTGGGTACTGATAACGGGACTCTCATTCCCTTGTCGGCTGCCCACGTAAGGAACTCCATTGCGACTTCAACACGTACGTTGATAGTTCGCTCAGTAAGCGGTCTGTTGTCACGGGACCAACTGCCCTTGAGCATCTCCGCTTGATACCGACCGATCAGGTCCTGGCTGTACTCGAGAATCATCGGATCTAGGTTCCTGACATCACACCACTCCAAGAAATTACAGAGCCGGTCCGCATAGTTTTTCAAGCTCTTCGAGGAGGGAGGAATTTGGACATACTGAGTGCCGCGTCCACGTGGATCCCATATACCAAGACCCCGATCTATGAGGAACTGGCTACCCCGTCGGTGATAACCAGGGCGCGAGTCGAAAATAGCCGGAATGCCCGAGACCTTCCCATAGCCTGCGCTGGTCAGAAAATCAGGTGACGGGTATACAGGTGCGAAAGAAAACTTTTCTTGGCTACCTGCTTGCATGGTTATTGACCCTATATTTTGCACTCAATTTAACCACTCAACCGCAATAGGTCTGACAAGCAGTTGCATTGAAAGAACTGCCTTGTTCCTCCCTATTGCGGATCATGGTAGACAAATTTCTTGACTCGTTCAGCTGTAATGTCATTCTAGATTTTTACTGTACGCCTATAAATGCAGGGCACTTAAATGACTGATTCTAATGAAATTAGAGATTTGTACGATGAATTCCGCAAAGGAATGCACAAACAAAATCACGGAAAAAACTCAGACCAGGATCGGGATATGGCGGACGTTTTACGGGTACGCTTCTGGTACGAGGGAGTCAGCCAGCGCACCGGAATCAATAAAGCCTATGAACTTGAGCAGCACTTTGAGCCGGAGTCTTTTAGACGACGCGCGGGTAACAATAAGCTGAGCTATCGGTGTAAATGGCAGCGCTATGAAGTTGGTCAACACACTCCCCAAGATCGGCTGGCAAAACGGGTTGATGCACACCTGCCTGGTTCGCAGCAAGAACTGCACCACCCACTTTGGGATTTATTGAAACTAAAACCGCCCTGCAACGCACTCAACGAAACGTTCCTGCAACACCTGAAGCCAGATGTTCTGGCAGTTTTATTTAAAAAAACAAATGAAGCCGATGTGTATTGGCAGCGAGCTAATATTACGAGAGGCCTGATGAAAAAACTGGAGTGCATCGCCAGCCTAGATGCATTGGCTGCACTTATTTGGCTGATGCGCGAAGCTCTATCTAAGGACAACCGAAAAACTACTGAGGAATTAGCGCAAAGTATTTATAAGGTGCTAATCATGCGCAGTATTTGGTGGGAAGAACGAAAGTTGGCTGCTCCACTGGTGGAGCTTTTTATACAACGTATTTTGCCGTTGGGCTCACCGCCAAACCTAATCTTTAGTATGAATACTGAACTTCTGGTTGAAGCATCGACTTTGCTCAATTTAATTGTCCACCAGACCCCAGCAGGTAAACGTGATAAACTAGTCTGGCAACAACGAGTACGCATAATGCGCAAACTACTCAGCGGCGATATGGGTCTTGATGTGCCATTTGCTTTAGCACCTATTTATGTGGCCGCCCCCGGCAAACCAATGATACGAGAAGCTGTGTTAGATACTCTTCAATGGCAGAATCGACTTCGGCAAATTGGATGGGACAACATCTTGTCGAATAAAACCTAGCCTTTCGAGACAACTAAATGGCTAAGCAGCAATGGAGCCATGAATTGTAAGTATTTCGTAGTTGTTTCGTGCAGCAAACCCTATAACTCTGCACTTCATAATAACAGCTAAGATTCAAACTTTGGCAAACGCATCCACTATTTTGAATTTTACGGTACCATTTAAAAATTTCATTTCTACCCCCCTCCCTTGAACACCTTCACACACTTTAGGGAATTCTTACGTGCTACAACTGGCCCTCCGCCCCTATACTGGTCATTCGTGACAGACTAAACAAAAGCGGACATTGTGCGAGCGTTCAGGCGGCCTGCGCTCTATAACTTAACCTGGACACCCTTAACACATCATATAACTTACTCCGATAATGGTGATCAAGTAGCTGTATCACGCCCTACACTTAAGCAATCAACAATAACCACCAAGCTATTTCATAACTATGCAACTAGACCGCCTAATCTAGTGCTTTTTTTGCAGAGAGTGCGGCAATTAAACTAAATATAGCTAAATTCCTTCCACGCATATGTTACAAACCAGCTCCCATAAGAGGATAACCAACATCCGTAGAGTGATTTTTATCCCCACGCCTAAGCAGGTGCACGCCAATGAACACCACCTGGAAGCCACAGACAAAAAAACCGAACGCCAGCAGCCAGAACCCCGAGTGGGAGCACGCCTCGCGCAACGCTTCAGAAAGGGTCTGTTCGTGACCAAGCAGCGGCAGCGGCTTGTCCTTGAGCATGCTCACCAGCGGCACGATCAGTGCCACCAGCACACCCAGCGCCAGCAATGCCGCCGACCAGCCGAGCCAGCCGATCAAACCGAGCGTGCCCGGCAGCATGGCGAACTGGCCGAACGAACCGGCGGCACTGGCAATACCCATGCCCATGCTGCGTTTTTCTGGCGGCACCGCACGCCCGACCACGCCGAGGATCACTGAGAAGGAGGTGCCGGACAGGCCGATCCCGATCAGCAGGCCGGCGCTCAGGGACAAGGTCACCGCCGAGTCGGAAAGCCCCATGCAGACCAACCCCGCCGCGTACAGGACGCCGCCGACCAGCACCACTTTCGCCGCGCCAAAGCGGTCCGCCAGGGCGCCGGTGAAAGGTTGCGCCAGGCCCCAGATCAGGTTCTGCAGGGCGATGGCGAAGGCGAAGACTTCACGCCCCCAGCCGAATTCGGCACTCATCGGCGCCAGGAACAGCCCGAAACCGTGTCGCACCCCGAGGGACAACGCCAGGATCAGCGCACTTCCCAGTAAAACCCAACCGCACGTACGCCACATCGAGGTCATTCTTGTTCTCCATATACGGGTATATACCCGCTTAAAACCGAAAAAACTGACCTCAAGCCAGTTCGTCCAGCAATTTCAATAACGTTTCACGCTTTTCCGCGCCCAGGCGATCGACCAAGCGCTGTTGCGCCGCCTCCCAGGCCGGCAAGGCGGCTTTGAGGCGCTCGGCGCCCGCTTCGGTGAGCAGGACGATACGATTGCGCATGTCTTCGCCCTCGACCAGCGTCACCAGGCCATCACCCTCCAGCACACGCAAGTTGCGCCCCAGGGTACTGCGATCCAGGCCCATGGCTTCGGCGAGGGTGGAGATACTCGGTTGATCCAGGCGCTGCAGGTTGCACAGCAAAGAATACTGCGCAACGTTGATCCCGAAGCCATCGAGAGCGCCGTCGTAATGCCTGCTGACGCCACGGGCGGCGCGACGCAGGTTGATGCATAAACATTGGGATTCGAGCATGGTGCGTGTATATACCCGTGGTTGAATGAAAGCAACTTTATGTTACACCAAACCCCTCTACCTTTAGGAGCGGGCATGCTCGCGATGGACGTCAACGATGACGCTGACTGCCTGACACCCCTCGGTGCTTGTACCTCCATCGCGAGCATGCTCGCTCCTACAGGATTAGCGCCACGCCCACCAGCACTGCTACTTCCAATAGCTCCAGCAGCGCTCCCGCCGTGTCACCTGTCGTGCCGCCCAATCGGCGCAGCATCACCTGCCTCAGCCAGGCAAACAGCAGCGCCGCCAGCAGCAGCGCCCAAACGCCGTTGAACCCAGCGATCAGCACACACAACAAGGCACTGACCGCCAACACCTGCTTGCCCGCCAACCGCGGAAGATGATCGGCCAGAGCCTGGCCCAAACCGCCGGGCCGCACATAAGGCGTGGTCAGGAACAACCCCAGCAACGCACTGCGGCTGATCAAGGGAACAATGATCAGGGCCAGCGCATGCTGCTGTTCGATCAGCGCGACCAACGCGGTAAATTTCAGCAGCAACACCAGCACCAACGTGACCACGGCGATCGGCCCGCTGCGCGGGTCCTTCATGATCGTCAGCGTGCGCTCGCGGTCGCCGAATCCGCCCAGCCATGCATCGGCGCTGTCGGCCAGGCCGTCCAGGTGCAGCGCGCCGCTGAGCAGCACCCAGGCCGTCAGTAGCAGCGCGGCATGGAGCAGCAGTGGCGTGCCCAGCAACAGCCCGTTCAGCGCCCACAGAATCACGCCGAACAGCACACCCACCAGCGGATAAAACAGCAGCGAGCGCCCCAGTTCCTCAGGCGTCGGCATACCCGGTAGACGAATCGGCAGGCTGCTGAGAAATTGCAGGGCGATCCAGAATGGCAACATGTTCAGGATACTTCCCTTAGTACGCCACCGGGTTCGACCGCCAGCGAGAACAGTGCGCCATGCGCCACTTCGACATTGAGCAGTTGCTCGCGGGGCAAGCCCCGGGCGTGGGCCAGCAATAAACGCATGACCCCGCCATGACTGACCAGCAGCACACGCTCTCCGGCGTACGCGCCATGCAAGCGTGCGACCGCCGCGAGTACTCGCGCTGAAAATTCCGCGACCGGTTCACCCTCAGGCGGGGTAAACGAATAAGGATCAGCCCAGAACAAACCCAGGGCCTGGGCGTCGGTTTCCATCAGTGCCGCGGCACTCTGCCCTTCCCAGGCACCGAAGTGCAGTTCCTGCAGGTCTTTGTTCAGCTCGATCGGCAGCCCTGACTGCATCGCCAGTTCTTCGGCGAAGCGCGCACAGCGCTGCAAAGGCGAGCTGACCAGGCGATTCCAGGGCCCCTGCCCCGCCACCGCCTGGCGCATCTGCGCCCAGCCCTTGTCGGTCAGCGCATCGTCGAGGCTGCCGCGCAAGCCGCCACCGAGTTCTGTTTCCCCATGACGCAACAAGTCCAGATGCAGAATCATGCCGGACGGTCCGCGACCGCTGCTTCGGCAAACGTCGCCATCTGCCCGTGCAGCTCGCAGGCCAGGCGCAGCAATGGCACGGCCAACGCAGCGCCACTGCCCTCGCCCAGGCGCAAGCCAAGGTCCAGCAAGGGTTCGGCCTTCAGGGTTTCCAGCACATGACGATGGCCCGGCTCGGCACCGCGATGACCGAACAACAGCCATTGGCGGCACGACGGATTCAAGCGCACCGCGACCAAGGCCGCGACACTGCAGATGAACCCGTCCACCAGCACTGCAACGCCTTGCTGGGCGCACGCCAGGTAGGCGCCGACCAGTGCCGCGACTTCAAAACCGCCCAGATTGAACAAGGTCTGCAACGCATCGCCACGATGAGCGCCGTGCAGCACCAGCGCGCGCTCGATCACTTGCGCTTTACGACTGACACCCGCCGCATCCAGCCCCGTACCCGGCCCGGCCAGATGCACCACCGGGCAATCGAGCAAGGCACAGGCCAGGGCGCTGGCCGCCGTGGTGTTGCCGATGCCCATTTCGCCACCGATGAACAGTTGCGCACCCATCGCAACGGCGCGCTCCACGCTGTCGCGACCGGCCTGCAACGCGCGTTCGCCTTGCGCCGCGGTCATCGCTGGCCCCTGGGCGAAATTCGCCGTGCCAGGGCCGATGTTCAGGTGTCGCACACCCGCCAGGTTCAACGACGGTGTGATGGTGCCCAGGTCGACCACTTCCAGGGAGGCGCCCAACTGCCGCGCCAAGACGCTGATTGCCGCACCGCCGCTGACGAAGTTGAGCAGCATCTGCCCGGTGACTTCCTGGGGATAGGCTGACACTCCTTCGGCCACCACACCATGGTCACCGGCAAAAATCGCGATCCACAACCGCTCCAGACTCGGCTTCACCTGCCCCTGCAGTCCGGCCAGTTGCACCGCCACCGACTCAAGCTGACCGAGTGAGCCGGCCGGCTTGGTCAGTTGCTGTTGACGGGCTTGCGCCTGCTCGACAACCTGGGCGTCGATCGGTTGGCAGGGGTTCAACCACCAGGTTGAGCTCATAAAGCAGTTCCTTTCAAAGTCAGGGGCAGGCCGGCAACGGTCAGGACGACACGCTGACAACGCTCGGCCAGGACTTGATGCAGCCAACCGGCTTCATCGACATAGCGGCGAGTCAATTCGCCCAGCGGCACGACACCCATTCCGGTCTCGTTGCTGACAAAAATGATTTCACCCGGCAACGACGCCAGGCAGTCAAGCAAGGCTTGGCGCTCGGCCACCAGACGCTCGGCGTCATCGAGCATCAGCAGGTTGGTCATCCACAGCGTCAGGCAGTCCACCAGCAGGCAGCGCTCGCTGCTGGCGGTTTCGCGCAGGATGCGGGCCAGTTCCACAGGCTCTTCGATCAACGCCCATTCGGCCGGACGGCGGGCGCGGTGATGGGCGACCCGCTCGTTCATTTCACCGTCCAGCGGTTGGCTGGTGGCGATGTAGGTCACTTGAAGGCCGCTTTCGCTGGCGAGTTTTTCCGCCAGGCGACTTTTCCCAGAGCGGGCACCGCCGAGGATCAGTTGGAGCATGGTTTATTCCATAAAATGTGCAGTGTCATGACGGGCCCCTTCGCGGGCAAGCCCGCTCCCACAGTTGTTTGGGTTGGCCACAAAACTTGAGTACACCCGGTAACCCTGTGGGAGCGGGCTTGCCCGCAAAGGGGCCAGCACAGCCACCTCAAAAACCACAGAGCTCGCGCAACAGCCCGGTATCCAGATGCTTTTCAACCAGATCCGCCAAGCGCTCGATATCCCGCTCGCGCAAGGCGTGGTAATCCACCTCCCGCACATTCTGCAAACCCGCCCATCGCAACAGTGCACTGCACGCCGCAGGGGATTCAAACAGGCCATGTAAATAGGTGCCGAAAATTTGCCCATCGACACTCTGCGCGCCATCGCAGCGACCATCGTCCAGCTGCACGGCGGCATTCTCCAGCGCTGGGCCGGTGGTCACGCCGGCATGGATTTCATAACCGCAAACCTCAGCATTCTCCAGCGCCAGGCGCCCGCGCACATTGCGCAGTTGCTTGTGTTCTTCAAGCTGCGTGGTGAATGCCAGCAGGCCCAGGCCATCACTGGACCCCGGCGCGCCTTCAAGGCCCAGCGGGTCATGCACCTGCTCGCCGAGCATCTGCAGGCCACCGCAGATACCCAGGACTTTTCCGCCATAGCGCAGGTGTCGCGAGATCGCGGCGTCCCAGCCATTGGCGCGCAGATAGGCCAGATCGCTACGCACGCTTTTCGAGCCTGGCAGAATGACCAGGTCGGCCGCTGGAATCGCCTGGCCGGGGCCAATGAACTGCAGGTCCACTTGCGGGTGCAGACGCAGTGGATCGAAATCGGTGTGGTTGCTGATGCGCGGCAGCACCGGCACCACCACCTTCAACAGCTGCCCGGCCTTGTCGGCCTGGCGCTGGTCGATGCCGTCCTCGGCCTCCAGGTGCAGGTCCATTACGTACGGCAGTACGCCGATCACCGGCTTGCCAGTGCGCGCTTCAAGCCAATCGAGACCGGGTTGCAGCAGGGCGATGTCACCGCGAAAACGGTTGATGACGAACCCTTTGACCCGCGCCTGCTCGGAGGGCGACAGCAGTTCCAGGGTGCCCACCAGGTGAGCGAAAACTCCGCCCCGGTTGATGTCGGCTATGAGCACCACCGGGCAATCGACCGCTTCGGCGAAGCCCATGTTGGCGATGTCGCCAGCGCGCAGGTTGATCTCGGCCGGCGAGCCCGCGCCCTCGACCATCACCACTGGATACGCTGAGCTCAAGCGTTCGTGGGACGCCAGCACCGCTTGCATCGCAATGGATTTGTAGTCGTGATAGGCCACGGCATTCATCGTGGTGACTGCACGCCCGTGGATGATCACCTGGGCGCCGGTATCGCTGTTGGGCTTGAGCAGCACCGGGTTCATGTCGGTGTGGGGCTCAAGAAAAGCGGCCTGGGCTTGCACGGCTTGCGCGCGACCAATCTCGCCACCGTCGGCAGTCACCGCGCTATTGAGCGCCATGTTCTGCGGCTTGAACGGCACCACGCTGACACCCTGGCGCGTAACCCAGCGGCACAGGGCCGTCACCAGCGTGCTTTTACCGGCGTCGGATGTGGTGCCCTGCACCATTAAGGTGGTCATTGGCTTTCCCTGGTGAAGGCATCGAACGCGCAGTCGAGGCGTGCCCAGTCGGCTTCATCGCCAGGCAGGCCGAAACGCAGGCTGCTGTTGTGGGTGAACAGGCGCAATAGAATGCCGCGCCGGGCCATGAACTCGTGCAGTACTTCGGCGCGCTCGGTGATCAGCCATTGGAACAAGGCGCACCCGCCTTGGGGCTGGAAGCCGTGCCGGGTCAACAGGGTGGCCAGCCGCGCACTGGCCTCATCGGCGCGCTCGCGCTGTCGAACGTGCCCTTCGGTGTCGCGCAGGCACGCCTGGCCCAGCACACGGGTCGGCCCGCTGACCGCCCACGGCCCGACCTGCTCGGCGAGCAACTTGAGCAACTTGCGCTCAGCCAGGACAAAACCCAGGCGCACGCCGGCCAGGCCGAAAAACTTGCCAAAGGAGCGCAGCACGATCAAGCCTACCTGATGGGCAAACGGCGCCACACTCAGGTGCGGCGTGTTGTCCATGAAGGCCTCGTCCACCACCAGCCAGCCACCGCGCGGGGCCAGGCGCGAATGCCAGTCGAGCAGCCGGGCGGGCGTCAGGCTGAGCCCGGTTGGATTATTCGGGTTGACCACCACCAGCACGTCGAGGCTATCGACGAAGAAGTCGACCTCCTGCTCCAGCACTTCGCGCACGATGTAGCCATTGCGCCGCCACGCCTCGGCATGTTCGGCATAACAGGGTGACAGTACGCCGACCTTGCCCGCCCGCCGCAAACGCGGCAGCAACTGGATGGCCATCTGCGAACCGGCGACCGGCAACGCTTGCAAGGTGCCGTAGTAGTCGCAGGCCGCCTGCTCCAGACCGTCATTGGTTTCCGGCAATCGCGCCCAGGCCCGCTGCGGGATGTCCGGCACTGGAAACGGCCAGGGGGCCAGACCGCTGGACAGGTCAAGCCAATCGGCTTCATCGATGCCGTAATCGTGCGCCGCCTTGCGCAGTCGCCCGCCGTGCTCAAGCATAAAATTCAGACCCCACGCACAGAATCAGCAGCCACAACCATACCCCACGCTGCACCAGTTGCCAGCCGCGGTCGATGGCGTCGGCATCCGCCGGCACGCCCTCGCCCAGCGTCGGGCGCTGATGCAGTTCACCGTGATAAACCGCCGGCCCGCCCAGCTCGACGCCCAACGCACCGGCCCCCGCCGCCATCACCGGACCGGCATTCGGGCTGTCCCAGGTTGGCCCCTGGGTACGCCAACATTTCAATGCCAACCGGGTGCTGCCCAGCAGCGCGTAGGTCAGCGCCACCAGGCGCGCGGGGATGTAATTGAGCACGTCGTCAATTTTCGCCGCCGCCCAGCCAAAACGCTCGAAGCGTTCGTTGCGATAACCCCACATCGCGTCCAGGGTATTGCTCAAACGGTAGAGCACCACGCCGGGCGCACCGGCCACGGCAAACCAGAACAGCGCGGCAAACACCGCGTCGCTGCCGTTTTCCAGCACCGATTCGGTGGCGGCACGGGCCACGGCGGTTTCATCCAGATCACTGGTTTTGCGGCTGACCAGATAACTCACGCGTTGGCGCGCTTGTTCAAGGTCACCGCTGCGCAAGGCCTTGGCCACCGGCGTGACGTGCTCGCCGAGGCTGCGCATGCCCAGGGCGCAATAGAGCGCGAGAATCTCGACGATCCAGCCGACGTAAGGCGCCCAGGAGAGCGCCGTGGCCAACAGGGTCAGCGGCACTACGACGATCACCCACGCGGTGACCCCATGGCTGCGCCAGCCGCGACCGCCACCGTTGAAACGTTGCTCGATGCGCTCGGCAAATCGGCCGAACGCCACCAGCGGATGCCAGCGCTTGGGTTCACCCAGCAGCGCATCCAGCGCTACCGCGGCGACACTCAACAACGCCACACTCATTGACTCACTCCCCAATAGTTTTCGTACAGCAGCTCACTCAACGGACGCGCCTGCGCCCAGCCTTCGAGCACCAGCATCGGCGCCGGATAGAAGGCCTTGACCGGTCCCAGGCAGAGAATGGCCAGGGGCTTGGCGCCAGGTGGCAGGCCCAGCAGGTCCGCCAGGGCTTGCGGTTCGAACAGCGAGACCCAGCCCATGCCCAGCCCTTCGGCGCGGGACGCCAGCCAGAGGTTCTGGATGGCGCAAGACAACGAGGCCAGGTCCATTTCCGGCAGGGTGCGACGACCAAAGATGTGCCGCTCGCGATCGTCCATCAACGCGGCGACCAGCACTTCGGCGCAATCGTTGATGCCCTCGACCTTGAGGTGCATGAATTCGTCGGTGCGCTCACCCAGCGCCTCGGCGGTGCGGATGCGCTCTTCTTCCACCAGCGCCTGGATCTGTCCACGCAAGGCCCGATCGCTGATGCGGATGAACCGCCAGGGCTGCATCAGGCCGACACTCGGCGCCTGATGCGCGGCTTCGAGCAGGCATCGCAGCAGCTCGGGCTCGACCGTGCCGCCGGCGAAGTGACGCATGTCGCGGCGCTCGCCGATGGCGCGGTAGACCGCTGCGCGCTCGGCCGGGCTGAAGGCGTTGTCGGTCATGGCCTTTTCGCGAGCAGGCTCGCTCCCACATTTGATAGGCGTTCCCCTGTGGGAGCGGGCTTGCTCGCGAAGGTGTCCGAACGGTCAGGCGCAAACAAAGCGGCAATCGCTGATGGATTGGACGGAAAATAGAAGTGCACGTAAGAGGCCGTCATCCGCCCCTCACGATAAACCGCTTCGGCCCCGCGCCCGCCGTTAGGACTCAGGCCACGGGCAATCGGAACAAGCTCGGTCGTGGTCAACGAATGGTGATAGGTATGCCCGCGCAAAGCACCTTCCGGCAGCTCAACCGCTTGCAGCGCCAGCGCCGCCAAGCGCTTTTGCATCACCGCATCACCCGCCAGCAAGCCGACCAGTTCCGCGCGCGCACCTTCAACATCGGTCAGCGAATCGAGTAGGTAAAGCATCCCGCCACATTCCGCCAGCAAGGGTTTGCCCGCGGCGTAGTGAGCGCGGATCGCGGCCAGCATCGAGGTGTTTTGCGCCAATGCCACATGGTGCAATTCCGGATAGCCACCCGGCAGGTACAGGCTGTCGGCCTCTGGCAAACCTGCATCACGGATCGGCGAGAAAAACCGCAGCTCAGCACCCATCGCCCGCAGCACATCGAGACTGGCGCCATAGGTAAAGGCAAACGCTTCGTCTCGGGCCACGGCGATGCGCACGCCAGCCAGCAAGGGTTCGACTGTCACCACATCGGGCGCGGCGAATTCCACCGCTGGCGGCAGCGCGACTTCGCAACTGCCGGCCAGGGCCTCGGCCGCCGCATCGAGGCGCACATCCAGGTCATTCAACTCGCTGGCCTGCACCAGGCCAAGGTGTCGACTCGGCAATTCGATCCCGGTCTCCCGTGACAAGGCGCCATACCAGCGCAGGCCTTCGGTCAGGCTGCCTTCGAGCAGTTGCGCGTGGCGCAGGGTGCCCACGCGGTTGGCCAGCACGCCGGCAAACGGCAAGTCCGGCTGATAACGCGCCAGGCCCAGGGCCAGTGCGCCGAAGGTCTGCGCCATGGCGGTGCCGTCGATCACAGCGAGCACCGGCACGCCGAAATGCCGCGCCAGGTCGGCGCTGGACGGCGTACCGTCGAACAGTCCCATGACGCCTTCGATCAGGATCAGGTCAGCGTCGCCGGCGGCCTCCCACAACAGGCGGCGACTGTCCTGCTCGCCGACCATCCACATGTCCAGCTGATATACCGGTGCACCGCTGGCGCGTTCGAGGATCATCGGATCGAGAAAGTCCGGGCCGCACTTGAACACGCGAACCTTACGGCCCTGGTTACGATGCAACCGGGCCAGCGCGGCGGTCACGGTGGTCTTGCCCTGGCCTGACGCCGGCGCAGCAATCAGCACCGCCGGGCAACGTCGAGGCTGGTTCACAGCTCCACGCCTTTTTGCGCCTTGATACCGGCCTGGAAGGCGTGCTTGACCATGCCCATTTCAGTGACGGTATCCGCCAGTTCGACCATCTCCGGCTTGGCACCGCGACCGGTGACCACCACGTGCTGCATGGGCGGACGCACCTGCAAGTCGCTAAGCACCTGATCGAGATCGAGGTAGCCGTGCTTGAGGGCGATGTTCAGTTCGTCCAGCACCACCAGGCCGATGGACGGATCGCGCAGCAGTTGCTGCGACACCGCCCAGGCCGCTTCGGCAGCCGCGATGTCGCGCTGGCGATCCTGGGTCTCCCAGGTGAAGCCCTCGCCCATCACATGAAAACGCACCTGCTCGGGAAAGCGTCGGAAGAACAGCTCTTCACCGGTGCTGTTACGTCCCTTGATGAACTGCACCACGCCGCACTGCATGCCATGCCCCATGGCACGCGCGAGCATGCCGAACGCCGAACTGCTCTTGCCTTTGCCATTGCCGGTCAGCACCAGCAGCAGGCCGCATTCGTTTGGGGAATTGGCGATGCGTTCGTCGATCACCGCCTTTTTGCGCAGCATGCGCGCCAGGTGACGTTCGTCACGATCAGGATGGTCAGACATGGGGAGCTCTCCGTTGAGGCAGGATTAACGGCGGGCAGGCACAAGAATAGACGGCAAGAAGCCTGGCATCGCCCACCGTGATGCCGCTTGGATGGATCAGGCCGGTCTCCGGGCTCATGAGCGGCGTGAAGCCTCGCTGCGCGCCTTCCCGCATCGATATCGACGCAGTGGCTTCAAGCGCAGCGTTCACTCATTTACCGTTGCGGGGGCAGCGCCGGGATCGCAGGGCTTCATCGACTGAAGCGCTCACTCACCGGCTTCCCTGTTTCACTCTGTCGACCCAAGCCACAGAGCACCTGAAACAAGCGGCGAAGGTTAGAGGGTTGGGGGTGGAGCGTCAATTGAAGACAGGGTGCTGGAACGAATAACTGCCAAGCATTCATAAAATGACGTCAATGTTGTGTCACACTCACTTCAGTGATATCAATTTGCCACAATCTCACAACACAATAATAAGGTGAGCCCCATGCAAGGCATGATCATCAGCAATCCGAAGCTGGAATTCCTGCGTCCGGTGCTGGAGCACTGGTTCGACTGTATCGATCGTTATAACGCCGTTCGCGGCGACAACGAGACACCCTACTGGCTCGATGAAAAAGCCAACCTCGGCCTGCTTTCCGCCGCGGCATGGATGGCAGAGATGGTCACGCTGCAACAATCGCCCACGCGCAAACAGACCGAAGAAGGCGAACGCAACGGCCGCGCCGACCTGTTTGTCGCCACCCCCGAAGATCGCGCCTGGCTGCAGGCCACGCAGCGCTGGCCACGCGTTAACAGCCTGAACCTGACCCAGGCCTTGCTGGACATCACCAGCGACGCGAAAAAAATCAGCTACGCCAGCGACCTGAAGATCGGCTGCCTGTTCGTTGCGCCCCACAAGAGCCAGCAAGGCGCCACCCCGGAAGAACTGCAGGACATGGTCGATGACCTGCAAAAGGAGCACTGCTGCGCCGTGGCCTGGTATTTCCCCTATGCCTATCGCAAATTGCGCAATGAAGCCGGTCACTATCACCCAGGTATTGCCGTGTTGCTCAAGGAAGCTCGCGGCTAAAGGTTGAACCATCGGGCTTTGCCGCTTCTCTATGATTTAAGTCACTGCATTCATAGGGAAGGTCAGCAATGCGCACATCCGAGCTGGTTTTCGTCATCGCATTAGCGGGAGGGCTCGTCGCCTGTGGCGAAACCGCCCGCTTGCAAGTCACCGACGGCACCGGGCCGTCCCCCAAGCTCCCCGAACCGAACAAGACACTGTTCCCGACAATGAACATCGCCCCGGCCATTGGCTGGGCAGACGGCGCAAAACCCGTCGCGGCCAGCGGTACTCAGGTCGGCGCCTTTGCCGAGAACCTCGATCATCCGCGCTGGCTTTATGTGCTGCCCAATGGCGACGTGCTGGTTGCCGAAACCAATGCCCCGCCCAAGCCCGATGACAACAAAGGCATCAAGGGCTGGATCACCAAGAAAGTCATGGGGCGCGCCGGCGCTGCGGTGCCGAGCGCGAATCGCATCACACTGCTGCGAGATGGCAACCACGATGGCATTGCCGAAACCCGCACGGTATTCCTGGAAAACCTCAACTCGCCCTTCGGCATGACCCTGGTCGGCAATGACCTGTACGTTGCCGACACCGACCGGCTGTTGCGCTTTCGCTATGAAATCGGTGACACGGCAATCAAGTCCCAGCCGATCAAAGTCGTCGACCTGCCGGGCGGGACCCTGAATCACCACTGGACCAAGAACGTCATCGCCAGCAAGGACGGCAGCAAGCTGTATGTCACGGTGGGCTCCAACAGCAACGTCGGCGAAAACGGCATGGACCAGGAGCAAGGGCGCGCGGCGATCTGGGAAGTGGATCGCGCCACCGGCAACCACAGGATCTTCGCTTCAGGCCTGCGTAACCCCAACGGCATGGCCTGGGAGCCACAAAGCGGTGCGCTGTGGACGGCCGTGAATGAGCGGGACGAAATCGGCAGCGACCTGGTGCCGGACTACATCACCTCGGTGAAAGACGGCGCCTTCTATGGCTGGCCATTCAGTTATTACGGCCAGCACGTCGACGAGCGTGTCGACCCGCAAAACCCCGACCTGGTGGCCAGGGCGATTGCTCCGGACTACGCGGTAGGCCCTCACACCGCCTCACTGGGCCTGACGTTTGCCGAAGGCAGCCGGTTGCCAGCGCAATTCAAGGAAGGCGCATTCATCGGCCAGCATGGCTCGTGGAACCGCAAGCCGCACAGCGGTTACAAAGTGATTTTCGTGCCCTTCAGCGGTGGCAAGCCAAGCGGGCAACCGGTGGATGTGCTCACCGGGTTCCTCAATGACGAGGAAAAAGCCATGGGCCGGCCAGTGGGCGTGGTGATCGATCAGCAAGGTGCCCTGCTGGTGGCCGACGATGTGGGGAATAAGGTGTGGCGAGTATCGGCGGCTAAATAAACGTCAAAAGATCGCAGCCTTCGGCAGCTCCTACATTGAAAGGTGTACACCCTGTAGGAGCTGCCGCAGGCTGCGATCTTTAGCGTTTACGACAGAGCGTCAGCCCATCCCCCAACGGCAACAGCGACAGATCCACCCGCGCGTCATCCTTCAGGGCGCGATTCAGCGCCTGGATGGCGCGGGTATCGGAGCTCTCGGGATTATCCTCAAGCACCCGGCCACTCCACAGGGTGTTATCGAACACCGCCAGCCCACCGTTGCGCAACAGACGAAGCGCCTGCTCCAGGTACGCCGGATAGTTGGCCTTGTCGGCATCGATGAAAATCAAATCAAACTGGCCTGGCTGATTCAGCGCGCCCAGGGTTTCCAGCGCAGGCCCCAGCCGCAGATCGATGCGCCCGGAGAGGCCGGCCTCCTGCCAATAGCGGTGCGCGATGGCGTTGTAATCCCCGGGAATGTCACAGCAAATCAGCGAACCGTCAGTCGGCAATGCCGCTGCCATGCACAGGGCGCTGTAACCGGTGAAGGTGCCGACTTCCAGCACACGCCTCGCGCCGGTGAGCTTCACCAGCAACGCGAGAAACTGCCCCTGTTCCGGCGCCACCTGCCAGCGCGCCATGGGCAGCGCCTGGGTTTCATCGCGCAAGCGCTTGAGCAGCGGGGTTTCGCGCAGGGAGACGTCGAGCAGGTACTGATAGAGCGAATCGTCGAGATTGAGCGTGCGGGCGGTCATGGCATCACCCTCTGGCGGTTACGGGTTGCGCGCCAAATGCTCGGGTTGCAGGACGCGCTTGGCACTCAGGTAGGCTCTTTGCCAATAAGCCTTGGACAAGCTGTCGAGCTTGACCGTGCCACCGGTAGCCGGCGCATGCACGAAGCGGCCTTCGCCGACATAGATGCCGGCATGGCTGACCTGGGAACCACCGTTGGTGGCGAAGAAGATCAGGTCACCTGTTTGCAGGCCTTCCTTGCCGACATTGGCCGCTTGCATGGAGATCATTTCACGGGTGGTGCGGGGCAAGGAAATACCGGCCATATCACGGTAGACGTAAGCAATCAGGCCACTGCAATCAAATCCGGAGTCCGGCGTGTTGCCGCCCCAGCGATAAGGCGTCCCGACCAGCCCCAACGCGCGAAACAGCACGTCTTGCGCTTCTGGAGAAAAGTCCTGGGAGGGCGCGAATACGACGGGCGTGCGAACTACCGGCGCAGGTGGCGGTGTACGGCTGGCACAGGCACTGAGCAGCGCTGCGAACAGCATGATTGCGAGGCGGGCCGACATCGTCATAAGCAGAGCATCCTGATCAGGCTGCGGCTAATTTCTGCGGGAGCGCAGAAAAGAAAACCGCCTGCGGATCACGCAGGCGGTTTGCCATCATTCATGAATCAGAATTTTAGCGCTTATCAGGCAAACTTCAAGTAAGACTTTAAGTTCGCCTTACGAAATGTGCGCTTACTTGCGAGCAGTGACGATTGGCGCCGCTGCAGGAGCCATGGCGAGTGCTCGCTTGGCTTCGATGAAGGTCTTGCTCCAGTAGCTGTCACCGAGGTTGTCGATGCGCACACCACCGCTTTTGCGGCTGCTGGAGTGAATGAACTGATTGTCACCCAGGTAGATCCCGGCATGACTGACGCGACCGCGACGACCGTTGGTGGCGAAGAACAGCAGGTCACCTGGCTCAAGTTTACTGCGCGATACCAGCGGCGCATCAACGTTGATCATTTCGCGGGTGGAGCGTGGCAGGTTCATGCCCGCTTCTTCACGGAACAGGTAACCGATGAAACCGCTGCAATCGAAACCGGCTTCGGAGGTACCGCCGAAACGGTAACGGGTACCGATCAGGGACATGCCGCGTTCGAGGATGCTGTCGGCCAGAACCGGAAGCTGGTACGACTTGCCGTCGGCGAAGCTGGCCAGTTCTTTTTCAGTAGCCGCTTCTTCGAGCTCAAACGCTTGCTTATAGAGAGCGGAAGACTGGGCGGTACCGGAATGTTGAACCTGCTGTTGTTGCGCTTGCTCGGACACTGGCGTGTGGGCAGCGCAACCGAACAACAGGGTAACGAGTGCGAGGGGCACGAGGGGTGCAAAGCGATTTAGCATGGGCACGACCGTGGCTGAATTAGTTATCAAGAGCCGCGACTATGCCTTCTATCATTCTCATTTGCAAATTCAATCGAACTTTTTGTGACTTCTTGGTTTCCCGCTGACATCTAAGCGCTAAAGCCCATTCCAGACACTTGCGCAGCCTGCTCCCATCAGGAAAGCGGATTTTCTGACGCCTTGAATCTGTCAAAATTCGCTGCAAGCCCTGAATTTACGGGACCTGGCTACCAGCCCAGGGTTTCTTTCAGGAACGGGATGGTCAACTTGCGCTGCGCTTGGAGAGAGGCCTGGTCGAGTTGCTCAAGCAGTTCGAACAAGGCACTCATGCTGCGGGTACCGCGGGTCAGGATGAAGTGCCCGACCTCGTCGGTCAGGTGCAGGCCGCGGCGAGATGCACGCAGCTGCAAGGCACGCAACTTGTCTTCGTCTGAGAGTGGGCGCATCTGGAATATCAGCGCCAGGGTCAGGCGCGACTTGAGGTCCGCCAGCTTTACCGGCAGCTCGCGTGGCGAAGTCGACGCGGCAATCAGCAGGCGCCGACCACTGTCGCGCAGGCGGTTGAACAGGTGGAACAACGCTTCTTCCCAGTCCGCCTTGCCCGCCACCGCCTGCAAGTCGTCCAGGCAGACCAGTTCGTATTGCTCGAGGTTGTCGAGGATCTCGATGCCGCGATCCATCAACTCGGCCAGCGGCAGGTACACCGCTGGTTCACCCATCTGTTCGAAGCGCAGGCACGCGGCCTGCAACAGATGCGTACGCCCTACCCCATGCTTGCCCCACAGGTAGATCAGGCTTTCGGTCCAGCCGGCGTCGGCTTCGCACAGCCGCTCGACATAGCCGAGTGCAGCGGCATTGGCGCCTGGGTAGTAGTTGATGAAGGTGGCGTCGTCACGCAGACGCACACCTAGGGGCAGCTGAATCGGTTTCATGCTGACTGAACAGTTCCAAAGGAACCGTTAGTGGCCTCTGTGTAAAGTTTGCGAAGTTTATACCCGTGAAGCCGACCGCACAATGCGACAGACCACAAGCAAAATCAAAGGTTTGCGTTAGCGCACCGGATTTATGACAGATTCTCTGGCGCCATGGGCAGCCACCGGGCGTCAATCCGGGCTGCCCGCGACCCCCTCTACAGCTCTGGCTCGTCCACACCGCTGTACATATCAGAATCCTTATACAAATCATGGACATGGCGCAACAGCACCATGATTACCGCGGCCACGGGCAGCGCCAGCAACACACCGGTGAAACCAAACAGTTCGCCCCCGGCCAGAATGGCGAAGATCACTGCCACCGGGTGCAGGCCGATGCGGTCTCCCACCAACAAGGGTGTGAGCACCATGCCCTCGAGCGCCTGACCGACCATGAACACCGCGACAATACCCATCATGGGATACAGATCGCCGCCAAACTGGAACAGCCCGGCAATCAGCGCCGCGCCAATGCCAATGATAAAGCCCATGTACGGCACAATCGCCGCCAGACCGGCAATCATCCCGATCAACAGGCCCAGCTCCAGACCCACCAGCATTAGACCCGCAGCGTAGATGACGCCCAACGCGACCATCACCAGCAATTGCCCGCGGACGAAGGCACCGAGCACTTCATGGCACTCCTCGGCCAGCGCCACTGCGCGCTCTTCGCGATCGCGCGGCAGCAGGCTGCGGATCTTGGCCATCATCAGGTCCCAATCCCGCAGCAAGTAGAAACTCACCACCGGAATCAGCACCAGGTTCGCCAGCCAGCCGATCAACGCCAAACCAGATGCTGTCGCCTGGCTCAACACCACGCCCACGATGTCGGTCGTCTGCCCCATGTGCTCGCTGATCGCAGCCTTGAGCTTGTCGAACTTCCAGAAACCCTCTGACAGCCCGAACTTCGATTGCGCCCAGGGCAATGCAGTGTGCTGCAGCCAGTCGAGCATCTGCGGCGCCAGCTCATACAAGCGAAACAACTGCTTGGCGAGCATCGGCACCAACACCAGCAACAGCGTGGTGAAGATCAGGGTGAACAACGCAAATACCGCAATCACGCCCCAAGTCCGGGACAACCCGGCGTTTTCCAGCCGGTCCACCAGGGGGTCAAACAGATAGGCCAACAACAACGCCACCAGGAACGGCGTGAGGATCGGGTGCAACAGCCAGACAAACGCGCAGAGCAACAGCACTCCACCCAACCAGAACCAACGCCGCGTATCGGCCATGAACCACTCCATTGCTTCTATATAAAGAAAGAAAATCCTACCAGCGGAAACGCAATTGCGGCGTCGGTGCCGGTGCGGGCGCTACCGCGGGTACCGAACCACCGGCGACAGGCTGGACCGGCACCGCGGGTACCGAACCACCGGCGACAGGCTGGACCGGCACCGCGGGTACCGAACCACCGGCGATAGGCTGGACCGGCACCGCGGGCACCGGCGCCGGCTCCCCCGCAACCTCCTGCAACCTGGCCAGCGATAATTGCGCTCGCAGTTGATCGGTACTGCCATTGACCCGATAAAGAATCCGGTCGCCGTCGACACTTTGCGGACGACCGCCGAAAGGCTCCAACAGGCGACCCAGGGTCGCATACCGCTCCAGATTCATGCCTTGGACTTCCAGCAACTGCGCGGCCGAGGCCCCGGGCTTGGCGACAAATCGAGGCGCCAGCCGTTGGTTGACCGCCAGCATCACCGCGTCCGCCAAAGCGGCTTGATCGGCGCCTTGGGCGCTGCCGGCCTCTTTCTGGTCGCCCAGCCACAATTGCCACTTGGCTTGCCACTGGCCGCCCTCTTCACGGGCATGCACCGCCAGCAAGGCGTCGGCATTGTAGCGCTGTGACGCGCTGCGCAGTGCCGACGGATCGGCACTTTCCAGATTCGGCCCGGTGCCGACGATTTGTTCGTTCAAGTCCGCCAGCGGCAGACGCAGGGGTAAACCACGGTGTTGCGCGGCGCGGCGCAGGGGTGTCGCACCGGCCTGACCATCGCCCACCAGGCTCGAACCCTCGGTGTAGTCGTTCAACCACCAGCCCAGTATCGACGGCCGATTGGCGCCCCACATCGCCAACCCGGCCCGACGCAACGCCTGATCGGTGGTGCCCGGGTCGAAATCGACTTTCAACACTTCCGGCGGGCCTGCCTCGAAGCCGTACTGGCTGATGATTTGCTGCGGATCTTTGCGAATCGCCGCCAACCCGGGATTCTGCGGTGCCTTGGGATCGCCGGTCAGGCGCAAGACCAGCGTATCGAGCGCTCGCTGCGTGGCTTGCTCACGCTCCTCCGGCGACTGGCCGTTGACCGGTTCGCGCACTTGATAGAGGCCCTTGACTGTTTCAGCATGGCCTACCAGGCTGGTCAGGCTAACCAGTGACAAACAGCCCACAAACAAGAATTTACAAAAACCCATGGAATATTCCTGAGGACAAAGGCGGCTGGAACAGACCGCATGAAGACGATCGGGCAAGGCTGTGACCATTGCCGAACGCAAAACATTCACACGCCCTGGGTAAGTTTTCGCTCTGTGCTAACGATAGACGGTTAATGACGACACCCCGTACAGGCGAGCAGGATGTCACCCACACGGGGTAATGGCAGTTTTTTTCGGCCGATATGCCCCCTGCCGTCGGCGTGAGGATGGCCGCTGCCCTTCAAGCCTGATAAAATCGCGCGCCTTCGCAGACCGGCAACAGCCGGGCACCCTCGAATATCGCGTGAGGCAATCACCTTCGTCGATGTCGGCGGTCCCGCTGGACTCGGTCGTTACCCAGAAATCCCCCCTAAAGGCCTGGATCATGAGCAAGCAACCCTCCCTGAGCTACAAGGACGCCGGTGTAGACATCGACGCCGGTGAAGCATTGGTCGAACGCATCAAGAGCGTCGCCAAGCGCACTGCGCGCCCGGAAGTCATGGGCGGCCTGGGCGGTTTTGGCGCCCTCTGCGAAATCCCGGCCGGCTACAAGCAGCCCGTGCTGGTTTCCGGTACTGACGGTGTCGGCACCAAGCTGCGCCTGGCCTTGAACCTGAACAAGCACGACAGCATCGGCATCGACCTGGTTGCCATGTGCGTCAACGACCTGGTGGTGTGCGGCGCAGAGCCGCTGTTCTTCCTCGACTACTACGCCACCGGCAAGCTCAACGTCGACACCGCCGCCCAGGTGGTGACCGGCATCGGCGCTGGTTGCGAACTGTCCGGTTGCTCCCTGGTCGGCGGTGAAACCGCGGAAATGCCAGGCATGTACGAAGGCGAAGACTACGACCTGGCCGGCTTCTGCGTTGGCGTCGTGGAAAAAGCCGAGATCATCGACGGTTCCAAGGTTGCTGCTGGCGATGCGCTGCTCGCCCTGCCGTCTTCCGGCCCGCACTCCAACGGCTACTCGCTGATCCGCAAGATCATCGAAGTGTCCGGTGCCGACATCGAGAACATCCAGCTCGACGGCAAGCCGCTGACCGACCTGCTGATGGCCCCGACCCGTATCTACGTGAAGCCGCTGCTCAAGCTGATCAAGGAAACAGGCGCGGTCAAGGCCATGGCCCACATCACCGGTGGCGGCCTGCTGGACAACATCCCGCGCGTATTGCCAAAAGGCGCACAAGCGGTGGTTGACGTGGCAAGCTGGACTCGCCCTGCGGTGTTCGACTGGCTGCAGGAAAAAGGCAACGTCGACGAAAACGAAATGCACCGCGTGCTGAACTGCGGCGTGGGCATGGTTATCTGCGTGGCTCAAGAGCACGTGGAAACCGCGCTGAACGTGCTGCGTGAAGCTGGCGAGCAGCCTTGGGTCATCGGTCAGATCGCCACCGCTGCCGAAGGCGCGGCCCAGGTTGAACTGAAGAACCTCAAGGCTCACTGATGTCCCAGACCTGTGATGTCGTGGTGCTGCTCTCCGGCACCGGCAGTAACTTGCAGGCCTTGATCGACAGCACGCAGACCGGCGACAGCCCGGTCCGCGTCGCTGCGGTGATCTCCAACCGTGCCGACGCCTACGGCCTGCAACGTGCCAGGGACGCGGGTATCGAAACCCGCACCCTGGATCACAAGGCTTTCGAAGGCCGCGAGGCCTTCGACGCCGCGCTGATCGAACTGATCGACGCCTTCAATCCCAAACTCGTGGTGCTGGCCGGATTCATGCGCATTCTCAGCGCTGATTTCGTACGCCATTACGCCGGTCGCCTGCTCAATATCCATCCCTCGCTGTTGCCCAAATACAAAGGGTTACACACTCATCAGCGCGCGCTGGAGGCCGGGGACGCCGAACACGGCTGCTCCGTGCACTTTGTCACCGAGGAACTCGATGGCGGACCACTGGTCGTACAAGCAGTAATACCGGTAGAGTTGCACGACTCGCCGCAGAGCCTGGCGCAGCGGGTCCATGTACAGGAACACCTGATCTACCCCATGGCCGTACGCTGGTTTGCCGAAGGCCGGCTATCGCTCAGCGAACAAGGTGCTTTACTGGATGGACAGTTGCTTGCGCCCAGCGGCCACTTGATTCGAACCTAGGAGATTTTATGCGTCGCGCCCTGCTCTTCGCTTGTGCTCTGCTCGCCCTGCCCTTCGCACAGGCCGCAGACCTTCAACCGTTCTCCGCCAGCTACACCGCCGACTGGAAACAGTTGCCCATGAGCGGCACGGCTGAACGCAGCCTGACCAAGCAAGCCAACGGCGTCTGGAAGCTCAACTTCAAGGCGTCGATGATGATCGCCAGCCTGTCCGAAGAAAGCACCCTGACCGTCGACAAGGACACCTTGCTGCCACAGTCCTACCATTTCGAACGCGGAGGCCTGGGCAAAGCCAAGAAGGCCGACCTGGACTTCGACTGGACCGCCAAGAAGGTTACCGGCACCGATCGTGGTGACGCGGTCAATATCCCGCTGAACCGCGGCATGCTCGACAAATCCACCTACCAGCTGGCACTGCAGCATGACGTGGCCGCTGGCAAGAAAAGCATGAGCTACCAGGTGGTCGATGATGGCGAAGTCGATACCTATGACTTCCGCGTGCTGGGTGCGGAAAAAGTCGACACCAAGGCTGGCCAGATCGATGCAATCAAGGTCGAGCGCGTGCGCGACCCGACACAAAGCAAGCGCATCACCGTGCTGTGGTTCGCCAAGGATTGGGATTACCTGCTGGTTCGCCTGCAACAGGTCGAGACCGACGGCAAGGAGTACAACATCATGCTCCTGGACGGCAAGGTCAATGGCAAGCCGGTTAAAGGCAGCTGAGCCACACCGACATGAAAGAGCCTCGCGAATGCGGGGCTTTTTTTTGGAACGCACCATTGGAGCAAGGCTCTATACCTTCAACGCCTTTTTTGATCGAATGACCTTTCCCGTCGCTTGCGAGGTTTCCCATGACTGTCACCGTCAATACCGTCTCCGCCGAAGGTTTGCGCCATACCGTACAGATCGATGATCACGAACTCTTTGCCGATGCGCCCGTCACCGCCGGCGGCGAAGGCTCGGCCCCGGAGCCACACGATTACTTCGATGCCGCACTGGGCGCCTGCAAGGCCCTGACCTTGAAGATGTATGCGAAGAAAAAGGACATTCCGCTGACGGGGGTTGGCGTGGAGGTCAAACGCGACAACAGTGAAGAGCAGAAAGGCAAATATGCCCTGCATGTGAAACTGACCCTCAAGGGCGTACTCACCGACGCCCAGCGCGAAGAGCTGCACCGCGTGGCTGACCGCTGCCCGGTACACAAGCTGATGACCAGCAGTGAAGTCAGCATCGAAACCCATCTGTCCGAAGGCGCGTTCAGCCAATAGCGGCAACGGCTGCGCAAGCGGGTTATGCTCGACCGCATCACCCGCTCAGCCTGGAACGCACCATGAACACTCCGCTCGTGATCCGCCCCCGCGCCGAAGATGTCGAAGGCCAACCGATTCTTCGCCCTTTGCCGTCAGCCAAATGCCGCAATGTCGGGCCCTTCGTGTTTTTCGACCACATGCTGCAAACCCGCTACGCCGCGGGAGAAGGCATGAACATCCGCCAGCATCCGCACATCGGCCTGTCCACCCTCACCTACCTCTTTGAAGGCCAGCTGCAGCACAAGGACAGCCTTGGCTCGGATCAGGTGGTGAATGCCGGTGATGTCAGCTGGATGACCGCCGGCAGCGCGATCGCCCATGTCGAGCGCACACCCCAGGCACTGAAGGAAAGCGGCTTTACGATGCACGGCCTGCAGATCTGGCTGGCGTCGCCAAAAGACCGGGAGCAGGGCCCGGGACACTACAGTCATCACCCGGCGAGCACCTTGCCAGTCAGCGAGAACCTTGGGGTGAAGATCCGCATGATCGCAGGCTCGGGCTTTTGCCTGGAGTCGCCAGTGCCGGTGCTTTCCCCTACGCTGTATGCCGAACTGCACCTGCAAACGGCGACGACCTTGCTGATTCCCACCGAGCATGAAGAGCGCGCGCTGTATGTGTTGAGCGGTGAAGTACAACTGGATGGCGAATCGATAGAGCCGCATTCGCTGGTGGTGTTGCCGCCCGGGGAAGAGATGACATTGTTCGCCGAGAGCGACTGTCATGCGGTGGTGTTCGGTGGCGCGCCACTGGACGGGCCAAGGCGGATCAACTGGAATTTCGTGGCGAGCGACCCGGCGGCTATCGATGAAGCGCGGCGGCGCTGGGCGGCCGGGGATTGGCCAACGGTGCCGGGGGAAGTTGAGAGGATTGAACTGCCAAAGGGACGAAGCGAACCCACCCCGCTATGAAGATCGTTCCCACGCGCAGCAAAGGAATGTCTCAACGGACGCTCCGCGTTCGGCTCTGGAGGGGACGCGGAGCGTCCCTGGCTGCATTCCCACGCAGAGCGTCACTAGTGTCCGGTAAACATGTTTCATAGCTGAAGGCTGCCTTGGGCAGCCTTCAGCTTTTCTCGCTCCTGCCTTCGTCGATCCCTCAGTTCTGGAGTAGCGGGCCGTTCGTGCAGGACGTGAG
>NZ_NOIO01000072.1:0-1088 GCF_014596605.1 Pseudomonas sp. PSB11
GCAGGCTCGCTTGTATGGTAGGACTTGAAGGGAGGAGGAGGGACAAGGCTCGATTCTGACTGTTGACGCAGTACAGACTGTGGGAGAGTTCGCCCCTCCTCCTTTCACCCAAGCGCCGATAAAGAATGCATCTGGCCTAGACCGACGATAGGAACAAGCCTGCGCCTCTGGGTGAGCCCTTCAAGTGCTTAAAACCTTATCCCGGAGGAAAACCTATGGCAATGCCGGTTTCTGTTTCAAAGCCGATCGTGGGCGTGGATGTCGCCAAGAAAGAATTGGTGATTTATCACGCCGAACTGGACCTGCTTGAAGAGATTCCCAACAACAAAACCAGCATCAACAAGTGGTTAAAGGACTTGCCGGGGAGTGTGGCTATTGCTGTTGAAGCCACCAACATCTACCACCTGGAGTTCGCTGACCTGGCCTTTGAGGCCGGCTGCGTGATTTACATGGTGGGCGGCTATGAGCTCAAACATTACCGAGAAGGTGTGAAGGTCCGTGCCAAAACCGATGCATTGGATGCCAAACTGCTTGCTCGCTATCTGAAGAACGAGCATGAAGAACTTCACCCATGGACGCCGCCGACACCGCTGTATCGCCAACTCCTGAGTCTTTTTCGCCGCCGGGCGGCCTTGGTCCAGGCCAGGGTCGGCCTAGTGCAAAGCTGGTCGAATGAGCCCTTGCTGAAGGCTGCTTTTTCCGAGCAAATAAAGTCCATGCAGCAGCTTGAGACGCTGATCGAAAAGACGATCAACGATCAGCTGAAAGAAGCCGGTTTGCTGGGTCAGTTGAAGCGTTGCCTGAAAGTTGAAGGGGTTGGATTTTTGACTGGCGCCCGCTTGCTCACGGCGTTCCACCGCGGAGACTTCCGAAACGCAGATGCCTTTATCGCCTTTCTTGGAATGGACTTGCGGGTGTCAAAATCAGGGCAAAAAGATGGTCGCCGAAGTTTGACCAAGCGAGGCGATCCAGAAGCCCGCCGCCTTCTGCACAATGCGGCTATGTCGGCGAGTCGAACCGAAGCCTGGAAAGGGTTTTACCAAGAACAAAGAAATCGGGGTTTCAGCACCACTCAAGCCCTGGTGATG
>NZ_NOIO01000073.1:0-1086 GCF_014596605.1 Pseudomonas sp. PSB11
CGTCGCCGTTGCTTTCGATGCTGACGGTGATCTTGTCGCCTTGGCCCGATGGTTCGTCGGTGACCTTGGTCGTATATTGGTCCTCGCCGAGGGTCAGTTTCTCGAAGTTGTTGGCCGAGACCGACTCGAGTTTGTTAACGATTGCGTCCTGGCCACCGGTGAAGATGTCGTCCTTCGCAATCACCACAGCAGAGCCGCTAGTGCCATTGGCCGGGATCTTGATCTCGGTGCCGTCGGTGAGTTTGAAGGTCAACTCGCCGTGGCTGGCCATTGGCAGACCGGCGGCGTTGGTCAGGGTAACGGTGTAGGTGATCGAGCCGCCTTCGGCGACGGTGGTTTTATCCACGGTCAGGGTGGCTTTGACTTCGGTGAGGGTGTCGTCGACTTTCACCACGGCTTCGCCGCCGAGCACCAGGTTCTCGAAGGATTTGCCCGGAACGGAAGCATCGGTGACGCTGAGCTTGATGGTTTCGCCGTCCTTGTAGACGTCATCGCCCTGGGCTTTCAGCTCGTATGGAATGCTGGTGCTGCCAGCCTTGATCACCACGGTATCGCCGTTGCTCAAGGTGACGGTCAGATCCTGCTTGAGTACCTGATCGACTTTCACCGTGAACTTCGGTGCAGCGTTTTCCAGTACGTCGCCGTTGCTTTCGATGCTGACGGTGATCTTGTCGCCTTGGTTGGCCGGGTCTTTTGGATCGCCCGAACCTGGCTCGTCGGTGACGGTGGTGGTGTATTGGTCCTCGCCGAGGGTCAGCTTCTCGAAGTTGTTGGCCGAGACCGACTCCAGCTTGTTGACGATTGCATCCTGACCACCGGTGAAGATGTCGTCCTTGGCAATCACCACAGCAGAGCCGCTGGTGCCGTTAGCCGGGATCTTGATCTCGGTACCGTCGGTGAGTTTGAAGGTCAACTCGCCGTGGCTGGCCATCGGCAGGCCGGCCGCGTTGGTCAGGGTCACGGTGTAGGTGACCGAACCTCCTTCGGCGACGGTGGTTTTATCCACGGTCAGGGTGGCTTTCACTTCAGTGAGGGTGTCGTCGATGGTGACTTGGGCTTTGCCGCCCAGGACCAGGTTTTCGAACG
>NZ_NOIO01000011.1:0-169893 GCF_014596605.1 Pseudomonas sp. PSB11
TCGACTTGATCGACGACCGACAATTTAAAAGTCAGTGTGTAATCTCGTTGACTGCGTTTTGTGCCCGTATCCATTGCACCTTCCTGATAAGAAGCCAGAAGGTGTAAACCTTATTCAGGACGAAGCACGAACAAAAAAAAGGGCGACCGTGGAAGGTCGCCCTTTTTTATTTGGCTGGAGTACATCGGTGTTCATGCTGCCTTCTTCGCGGGCAAGTCGGATCGCCCCCCGCTCGCTCCTACAGACACGTGACGCCCGCGAAGACCGCCATCAATCATTTCGCACTAATAGCGCCATCTACGAGGGTCTGGGCCTCAGCCACCAACTGCTTGAGGTGGTCGTCGCTGATGAAGCTTTCCGCGTAGATCTTGTAGATATCCTCGGTCCCCGACGGGCGCGCCGCGAACCAGCCATTTTCGGTCATGACCTTAAGGCCGCCAATGGCCTGGTCGTTACCCGGCGCATGGCTGAGAATGCTCTGGATCGGTTCACCCGCCAGTGCAGTCGAGGTGACCTGATCCGGTGACAGCTTGCTCAACAGGGCCTTTTGTTCCGGGTTGGCCTTGGCATCCACCCGTACCGAGAACGGCTCGCCCAGTTCATCGGTCAGGGCCCGGTAGGCCTGGCTTGGGTCGCGACCGGTACGAGCGGTCATTTCAGCCGCCAGCAAGGCCGGGATCAGCCCGTCCTTGTCCGTGCACCAGACGGTGCCGTCCTTGCGCAGGAACGAAGCCCCCGCGCTTTCTTCGCCACCAAAGCCCAGCGAACCGTCGAACAGGCCATCGGCAAACCACTTGAAGCCCACAGGCACTTCGTACAGGCGGCGTCCCAGGCGTTTGGCCACACGGTCGATCAAGCCGCTGCTGACCACGGTTTTACCCACCGCGGCATCGGCTCGCCAGTGCGGACGGTTCTGGAACAGATAATCGATCGACACGGCCAGGTAGCTGTTCGGCGCCAGCAGGCCGCCCGAGGGAGTCACGATGCCATGACGGTCGTGATCCGGGTCGCAGGCGAAGGCCACGTCGAAGCGCTCTTTGAGGCCAATCAGCCCCTGCATCGCGTGGCTGGACGATGGGTCCATGCGAATCTGGCCGTCCCAATCGACGGTCATGAAGCGGAAAGTCGAGTCGACCTGCCGGTTCACCACGTCCAGGTCCAGGCGATAATGCTCGGCAATCGCCGACCAGTAGCGCACGCCTGCACCACCCAGCGGGTCAACGCCCAGGCGTAGCTTGGCATCACGAATGGCGTCGAAATCGATCACATTGACAAGGTCGGCGACATAGGTGTTGAGGTAGTCGTGGCGATGGGTGGTGCTGGCCTTCAGCGCCTGCTCGTAGCTGATGCGCTTGACCCCGGCGAGCTTGTTCGCCAACAGTTCGTTGGCCTTGGCTTCGATCCACTTGGTGATGTGGGTATCGGCCGGGCCGCCATTGGTCGGGTTGTATTTGTAGCCCCCGCTTTGCGGCGGATTGTGGGATGGGGTGATGACGATGCCATCCGCCAGGCCAGAGGTACGGCCGCGGTTGTAGCACAGGATTGCATGGGAAACCGCTGGGGTCGGCGTGTATTCGTCACCCTCGGCGATCATCACCGTCACGCCATTGGCCGCCAGCACTTCCAGGGCACTGGCACCCGCCGGCGTGGACAATGCGTGGGTGTCGATGCCGACGAACAAAGGGCCATTGATACCCTGGGCCTCGCGATACAGGCAAATGGCCTGGCTGATCGCCAGGACGTGCCATTCGTTGAAACTCAAGTCGAACGAGCTGCCTCGGTGCCCGGACGTACCGAAGGCCACCCGCTGGGTCGAAATGGCGGCGTCGGGTTGGCCGGTGTAATAGGCCGTGACCAGTCGCGGGATGTCTACCAACAATTCTGCCGGTGCCGGTTTGCCCGCAAAAGGACTGAGTGTCATGCAATACCTCTGGAATAGAGTTCAGGTGTAGAAGCGGAGTTTACTGGCAGTTTGACCTTAGCGCGATGCAGTTTGTCCAGTGCTCGATGGAATCGTTCCATTGGCATCATTTTGCAACGGCTCAATCAACGGCTTCGAGGCGCAAGGCATCCCCCAACAAGCCCAGCACGGCGGCCAGTTCCTGGTCGCTACCAAAGCCGTGGCTCAAGCGCAAGTGTTGCCCATGCAGGCCTTGCAGACTGAACAACTCGCCGGGCGCAACGACCACCTGTTGCCTGAGCAACCGCTGGAACACCCGGCTCATATCGACCTGGCGCAACGAACGCAGCCAGATCGTCGCCCCGCCCTGGGGCTCGACGAACTGCAGCGCGTCGCCCAGGCGCTCCTGGAGCATCCGGGCCATTTGCTCCTTGCCGTCCTTGAGGCGTCGGCGCAGCACCTGCAGGTGTTGATCGATGCGACCGTTGCTGTACAAGCGGGCGATGGCTTTCTGGCGAATCGGCGACAAGCGAAAGGCGCGCAACAGGAATTGCCGTTGCAGCTCGCTGCTCATATGGCGCGAGAGCAGGTAACCATAAGGGGCTTCCGGGCCGATGATCTTTTCGAACGTGGAAAACACCATCAAGCGCTCCGGGGCCAACAGATCGCGAAATCGCCGCTGATCGGGCTCAAACCCGAGTTCGCCATAACAATCGTTTTCCAGCACCCAACTGCCATGCCGCTCCAGCAAGGTCGCGATCACTTGCCGGTTCTCATCGGGTGCCCTGCTGCCTCGGGGCATGTTCAGCCCTGACGACACCACCACCAGTCGTACCGGCTCGGCTTCCAGCAGGTCCCGAAGGCACTTGTCGTCCAGGCTACCGTCGCCCAGCAACGGCCATTCGATCACCTTCACACCGGCTGCCTGGAACAAGCGCAGTATCGCCCAGTCACAGGGCGACTCGACGACCACCGCGGCATCCTTGAGCGCCAGCACGACGATGAGGATTTCCAGCACGCCGCGAAGGTCGGCGCCAATGTAGACATCATCGGCATGCCAGCAGCGCACCGCAGAGGTGGTATAGCGCGCCGCCAATGCGGTACGCAGCTCCAGTTCACCACAGGGCTGCGCACACGGCTGTGGCTGGCGCGGGTATTGTCGCAGCAGTTCCCTTTCCAGCAGCAACAATGGGCTGTCGAGCGGTTGCAGCAAGGCCGGCTCATCCGCACTCAGGACCAGCATGGTGGGCAGACGGGCGTTGACATACACACTCTCGAGCAAGTCGCTGCCATCGTAGAGCGTGCTGGCGGGGGCAACCGGCAACGCGTAGTAACCGGACTTGGCCACCGAATACACCCGCCCCTCCTTTTCCAGTAGCGCATAGGCATACTGGATGGTCGAGATCGAAACGCTCAGGCGCTCGGACAGTTCACGCAAGGATGGCAGACGTACCCGGCTATCGCTCACGAGCTCGCTGATCAGGCAGGTCAAGTATCGGTAGACCGACTGATAGGCGAAATCGGTTTCTCGTTGTCCTTTCATGGCAGGGGATCGCTTGCGTGGTGGTAGCGGTCACGCTCACTCGAAGAGTTCGGCAACATGCGCACGCTCAACGCCCTGTCGACCGTTCACCGGTCACCGACGCCTCGTCGCTTGCCTGCTCGGGTTCCGATACATGGCTGTCGGGCGGGCTCATCGACTTGGCCTGCTGCACCAACGGTTGCATGCGATACAAATTGCCGACCAGGCTGACAGGCAGGCCGCTGACATCGACTATCCACTGCAGGATCTGCTCCGCGACCGGATGCCCCTGCATGGCACGATGTAATTCAGGCATGGCCACGAGCATGCCTGGGTGACACTGGCGCAGAAATCGCTCCAGTGACGCACCCTGCCCGATAAAAGGCGCAAACAGCAGGCACACCCATTGCGCCTCGTTCAGGCCAAAGCTCTGATAAGCCTCGTCGGCGATCAGTGCGCGCTGGCCAGCCAGCTTGCAGGGGTTGCCATACGCGCTGTCCGCCCGTTCACATAAGCGCTCCGATAGCTGGTTACGCCGCATCATCACCAAGGCGCGCTGCAGGTAGTGTGTTACACCTGCCAAATACGTGCTGCCCTGGACGAAGCAGGATTGCAAACCCCGCAAGTGCGCCGAGACCGCCACGCTGACATATTGATTTTCGCCAAGTTGAGCTGCCAGTTCATCGGGCTGATACCCGAGAAACTCAGTCAGTAGCGGCCAACGCTCTTCAAGCTGGCTGACCAGCACGTCGTGGATATCGATGTAGGTCGTGCGACGGCAGGCCTCAAACTGTTCTGCCGGACGCCAGGCTTCCTGGCCGTAGCCCTCATAAAAAGCCTGGTAACAGTCGCTGCCAAACTCATCAAGCAACATGAACAACCCGCCGTAATCCGCCTCGTGACGGTTCGACGTCGCCAGGCCAGCCTTGGCGGCCGCGCGCTTGAGCCCTTCGATGAACCGCTTCTGCTGGCGCGGTGGATCGCCACTGACCAAGGCATCGACGCCATTGTTCCAGCGGGCGATCTGACCATGGAACTCGCCAGTGGCCAAATAACTGTCGTCCCACAGCTCAAGCGGTCCGTCCACGACGCCACGATGGCCGATCAGCAACAGGTTCATGCGGTTGGATTCACGTGCGGCGCGCGAGACCGGCGCGCGGTGATCGAACGCCAGCACTTCCCTGTTATCAACCATCAGAACATCGACCCGGGGATCGTCGTAGACGAACAAGGCGTTGTAGCTACGATGGATGTTATCCAGCGCCAGCTGGCTCATGCCATTGAGCCGCAGGGTCGCCAACCGCAGCTTGAATGTCGTGGGCGCCCGGGTGGCGATTGTCAACTGTGCGGCACGCAGCAGTGCCAGGGTGTAGCAACTGTCGCGCGATCCGCACTGGACCGCCAATACCTTGTAGTCACCAATCCGATCCATTCCTCCGGCAGCCACAGCCAGGCGCTGGATCAACAACTGCAACGCCGTGCGCTCGGCGCGTGAAAAAAAACTCAACAAGCGTTGCAGCACTTGTTGATAGACATTATTCATCGCCTGATCATGGATATGGCTCATTTCTATTTACCTGATATTCAAAAGTTCGACACAACGCAAACAACTTCACGCATAGCGCAAGGAATGCCCGAAGGGAGATTAATTACTGAACTTTATTACCAAATGCTAACAATAAAGTTTTTTGTCATCATTTGAAATAATTGATCGCTACAGGCCGGGCGGGCCTGCAAGGACTGGCGTACAGCAGTTTGGCGGGGGTTTGTTGCGATTGCCTTCGGGATCCTAGGAAATTTCCGACAGCGTCCCACAGACATTTAATACAAAAAATGAGGAAAGTAGCTTCTCGTAATAATGTGCCGACCACGCAGAAAATCACTAGTTGTCGAACATGCGTCAACGACGCGCACTGAAAAGTGTCGGCAAGATACCTGGCCATGACTCATTCCTTGAGATGAAAGTAATCATGCAATTATCAGTACTTGGATGTTGATTAGAAGCTACAGATCGAGAGCAAAAACCGGTTCAGTTGCTGAACCGATCCACCTACAGGCCGGTGGAACGTCTCATGTGGGGAGGCAAAGCGCTAAAAACGCAAGAGTCCGTGCAGGCACGGACTCTATTGCAGGGGTCAAGCAGGTTCGACTTGCAGCGCAACCCTTTCGCGGCATGGGCATTCGTCCATGTAGCGGTGCGCTTCGACAAACTCGGCGAATGGGAAAACCCGGGTCTTGAGCGGCAGCAGCACGCGATCGGCGGTCAGTTGGTTGATGTCACGCAAGGCACGTTGCAGCGCGACCTGGTCCTGAATGATGCCCAGTTCCGGCTTGCCGGTGAAATTGCCGATGCAGTGCACGAAGAACTGAATGTTCTTCTGGAACGCCGCACACGCCGGGAACGGTGTCTGGTTACCGCCCTGCAGGCCGTACAGCACCAGGCTGCCGCGGGGCGCCAGGACATCGCCGAGCAACGACATCTGCGGGCCACCCAAACCATCGAACACCACGTCCACACCGCGGTTGTCGGTGATCTTGTTGATCCGCATCAACAGGTCTTCTTCCTCGGTGACGATGACTTTCTCGGCACCCAGCGACAGCAGGTATTCACGCTCCTCCGCAGTTTTGGTCGCGGCGATCACTCGTACGCCCAAGGCTTTGCCCAGTTGCACGAACGAAGGGCCGGCGCAGTGGCTGGCGTCCGTGACCAGGGCGAATTGCCCGGGCTTGACCCGCGCCAGGTCGACATAGCCAAAATAGGCAATCAACAGCGGCGTGTAATGCACGCTGGCTTCGATCGGGCTGAGCACGTCCGGGTAACGCGTTACCGACGAACGCGGCAGAACGATCAGTTCGCCGTAGACCGGATAATCGTTGGGGCTTTGGGCCGGGAAACTGGCAACCTTGTCACCGACCTCCAGGTCATCGACACCCTCACCGACGGCTGTAACGACACCGGCCATTTCCTGGCCGATACCGGCAGGCAGGCGAGCGTGGGATGACGCCAGGTTCTGGCGCCAGAGGGTGTCATACCAGCTGATGCCAATGGCTTCGACGCGCACCTGCACTTCGCCCGGAGCAGGCAGAGTCGCCGCATGCTCTTCGCATTTGAGCACCTCGGCTGGACCAAACTTGTGAAAACGGATCGTGCGGGACATCGCAAACCTCGCCAATTGAACCTCTAATGCCTTGAACTCTAGCTGGGCTTTTAACCCAACACTATCAGTGGCTATTAATAGTCGACATGCCTGTCATTGATTCCGCAGCTGCAGCAACCTCGACAAATGTCGTAGGAAACCAGAGCAGCCGGTGTGGGAAAATTGAATTACTCGGTGCAGAGTACCAGCCTTTCCCCGTAATATTCCTGCTGGCCATTGTTCCCATATGGCCGCTCACGTCAAGTTTGCTGACTCTGCCAGGACTCAAGATGAATCGTAATGACCTGCGTCGTGTCGACCTGAACCTGTTGATCGTGTTCGAAACCCTGATGCACGAACGCAGTGTGACCCGCGCCGCGGAGAAGCTGTTCCTCGGCCAGCCCGCCATCAGTGCGGCGCTCTCGCGCTTGCGCGGGCTGTTCGACGACCCGTTGTTCGTGCGCACCGGCCGCAGCATGGAGCCGTCCGCACGCGCGGTCGAGATCTTCGCCCTGCTCTCCCCGGCCCTGGATTCGATTTCCACCGCCGTCAGCCGTGCCGCCGAATTCGACCCCGCTACCAGCACCGCAGTATTTCGCATCGGGCTGTCGGACGACGTCGAGTTCGCCCTGCTGCCCATGCTGCTCAAGCGCCTGCGCGCCGAATCGCCGGGGATCGTGCTGGTGGTGCGACGGGTCAACTACATATTGATGCCCAATTTGCTGGCCTCCGGAGAAATCTCCATTGGCGTCAGCTACACCACGGACCTGCCAGCCAATGCCAAGCGCAAAGTATTGCGCCGCAGCTCGCCAAAACTGCTGCGCGCCGACACCGTGCCCGGGCCCTTGAGCCTGGACGACTTCTGCGCGCGCCCCCATGCACTGGTGTCGTTCGCCGGTGACCTGAGCGGCTTTATCGACGAAGAACTGGAAAAGCTCGGGCGCAAACGTCATGTGGTGCTGGCAGTGCCGCAATTCAACGGGCTGGGCACACTGTTGAGCGGCACCGACATTGTGGCCACCGTGCCTGACTATACGGCCGATGCGCTGACGGCGGCTGGGGGGGTGCGAGCTGAAGATCCACCGCTGCCGGTGCGCAGCTTTGAATTGCACATGGCGTGGCGTGGTTCCCAGGACAATGATCCGGGGGAGCGTTGGTTGAGATCGCGCATTCAGATGTTTTTTGGGGATCCGGATAGTCTGGCCTGATCCGATTGATGTATCGAGGCTGATAGACTCTTCGCGAGCAGGCTCGCTCCCACGGCATTGCTTAAATCTAATGTGGGAGCGAGCCTGCTCGCGAATGGCCGCGACTCGATCCAAAGCAGACCATTGCCAATCTGGAAACACACAATTGCCATCAACCGGGTTGATCACCGCTTGACGCAAGGTGCAGGCTAGAGAGCTGGCCGGCTCTCTCCTATCATTCCGAATGATAGTTACCTTCGCCCCATTCGATTCGTGCGATACAACCCTGCCGAGCATCATTCGCCAAATCTTAAATACATTGGCGGATGCATCCATGGAACAGTCACTCAAACATTTGCGCTTGCCGTTGGCCGTGTTGGCCGTAGTGGTGATGAGCGCTTGCGGCAAGACGCCAGAGACTGCCGCTACCCCTTCCGCGGCCAAGGTCAGCGTGGCCAAGGTGCTTGAGCAACCGGTCAACGAATGGGATGAATTCACGGGGCGCCTTGAAGCGCCGGAAACCGTAGAGATTCGTCCACGGGTATCGGGCCAGATCGATGAAGTGACGTTCACTGAAGGCGCCTTGGTCAAGAAAGGCGACCTGCTGTTCCAGATCGATCCGCGTCCGTTCCAGGCCGAAGTCCGTCGCCTCGAGGCCTTGGTGGCCCAGGCCCGCGCCAATGCCACCCGCAGCGAAAACGAAGCCCAGCGTGGCGAACGCCTGCGCACCAGCAATGCGATTTCCGCCGAGCTGGCCGATTCGCGCACCAGTGCAGCCCAAGAGGCTCGCGCCGCGGTCGGTGCCCTGCAAGCGCAGCTTGATCTGGCCAAATTGAACCTGAGCTTCACCCGCGTCACCGCCCCTATCAGCGGTCGCGTCAGCCGTGCGCAAATCACCGCCGGCAACCTGGTGACAGCGGACACCACCCCGCTGACCAGCGTGGTTTCTACCGACAAGGTCTACGCCTACTTCGATGCCGACGAGCGCGTGTTCCTCAAGTACACCCAGCTCGCCCGCCAGGGCAAACGCGGCGCCACCACCCCGGTGTACATGGGCCTGTCCAATGAAGACGGCAATCCGCACCTGGGCCAGATGAACTTCGTCGACAACCAGGTCAACCCGAAAACCGGCACCATCCGTGGTCGCGCCGTGTTCGACAACAGCGACGGCAGTTACACGCCGGGCCTTTACGCTCGCCTGAAACTGGTGGGCAGCGGCACCTACAACGCCATGTTGATCAACGATGAGGCCGTGGGCACGGACCTGGGCAAGAAGTTCGTACTGGTGATGGATGCCGACAACAACACGGCTTATCGCGCCGTGGAGCTGGGGCCGAAAATCGAAGGCTTGCGCATCGTGCGTAACGGCCTGAACACGGGCGACACCATCATCGTCAAGGGCTTGCAGCGGGTACGCCCGGGGTCGCCGGTCACTCCTGAAGTGATCCCGATGGCCAGCGAGCAAACCCTCGCGGCCCTGGCCCAACAACGACAAGCGCTGGAAGCCAGCAACCTGCCACAAGTCGCCCCTGCCAGGGTTGCGCCGGGTGCGGTTGTGAAAGTGGCTGCTGCGACCCCACGCGGTTAAGGGATAACGACTCCGATGAATTTTTCCCAATTTTTCATTTCACGGCCGATCTTCGCCGCGGTGCTGTCGCTGCTGATCCTGATCGCCGGTGCCATCTCGCTGTTCCAGCTGCCGATCAGCGAATACCCGGAAGTGGTGCCACCGACCGTTGTGGTCCGTGCCAACTTCCCGGGTGCCAACCCCAAAGTCATCGGTGAAACCGTGGCCGCTCCCCTGGAGCAAGCGATCACCGGCGTCGAGAACATGCTGTACATGTCCTCGCAGTCGACTGCCGACGGCAAGATCACCCTGACCATCACCTTCGCCCTGGGCACGGACTTGGACAACGCCCAGGTGCAGGTGCAGAACCGCGTGACCCGCACCGAGCCGAAACTTCCCGAGGAAGTGACGCGCATCGGTATTACCGTGGACAAGGCATCGCCCGACCTGACGATGGTCGTGCACTTGACCTCGCCGGACAAACGCTACGACATGCTGTACCTGTCCAACTACGCAATCCTCAATATCAAGGATGAGCTGGCGCGCCTGGGCGGTGTCGGTGATGTGCAGCTGTTCGGCATGGGCGACTATTCGCTGCGCGTGTGGCTCGATCCGAACAAGACCGCTTCGCGCAACCTGACCGCCACCGACGTGGTCACCGCCATCCGTGAGCAGAACCGCCAGGTGGCTGCCGGTGCCTTGGGTGCGCCGCCTGCACCGAATGCGCAAAGCTTCCAGTTGTCGGTCAACACACAGGGCCGCCTGGTCAGTGAGGAAGAGTTCGAGAACATCATCATTCGCTCTGGCGACGATGGTGAAATCACTCGCCTCAAAGATATCGCGCGGGTTGAACTGGGCTCCAGCCAATACGCCCTGCGCTCGCTGCTGAACAACCAGCCGGCGGTGGCGATCCCGATCTTCCAGCGCCCGGGTTCCAACGCGATCGAGATCTCCAACGAAGTTCGGGCGAAAATGGCCGAACTGAAGAAGAACTTCCCGCAAGGCATGGATTTCAGCATCGTTTATGACCCGACGATCTTCGTACGCGGCTCCATCGAGGCGGTGGTCCACACCCTGTTCGAAGCGCTGATCCTCGTGGTGCTGGTGGTGATCCTGTTCCTGCAGACCTGGCGCGCCTCGATCATTCCACTGGTGGCGGTGCCGGTATCGCTGATCGGTACCTTTGCCGTGATGCATCTGTTCGGTTTCTCGTTGAACGCGCTGTCGCTGTTTGGCCTGGTGCTGGCGATCGGTATCGTGGTGGACGATGCGATCGTGGTGGTGGAAAACGTCGAGCGTAATATCGAGCTCGGGCTGACCCCGGTCGAAGCCACCAAGCGCGCCATGCGTGAAGTGACCGGCCCCATCATTGCCACGGCGCTGGTGCTGTGTGCGGTGTTTGTTCCGGCAGCGTTCATCTCCGGCTTGACCGGCCAGTTCTACAAGCAGTTCGCCCTGACCATCGCGATTTCGACGGTAATCTCGGCCTTCAACTCCCTGACCCTGTCGCCCGCCCTGGCCGCTGTGTTGCTCAAGGGCCATGACGCGCCGAAAGACCGTTTTTCCAAGGTCCTGGACAAGCTGTTCGGCGGCTGGTTGTTCCGTCCGTTCAACCGTTTCTTTGAAAAAGCCAGCCATGGTTATGTCGGCACCGTTGCCCGCGTGATTCGTTCAAGCGGCATCGCCCTGCTGCTGTACGCCGGCCTGATGGTGCTGACGTTCTTCGGTTTTTCCAGTACCCCGACCGGTTTCGTACCCGGCCAGGACAAGCAATACCTGGTGGCGTTCGCGCAATTGCCGGATGCGGCGAGCCTGGACCGCACCGAAGACGTGATCAAGCGCATGTCCGACATGGCCCTGAAACAGCCTGGCGTGGAAAGTGCGGTGGCCTTCCCTGGCCTGTCGATCAACGGTTTCACCAACAGCCCGAACGCCGGCATCGTGTTCGTGACCCTCAAGCCGTTCGATGAGCGCAAAGATCCGAGCATGTCCGCCGGTGCGATTGCCGGTGCCTTGAACGGGCAGTTCGCCGGGATCCAGGAAGCCTACATGGCGATCTTCCCGCCGCCACCGGTACAAGGCCTGGGCACCATCGGCGGTTTCCGCCTGCAGATCGAAGACCGGGGCAACCTGGGCTACGAAGAGCTGTACAAGGAAACCATGAACATCATCGCCAAGAGCCACAACGTTCCGGAACTGGCCGGGTTGTTCACCAGCTACACGGTGAACGTGCCCCAGGTCGATGCCGCCATCGACCGGGAGAAAGCCAAGACCCACGGCGTGGCCGTCAGCGACATCTTCGACACCCTGCAGATCTACCTGGGTTCGCTGTATGCCAACGACTTCAACCGCTTTGGTCGAACCTATCAGGTCAACGTCCAGGCCGAACAACAGTTCCGCCTCGAATCCGACCAGATCGGCCAACTCAAGGTGCGCAACAACAAGGGCGAAATGATCCCGCTGGCGACCTTCATCAAGGTCAGCGACACCTCGGGCCCCGATCGCGTGATGCACTACAACGGCTTCATCACCGCTGAAATCAACGGTGCCGCAGCCCCGGGCTACAGCTCCGGCCAGGCGGAAAAAGCCATCGAAAAACTGCTCAAGGAAGAACTGCCCAACGGCATGACCTACGAATGGACCGACCTGACTTACCAGCAGATCCTGTCCGGCAACACCGCCCTGTTCGTGTTCCCGCTCTGCGTACTGCTGGCGTTCCTGGTACTGGCGGCTCAATACGAAAGCTGGAGCCTGCCACTGGCGGTGATCCTGATCGTACCGATGACCCTGCTGTCAGCCATTACCGGTGTTATTGCTTCGGGAGGCGACAACAACATCTTCACCCAGATCGGCTTGATCGTACTGGTGGGACTGGCCTGTAAGAACGCGATCCTGATCGTCGAGTTTGCCAAGGATAAACAGCTCGAAGGCATGAATCCGCTGGCTGCGGTGCTTGAAGCCTGCCGCCTGCGTCTGCGGCCAATCCTGATGACCTCCTTTGCGTTCATCATGGGTGTGGTACCCCTGGTGTTCTCCAGCGGCGCCGGTGCCGAGATGCGTCACGCCATGGGTGTGGCCGTGTTCTCCGGGATGCTCGGGGTGACCTTTTTCGGCCTGCTGCTGACCCCGGTGTTCTACGTACTGATCCGCAACTTCGTCGAACGTGGTCAAGCGCGCAAAGCGGCCAAGGTCTTGAAAGTGCAATCGCAACTGGAGTCGCATTAATGAGTCTGAAAGCCTTTCTGCCGAGCCTGTTGGTACTGGCGCTGAGCGCCTGTGCGGTCGGCCCGGACTACAAGTCCCCCGCCACCGAGCCTGCCAACATCACCGCGGCCACGCAGGGCGCAGCCGGCCAGAAGAACTTCGACCGTTCGCGGTTCGAAGGCATCTGGTGGCAGCAGTTCGAAGACCCGACCCTCAACCAGTTGGTGACCGAGTCCCTCAAGGGCAACCGTGACCTGCGTGTCGCCTTCGCTCGCTGGAAAGCGGCCCGGGCGATCCGCGATGACGTCAGCAATGACGCCATGCCGACCATCACCAGCCGGGTCAGCAGTGACTTGGGCAAAGGGCAGATTCCTGGCGAGACCACCGACCGTGTCAACAGCGAACGCTATGACCTGGGGCTGGACATGGCCTGGGAGATCGACCTGTTTGGCCGCATCCAGCGCAACCTGGAATCGGCGAATGCCGAGCAACAGGCACTCGAGGCTGATCTGTACCAGCTGCAAGTGACCATGATTGCCGAACTGGTGGACGCCTATGGCCAGCTTCGCGGTGCACAACTGCGGGAAAAAATTGCCCTGGCCAACCTGAACAACCAGCAAGAGTCGCGCAAGATCACCATCAGCCTGCGGGATGCCGGCGTCGGCGACCAGCTCGATGTGGAACGTGCCGATGCGCGCCTGGCTTCGGTCGAAGCCAGTGTGCCGCAGTTGCAGGCCGAGCAGGTGCGACAGAAAAACCGCATCGCCACCCTGCTCGGCCAGCGTCCGGACAAGTTGGCCGTGGACCTGAGCCCCAAAGACTTGCCGGCGATTGCCAAGGCCCTGCCGATTGGCGATCCCGCCGAACTGCTGCAACGCCGTCCGGACATCCTCAGTGCCGAGCGCAAACTGGCGTCGGCCACGGCGCGTATCGGCGTGGCTAAGGCTGACCTGTTTCCACGGGTGAGCCTCAGCGGCTTCCTCGGCTGGACCGCCGGACGTGGCTCGCAGATCGGCTCCTCGGCGGCCAACGCCTGGGCACTGGGCCCGAGCATCACCTGGGCGGCGTTTGACCTGGGCAGTGTAAAGGCCCGCATACGCGGCGCCGACGCCGATGCCGAAGGCGCCCTGGCGACCTACGAGCAGCAGGTGTTGCTGGCCCTGGAAGAATCGGAAAACGCCTTCAGCGACTATGGCAAGCGCCAGCAGCGACTGATTTCGCTGATTCGCCAGAGCGAATCGAGCCGTTCTGCCGCCGACCTCGCCGAGATTCGCTACCGCGAGGGCACCGCCGACTTCCTCGTGCTGCTCGATGCCCAGCGTGAACGCCTGGCGGCCGAAGACACCCAGGCCCAGGCCGAAGTCGACCTGTATCGCGGCATTGTCGCGATCTACAAGGCCCTCGGTGGCGGCTGGCAACCAGAGACGGTTGTAGGAGCGAGCATGCTCGCGAAAAACCCGAGGGCGCCGTTGGGCACCTGATTTAACGCATTGTCGTCAGAACGCCGCCCCGAGCAATACAGAGCTCCTTTGGTTGGCCGCAACCAACCAATTCTTTGCCCCGCGCCCCATTCGGTCGCGGGGCTTTTTTTACCCATCCAGCAGACAACACCCCACTGTAGGAGCTGCCGAAGGCTGCGATCTTTTGATCTTGCTTTTCAAAATCAAAAGATCGCAGCCTTCGGCAGCTCCTACAGGGGTCAGCGGTGATCTTGGGCGTTGTGGTTCTCCCGAACCGTCACGGTAGCCGTTGTACCGGCGCGCAATTTGTCTCTACCGGCATAGTCTTCGTCGATTTTGATCCGCACCGGCACCCGCTGCGCCAACTTGACCCAGGTGTAGCTGGGGTTGATGTTCGCCAGCAAGCGGCCGCCCGGCAGGTTTTCCCGGTCGGCAATGGCAAAGGCGATGCTTTGCACAGTGCCACCGAAACGTTCGCCGCTCATCAACTTGATGTCGACCCGATCACCCTCGCCGATCCGTGGCAGTTTGGTTTCTTCGAAATAGCCGCTGACGTAAAACGAATCGCTGTCCACCAGGGCCACCAGTGGACCGCCTGCGGTGGCGTAGTCGCCCTGGCGGGTAAGCAGGTTGGTGACGTAGCCACTGATCGGCGATACGACGCGGGTGCGTTCAAGGTCGTGTTCGGCCTCGGCCAGTGCGGCGATCGCCAGTTGCACATTGGCCTGGGCAAACCCCAGGTTGGCCTGGTTGCGCAGCAAATCGGCCTGGGCCACCGAGACATCGGTGCTGGATTTTTCCCACTCTTCGCCGGAAATCGCCGAGCGTTCCTTGAGGGTCCGCCGGCGCCGCTCCTCGCTCTGGCGCTGCTTGAGCAGGGCCTGGCTGGCAACGATGGTTGCCTCGGATTGCCCCAGTGAAGCCTTCGCCACTTCCACCGAACGCTTGGCGTGCTCCACCGCCAGGGCGTAGCGTGAAGGATCTATTTCCAGCAGCAACTGGTCCTTTTGCACATGTTGGTTATCCTGCACGCTGAGATTGACGATGCGCCCCGCGACATCGGCGGACAAGGTCACCACATCGGCACGCACTCGTGCGTCGCGGGTCCAGGGTGCACGGGTGTAGTGCTCCCAGGCAAACCAGCCGAGCACGAAAGCCAGCACCACTACCGCCACCGTGGTGAGATGGGCAAGGATCTTCTTCACGGCATCAGGCTCCCATCACCAGGATCAACGTTGCGCACACGCAGACGTACAACGCGCCTTCGAACAAGGCTTCATGCCAGACGAACTGCAACACCCCGAGACGCCGCAGGATCCAGTCCAGCACCAGGAAAACCGGTACCCCCAGCAGCAACGCCTGGGCGATCGGTGGCAGGTAGACGCCGCCTATTTCCAGATCAATGGGCAAGCTCGGGTACTCCCTGCAAGGTGGCGGGTTCGAAGTGGCCACGGTGGCGTTCCAGGAACGACACCACGATCAACAGCGCCACGCGCATGCGAAACACCGACCAGAGGTGTTCGTGAACACTGGAATGCAGCGCGTCCAGGTCATCGCCCAAGGCGTGCAGGCTGTCGAGCACGTGGTCCACTCCAATGTCGCGCCGACCGGCCACCAGCCTCCCGGTTTCACGCACGGTGGCGAATAATCGACGTTGCAAACCCGGGCTGAGCAATGCGTTGTTCTGCCCCTGTTGCCGCAGTTGGTTCAAGGCGATGCCCAGCGCCATGCAACCCAGGCTGACGTCGAACAGGTCACGCGATGGCTTGTCCTGGATGGCGGGCAACAGTCCCAGCATCATGGTCAGGCGGTCGACCATGCGACTCTCGAAGGCGAACTGGTTTTCATCGGTGGCCGGGGTTTTCAGCAAGGCGTAGACCTGCTCGCAGTTCTCCTTGAACAAGCGGCGAATGCGCAGCACAGGCCTGAAGGGAAAGATCAAGGCATAGACACTCAATGCCAGTGTCGCGGCGCACACATAAGCGCCAGCAAACTCGAACCACTGGATGGCGCTGTTTTGGCCTGTGCCGGTGTTTTGCGGGCCCAACAACAGGCACGTCATCAACCCCAGGCCAATCCCCGTGCCCGTCGTGGCCGGGCTGGACAACCCCACGGCGACCGCATACAGCAAGGGCGCCAGCAGCAGCGCCAGGAGTTCGAAACTGCTGATCATCGGGACCAGCGCGAACTGCAGCACCGCCGACAGCACCAACGCCAGCGCCAGCCCCCGGGCATAGCTCTGGGCAGCCAGCAGTGGCCGGGGAAACGTCGCCATCAGCGAACACAGAATCCCCACCACGACCATCCCGCCCCGCGCGCCGTCCCATCCCGTTTCGATCCAGATCAACCCGGCCACCATCAGTGCGCAGTAAGCGCGGATGGCATTCATCGTCGCCAAGGTGAAGTCCAGGTGCAAAGGATTGGCCTGGCCACGAAAAACGCTACTGGCCTTGCGCCCGCTCTGGATCACGTCGCTCAACTCCAAGATCATTTCAAGCTGCTGCAGCATGCGCGCCTGTTCCCAGCGTAAGGACCACGACAGGGAGCGCAGGGTCGCCTTCAAGGGCTCGATCAATTGTTCCGAGCGGTACGCCAGTGCATCGAAACGCTGCTGCAACGCAGCAAACTGACGCCGCTGCTCACCAGATATCGCCCGCCCTTGCCGGGCCAGTTCGTCGAGCAAGACCAGTTCTTCGCCGAGCAGTTGCTGTATTTCCCCGGGGAGCTCGCCTTCCCAGCGTTCGAGCAACAATTGGCGCTGGTGGCGCAAGGCGGTGAGTCTTGCCGTCAGCAGTACCAGTTGGTTGCCGAGCAATTGCACCAGGTCGTCGGCGCTGCGCAAGCGCGGCGCGTCGTAATAAAGGTGCCGGCGCACACCCTCCAGCGCGCTGATCTGCCCCAGCAACTGCATTTGCCGACGGTGGAAGTCTTCCTCGCTTTCCTCGGTACGAATAACGGCGCTGGCATGGGTTGCCAGCAGCTTGATCACCTGGTCGATCCTGTCGAAATACTCCTTGGCCACGGCCTCCGGGCGCGCGGTCAGCAGGCTCACGACACAGACGCAGGCCACAGCCAGCAACGTCTCGGTCACGCGGGTCACGGCCAGCAGGAAAGTCCCGTCCTGATCGGGAACCGCCAACAGTCCCACGACCACCGCCGTGTAGCCACTGAGGACAAACGCCTGGGAACTGGTATAACGCAACAAGGTGCCACCGGCGGTGCACAACGCCAGCCACAGCGATAAGGTCATGATGAAAGGCAGCGGCGCCTGGGGGAATAGCGCCATGATTACCACGGCCACTGCCGCTCCCAGGGTGGTTCCGATGACCTGACCGAAACTGCGGGCCAGCACCATACCGGCCAGGGGCTGGCTGATGATGACCACGGCCATGATCGACCACTTGGGTTGTTCGAGGTCGAATACGAACGCCAGATAGAGAGTCAACAGCCCGGCCGCGATGGTTCTCAAGGCAAACAGCAGCACCCCGCGCTCGGGGTTGAGCATCGTCTTGAAGTATTGCAGCAGCGCTTGCATGGGAAGCCCCGTCCAATCCACTCCAGAAAGCGTAGTCATAGCCACGGGGTCTGGACAGGTTTTGAGTATCGCAGTCAGCGTTTGACTCCGGGCGCCGCCTGACCGAAGCTGACAGCTTTGCCAAAGCCTGTCAGCTTCCGGATTCTGCATGACCCAGTCCCGCCGCTATTTGCTCATCAGCCTCTGTGTCCTGTTTGCCATCGGCCTTGCCTGGATGTTCCTGCGCAGCAGCACCCCGGTCGTACCCGAAACGATCAAGCGCGGCTACAGCGAAGCACTGACGGCAGCCCGAAACGGCCAGCCAGGAGCCGCGCGGGTGCTCTATCAGCAACTGGCCCGCCCTGACATATCACCCAAGCGGCGCGTCTGGCTGCTTGCCGAACTGCCCAACTACCCCAGCTCCGTGGCGCTGAAACTGGCGGATGCAGACTTGCAGCATGAGGCACCCGAGGTCCGTATCGCGGCGATCAAAAGCATCAGCGGGCTGGTGCCCAGCGGCCAGCGCAGCCTATTGCTGGGGCCCTTGCTCGATGACGGCGAGCAGAGTGTGCGCCTGGCCGCCGTCAATGCGTTGCTGGGCCTGTCACCCGATGATCTCGGCCTGTATTTCGGCGCGCTGGAGCAGGCTATCGACGCCTGGCAGGTGGTTCTCAAAGACGCCCCTGAAAGTGCCGACAATCAGTATCAGCTGGCGCGGCTGTACCTGCACAATGCCCAACTGAAAAAGGCACAACAGGCGCTTGAACACACCTTGCGTCTGGACCCGGGCAATCTGCCGGCGCTGGTGATGCAGATTGAGATACTGGACAAACAGGGCCAGAGCGACGCGGCCCGGCAACTGTTGGCCAAACAACTCAAGGCCCAGCCCGACTCGGCCTATCTGCAACATGCGCTGGGGCTCTGGTTGCTGCATCACGGCCAAAGCGAGTTCGCCCTGCTCGGATTGTCCAAGGCCGTGGAGCTAGAGCCGAACAACAAGGACTATCGCTACGACCTGGCCACCACCCTGCATGGCGAGCAGGAGCTGGAAGCGGCGCAGAAACAGCTGCAGGAAATCGTCCAGCGCCACCCGAACGATCGCCGCGCACGGGTGTTGCTGATCAACTACTGGAAAGAAAGCGGGCAATTGCAGAACGTTCAGATATTGCTGGCGCAGCTGGAACAGATGAACCCGGATGATCCGGCCCTGCAGCAGGGGCTATAAAACAGATTACCGACGTAGGAGCCAGGCTTGCCGGCGAACCAGACGCCGCGGTGTACCTGTTGCACCGCATTACCGTTCTTCGCGGGCAAGCCTCGCTCCTACAGTGCAGGTGCACGCCCAACGTTTCTCAAAAAAGTTGAACGCTCCTCGCGGCCCAAGGTCAAGTGAACAGGCAGCTCGCCATCATCGGTCCGCTGCCTCGTTTCCCCTAGTCATGAGAGGGCATTTTTTGTCTACATCCAACGAGTTGATCAGCGTTAAAGCCGCCACAGGGATTACTGGTCTCGATGACATCCTCAATGGCGGACTGTCCCGCGGCCACGTGTTCTTGCTTGAGGGCGAACCCGGAACCGGCAAGACCACGGTCGCCTTGCACTTCTTGTTGGCCGGAGCCCAAGCCGGCGAGCGCTCGTTGTACATCACCCTGTCCGAAACCGAACGCGAACTGCGCCAGGGTGCGCGCTCCCATGGCTGGGAGCTGGACGATAACGTCCATATCTTCGAACTGACGCCCCCCGAAAGCCTGCTGACCGCCGAGCACCAGCAATCGCTGTTGTACTCCTCGGACCTGGAATTGGGTGAGGCCACCAAACAGATTTTTGAAGTCGTCGAACGCGTCAGGCCGACCCGCGTCGTGCTCGACAGCCTCTCCGAGATTCGCCTGCTGGCGCAAAGCTCGCTGCGATACCGTCGACAGATCCTCGCCATCAAGCATTATTTCGTGCGCTATGAGGCTACGGTGCTGCTGCTCGACGACCTGACCACCGAATCCCTGGACAAGACCGTGCACAGCGTGGCCCACGGAGTGGTTCGGCTGGAGGAACTGACGCCCAACTATGGCGCCGAGCGCCGGCGCGTTCGCGTGGTGAAATACCGTGGCCAGAAATACCGCGGCGGTTATCATGATTTCACCATCATGGGTAACGGCGTACACGTGTTCCCACGCCTGGTGGCCGCGGAGCACCGGGGTGACTACCAGCGACAGCAGTTGACCAGCGGCATCCGCGAAATGGACGCGCTGCTCGGTGGTGGCGTCGAGACGGGCTCAAGCACACTCATTCTCGGCCCGGCCGGTACCGGAAAATCCTTGATATCGATGATTTTCGCCGCCGCCGCCGTGGCACGGGGCGAAAAGGCCGCGCTGTTTATCTTCGATGAAGAGCTTGGCCTGCTGTTCGCTCGCATGAAGAAAATCGGCATCGACCTGAGTGCATTGCAAGCCACCGGCAACCTGCTGATCGAGCAAGTGGACGCCGCTGAACTCTCCCCCGGCGAATTTTCCCACCGGGTTCGCCGCTGCGTCGATGAAGGCGATATCAAGACCGTGGTAATCGACAGCATCAACGGCTATCAAGCGGCGATGCCGGAAGAGAACGCCCTGGTGCTGCACATGCACGAAATACTGCTGTACCTCAACCGCAAAGGCGCGGCGACGTTCATGACAGTCGCCCAGCATGGCCTGGTCGGTGACATGCAGGCCCCGGTAGACATCACGTACCTGGCCGATACGGTCATTCTGCTGCGCTACTTCGAAGCCCTGGGCAAGGTGCGGCGAGCCATTTCCATCATCAAGAAACGCACAGGCAGCCATGAATCGACCATCCGCGAATACAAAATCAGCACCAGAGGCATGACCATCGGCGAACCGCTGGAAACCTTCCAGGGCGTATTGCGCGGAGTCCCGACCTATTTGGGTGCCAGCAATCCCCTGCTCGGGGATGAAGTCCCGTGACGGTCAATGATGCAACGTCCGAGCGTGCGATCATTCTTGCCCCCTTGGGGCGGGACAGTCAGATCGCCTTGATGCTGCTCAATGAAGCGGGCTTCGGCGGAGTCGTCAGTACTGATCTGCCGGGGCTTTGCCTCGAAGTGGAGCAAGGGGCCGGCTTGTTGCTCATGTCTTCCGAAGCCTTGCTGCGCAGCGATCTCGAACCCCTGTTGAGCCTGATCGAGCAGCAACCGGCGTGGTCTGATTTGCCGATCGTATTGCTGACTCACCATGGAGGCCCGGAACATAATCCGGCGTCACGCTTTGGCCCCCTCCTGGGCAATGTCACGTTCCTCGAACGGCCCTTCCACCCCGAAACATTGATCAGCCTGGTCGCCGCCGCCTTGCGCGGCCGAAGGCGACAGTATGAAGCCAGGGATCGGCTGGTGGACTTGAGCATGAGCGAACTGCGCCTGCAAAACACCCTCGAGACCCTGGAACAACAGGTTGAAGAGCGCACCGCACAACTGCGCCACAATGAGGAAGCACTGCGCCAGTCGCAAAAAATGGAGGCGGTCGGCCAACTCACCGGTGGCATTGCCCATGACTTCAACAACATGCTGACCGGCATCATCGGCAGTTTGGAGTTATTGCGCCGGCGACTGGCCCGGGGGCGCACAGAGGATCTGGACAGCCTGATCGACCTTGGCGTGACGTCGGCCAATCGCGCGGCGAGCCTGACTCATCGTCTGCTGGCGTTTTCCCGTCGCCAATCGCTCGATTCCAAGCCCGTGGAGATGAATAACCTGGTGGTCTCCATGGGCGAACTGCTGAAACGCAGCATCAATGAAAGCATTCACTTGGACATGCAACTGAGCGATCAGCTATGGGTCGCCGAAGCCGACCCCAATCAACTGGAAAGCGCCCTGCTCAACCTGGTCATCAATGCCCGCGACGCCATGCCCGATGGTGGAAAACTGCTGGTGCAGACCTCGAACCGCCACCTGGATGCCGAATTCACCAAGCCCTACGGTAATCTCGCGCCAGGCGACTATGTGGTACTGAGCGTCACCGACAATGGCTGCGGAATGCCGCAAAGCACCATCAACCGGGCCTTCGACCCGTTCTTCACCACCAAGCCCATCGGCCAGGGCACCGGCCTGGGATTGTCGATGATCTATGGCTTCAGCAAACAATCGGGCGGGCATGTCGCCATTCAGAGTGAAGTCGGCGCAGGCACCACGGTGAACTTGTATTTACCGCGTTTTGGGGGTGACCTGCCCCAGGACAACCCGGTCAACATCGAACACGCCCCCTACGCGAAAAATGGCGAGACCGTGTTGATCGTCGAGGACGATCCGGCGGTGCGACTGCTGGTCAGCAACGTGCTCGGAGATCTGGGGTATGCCTTTGTCGAGGCCAGCGATGCCGACAGTGCGATGCCAATCCTCGACTCGGCCCAACGCATCGACCTGCTGATCAGCGACGTCGGCCTGCCCGGCATGAATGGTCGGCAACTGGCGGAAATCGGTCGGCAACTGCGGCCGGACCTGAGGGTCTTGTTCATTACCGGCTATGCCGAACATGCGGCGGTGCGCGGCGGGTTCCTCGATCCGGGCATGCAGATGATCACCAAGCCGTTTACCTTTGATCTGTTGACGGCCAAGGTGCAGGAGATGATTCGTGTCTGAACGCGCCGCTGCGCAAGCGTCGAACACAACCATCCCCTGTAGGAGCTGCCGCAGGCTGCGATCTTTTGATCTTTAAAAGCAAGATCAAAAGATCGCAGCCTGCGGCAGCTCCTACCCGATCAGGACAGCATGTCCTGCATCAGTTCCTGCAACGTGTCCAGATCGAACGGTTTCTCAAGAATCGGTGCCTTGCGAGTGATGGGGCTATCCGTCTCGCGAATTTCCTGGGCATAGCCGCTGATGAAAATCACCTTGAGCTCAGGCCGTAGCTTCACCGCGGGCTCGGCGATCTGCACCCCAGAAATCCCGCCGGGCAGGCGAAAATCGGTGATCATCATGTCCAAGTGTGGCTTGCTGGCGAGGATCTCGAAGGCCTGCTCGCCGTTTTCGGCTTGCAGCACCCGGTAGCCCTCTCCCGACAGATAGGCCGACAGCACCATCAGGATTGAGGGATCGTCCTCGACGACGAGGACTACATCTTGTGCATCTTCACTCATGGGAAGCCTTTGTTCGGTCAATAGCTGCTGATACGACCCCGAGGTCGATCAGAGGTTGCGTTTATCGCGCGGTTTTCCTACAGCGGCAGACAAACGCGAAACAGGGCGCCTTCGCCAATCCGGCTTTCGACGGTAATGGTACCGCCATGGGCGGCAACTATCTGTTCGGAAATAAACAACCCCAAGCCCAGCCCGGTGGCGACATGATTGGCCGAGACGCGCTCGAATTGCTGGAAAATCCGTTGCTGGTTCTCCTCGCTGATGCCGATTCCAAAATCACGGACTTCCACCCGTGCTTCACCGTTCTCACTGTACACCTTCAGGTGGATCGGGCTCTTGGCGCCATAACGCAGGGCGTTGGTCAGCAGGTTGGAAATCACCTGTTCAATGCGAAACTCATCCCAATCGCCCATCACCGATTGCTCGGCGTCCAGGCTGACCGACGTTTCGGCGGCCTCGATCTGCGGGGCAAAATTGTGCAACAAACTGCGAACCAGCGCCGCCAGATCAAAGTGTGTCGGGCGGATCGACAACTTGCCGGTACGAATACGTGACACATCGAGCATGTCTTCGATCAGCCGGATCAGGCTTTTGATCTGCCGTTCGTCGCGATCGACCATCGCGTGCATCTTGTCCAGGGTGAAGGCGGCAGCGTTGTCCCGGGCCAGGTGCATCTTGCGCAACTGGGTTTCAAGAATCAGTCCATTGAGCGGCGTGCGCACTTCATGGGCCACGATGGACATGAAGTCATCACGCATACGCACCGCCTGCTCCAGCTCAAGCTGGGTACTGCGCAACTGCATGAGCAGCGCTTCCTGCTCCCGACGGCTGTGCTCCAGCGCTTCGACCTGTTGTTTCATGGCCTTGCTCTGGCGGTAGAGGTCGACGAAGACATTGACCTTGCTCTTGACCGCCTGGATATCCAGGGGCTTGTGCAGGAAATCGACGGCGCCGCTTTCGTAGCCCTTGAACGCGTAGTTCAGCTCTCGACCGGCGGCACTGACGAACACGATCGGGATGTTCCTGGTCTTTTCCGTGCCACGCATCAACTCGGCCAGCTCAAAGCCATTCATGCCGGGCATCTGCACGTCGAGGATGGCCATGGCGAATTCGTGTTGCAGCAACAGCGACAAGGCTTCGTCGGCCGACAAAGCCTTGTAGACGATGCGATCTTCACGCTTGATCAGCGCTTCAAGTGCCAATAGGTTTTCTGGCAGATCGTCGACGATCAGCAGTTTGGCCTGGATATTACTTAGCATGCGATTCGTTCCAGCTCGACAAGCAAACGGCCGATGCCGCGTATGGGGAGTATGTGATCGGGCTGCAGGATATTCAGCGCCGCTTGGGGCATGGTCGCGACCTGGGCCTCGCCCGGGTCCTGGACGATGGTCAGCCCGCCATGCTGCTTGACCTGGGACATACCCTTGGCGCCATCCTGGTTGGCGCCGGTCAGCAATACCGCGGCCAGTTTTGCGCCGTAGGCATCGGCAGCCGATTCGAACAGGTAGTCGATGGCCGGCCGCGAATAATGCACACGGTCTTCCAGGCTCAGGGAAAAGCTGCGGTCCCGCTCCACCGACAAGTGATACCCGGGCGTGGCGAAATACAGGGTACCGGCTTTAACCGGGGTCTTGTCCATGGCCTCCACGACCGGCAGCGAGACACGCCGGGCGAAGACTTCCACCAGGTGACTGCGGCGCTCGCCCGGCAGGTGCAGGACCACGATGATCGGCAATGCGAAACCTTGTCGCAGCGGCCCCAGGATAGTGAGCAGCGCCTCAACTCCGCCAGCCGAGGCGCCGATCACAATCGCTTCTATTGAAGGTAAGCCCGTTGCGCTGTTCATGATTTGCGATAGATCCGTTCTTGTTTGACCAACGGCTCGAACTGGTTGCCGAAGGCTGAAAAATCTGGCGTTTCCTTGCTGCCCAGAGCGAGGAAACCGCGGTGGCAAAGCGACTCATGAAACAAGCCGAAAGCGCGATCCTGTAGTTTTTTATTGAAGTAAATCAATACATTACGACATGAAATTAATTGAGTTTCTGAGAATACGCTGTCCGTCGCCAGGCTATGATCGGCGAAGGTCACGTTTTCGCACAGCGACTTGTCGAAAATCGCGTACCCGTACGCCGACGTGTAATAGTCGGCGAAGGAGCACTTGCCCCCGGCCTGCTGGTAGTTGGAAGTGTAGGCGCGGACATTCTCCATGGAGAAAATCCCTTGCTTGGCTTTGTCCAGCGAACGCGGATTGATGTCAGTGGCATAGATGATCGTGCGCTCGAGCAAGCCCTCTTCGCGCAACAGGATGGCCATCGAATAGACTTCTTCACCGGTGCTGCACCCGGCGATCCAGATCTTCAGCGAAGGGTAGGTCTTGAGCAACGGCACCACTTCGCGGCGGATGGCCAGGAAATGGGAAGGGTCGCGAAACATTTCACTGACCGGAATCGTCAGCAGTTGCAGCAACTGCATGAACGCCGTCGGGTCGTGCAGGACCTTTTCCTGCAATGCCGAAATGGTATTGCACTCGAACTGGCTCAAGGCGTGCGTCACCCGGCGCTTGATCGAGGCGCCGGAGTAATCGCGAAAATCGTAGCTGTACTTGAGGTAGATCGCTTCGATCAACAAGCGCAATTCGATTTCGCTGCTGCGCTCCCCTGAATGATTGCTCTGCACTTAAATGCGTTCCATCTTCGGTAACCACACACGAATCAGCGAAAACAGGCGATCGAGGTCGATGGGCTTGGCCAGGTAATCGTTGGCGCCGGCCTGCAGGCAGCGCTCCTGATCGTCTTTCATGGCCTTGGCCGTCACCGCGATGATCGGCAGTTTGCGCCAGCGCGCCTCCTTGCGGATCAAGGTGGTGGCTGCGAAACCATCCATTTCCGGCATCATCACGTCCATCAGCACCAGATCGATGTCTTCGACTTCATTCAATCGCTCAATCGCTTCACGCCCGTTGCGGCCGATGACCACGACGGCGCCCTTTTGCTCCAACGCACTGGTGAGGGCGAAAATGTTGCGCACATCGTCGTCCACCAGCAACACCTTGCGCCCCTCGAACACCTTGTCACGGCTGCGCGCGGTCTTGAGCATCTTCTGCCGGTCATGGGACAACCGTGATTCGACTTTGTGCAGAAAAAGTGTCACTTCGTCCAGCAGGCGCTCGGGCGAGCGTGCACCCTTGATAATGATCGAACGCGAATACCGGCGCAGCTCAGCCTCTTCGTCCCGGGTCAGGTTGCGCCCGGTATAGACAATCACCGGCGGGAACGAGCAGATGTTCTCGCTGGACATGCGCTTTAGCAGGTCGTTGCCGAGCATGTCCGGCAGCTTGAGGTCGATGATCATGCAATCGAACACGGTGGTGCGCAGCAGGGCCAAGGCGTCCTGCGCCAGGCCAACGGCGGTAATTTCTATGTCATCATCGCCGATCAGCCGGGAAATGCTATCGCGCTGCAAGTCGTCGTCCTCGACCAGCAACACACGCTTGACCTTCTGGGTCAGCTTGGACTCCAGGCGCGCGAACACGTCCTTGAGCTCTTCGCGGGTAGTCGGCTTGACCGCATAACCGATGGCTCCCATGTGCATCGCCGCTTCGACCCGGTCTTCGACCGAAATCACATGCACGGGAATATGCCGGGTCTCGGCGTGTTCCTTCAGGCGTTGCAGCACCGTCAGCCCGGAATGATCCGGCAGGCGCATGTCCAGCAGGATGGCGTCCGGAATGTATTGCCTGGCCAGGTCGTAGCCCTCGTCGGCGCCATGGGCCACCAGGCACTGGTAACCCAGTTCATGGGCGAGGTCATAAAGGATGTGCGCAAAATTCGGCTCGTCCTCCACCACCAGGATACAACGCACGGTGAAGGGTGCATTGAGGCGGTCATCGGCGAACCGCGCAATCTCCTGGACCACCGCCGGCGCAACCGCAATGGGCGCAACCGGGGTTGGAGCGTGGGTTGGCATGGCATGCATCCGCTCGACGGGCTCGTCGCCAGGTTCCACGTATTGCTGCGGCAGGATCAGGCTGAACTGGCTGCCCTGCCCCGGCGTGCTGGAGACATTGATCGAGCCGCCGAGCAGCGCGGCCAGGTCACGGGAAATCGACAGGCCCAGGCCGGTCCCGCCATAACGACGATTGGTAGTGCCATCGGCCTGGCGAAAGGCTTCGAAAATGCTTTCCTGTTGATCAGCGGCAATACCGATACCCGAATCGCTGACGATAAAGGCGATGCCTTGGTTCGGCGCCGCGCTCACGGTCAAGGAGACCCGACCTTTCTCGGTGAACTTGACGGCGTTGGAAAGCAGGTTCTTGATGATCTGCTCCACGCGCTGGCGGTCGGTGTACATCATGGTTGGCGCACCGTCCTGCAACTCGACCTGGAAATCCAGTTGCTTGTGCGCAGCCAGCGGCTGGAACATCCCGCGCAAGCCATCCACCAAGCGCGCAACGCTGGTGTTTTCCGGGCGTATCTCCAGCTTGCCGGCTTCGACCTTGGAGATATCGAGAATATCGTTGATCAGGTTGAGCAAGTCGTTGCCCGCCGAATAGATCGACTCGGCGAACTTGACCTGCTCGGCACTCAGGTTTTCCTGCGGGTTTTCCGCGAGCAGCTTGGCCAGGATCAGTGAGCTGTTCAACGGCGTGCGCAACTCGTGGGACATGTTGGCGAGGAATTCGGACTTGTATTTGCTCGAACGCTGCAGTTCTTCGGCGCGCTCTTCGAGCTGGGCCTGGGCCTGGTTGAGCTCGGTATTCTTGAGGTCCATGGCGTCACGTTGTTCGGCCAACACCTGCGCCTGTTCGGCAAGTTGCTCGTTGGTCTGTTCGAGCTCGACCTGCTGGGTTTCCAGATGCGCCTGGGATTCCTTGAGAATTCGCGACTGCTCTTCCAGCTCTTCATTGGCGGTCTTGAGCTCTTCCTGCTGAACCTGCAGTTCCTCGTTGAGTTGCTGGGTTTCAGCCAGCACTTCCTGCAAACGCTGGCGATAACGCGCCGCCTCGATGGAGGTGCCGATGTTACCGGCAATGAGCTCCAGCAAATCGATGTCGCGGTCGGTCAACGGGCGCAGGAAGCCCAGCTCAATGACGCCGTTGACCCGCTCGTCGTCGCTGGTCGGGACCACCAGCACGCTGCGCGGCAAACCTTCGCCGAGCCCGGAACTGACCTTGAAGTAGTCGCTGGGCACATCGTCCAGGCGAATCAGGTGGGCCTGTTGTGCCGCCTGACCGACAATGCCTTCGTCACTGTAGATTTGCTGCTCACGCTCCTGCTGCTCGCGGGAAAAGCCGTAGGACGCCACACGGCGCAGGCCACCGTGTTCTTCACGAACATAAATGGCCGCCACGGCACTGCCCAGGTACTGCGCGCAGAACTGCAGGATGTTGCGCCCCAACAGGTTGAGCGACAGTTGCCCCAGCACTTGTTCGGCCAGTTGGGTCTGGCCATTGCGCAGCCAGGCCTGTTGCTCCAGCCGCTTGGCACTGGCCTGTTGCGCCGCCAGGGTCGCGGCGTAGCTTTGCGACAGATTGAGCAGATCGCGACGGCCGATGTAGGCCAGCAACCCGCTGATACCGGCAATGAACAACAGGTAAAGGGTGATGCTCCAGATCGTGGTACGGCGCACTTCCTCGTTACGCGTGGCGCGCAACTGCTGCTCCATGTCGATCACGTCTTCGTACTGCTTGCGGATTTCATCGGTCAGGCGCTTGCCTTTACCGGCCTTGACCGCCCCACGGTAGTCACCGTTGCTTCGCTGCAAATCGATCATCGATTGCGCGTAACCTGCCCACTCCTTCTGCAACGACTCCAGCCTGTGCAAGCGGTCGGTCTGGACCGGGTTGTCCGCGGTCAGTTCGAGCAAGGTGCTGAGTACCACCTCAATGCGTGGCTTGGCCGTTTCATAGGGTTCGAGGAATTTATCGTCGCTGGTGAGCAGGTAGCCGCGCATACCGGTTTCCAGATCGACCGTCAGCTTGACCGCCTCATTGGCGTTATTGATCACCCGGTCGGTGTGCTCGACCCACTGGATCGTCGACAGCAGATAAGTGATCAACGACACGAAGAAAACCGCACTGATGGCGCCGACGCCCAGCGGTAGACTGATGTTGCGGCTAAGGAGCTTGCGGAATCGCTGCTGATCAACCGAAGACTCAGTGGTCATAGTTAAGCCTTGTTGAACGGGTGAAAACCAAGGAGTTTGCCCCAAAACTGACGCACTGATCGAATTTTCTCACGGGATTGGCCGCAAAATGCACTTTCAACTGCTGTTGCGCCCACGCAGCGGTTATCCTTTGCCCTAGTGCGGGCCGACCTTTCTTTTTATAGCCTATCGGGAACTTGTCGGGTCCCCTCACTTACTCATGCAAGAGAGCCGGCGATTCTGATCGGCCGAAAAAGCCATCCACCCTTTCCGAGAACCCCATCATGACCGCCAACACCCCCACCCTCCTGGTCGTCGAAGACGATGCCATCGTGCGCATGTTGATCGTCGACGTGCTGGAGGAGCTGGAGTACAAGGTCCTGGAGGCCGACGGCAGTGAACAGGCACTGGATATCCTCAAGAACCAAGACCAGCACATTGACCTGATGATGACCGATGTCGGCTTGCCGGTCATGGACGGTCGGGAACTGGCCAATGAGGCCCGCAAGCTGCACCCTAGCCTGCCAATACTGTTCGCCAGCGGTTATGCCGAGAACATCGATGTACCCGAAGGCATGCATCTCATTGGCAAACCGTTCTCCATCGATCAGTTGCGGGACAAGGTCAAGGGTATCCTCGATAATGCCTGACGTTGGCCGCCGCTTTATCGCCGGCCCCCTTTACCTCTCCAGCGCCATGCTCGTTTCAAGGAATTCCGGTTCATGAGTCAGCCCCACGCAACCAAAGTCCTGGTTATTGGTTACGTCTGGCCCGAGCCCCGCTCTTCGGCGGCTGGCGGGCATATGATGCAGATCCTCGAAAGCTTCCTGCAGCAAGGCTGGCACGTCACATTCAGCAGCCCGGCCGGCAGCGGCGAACATCGCGCCGACCTGACGGCGCTGGGTATCCGTGAAATACCGATCGAGCTGAACAACAGCAGTTTCGACACCTTCATCAGCGAACTGGCCCCGGACATCGTCTTGTTCGATCGTTTCATGATGGAGGAACAGTTTGGCTGGCGCGTCGAGAAACACTGCCCCGAAGCACTGCGGGTACTCGAGACCTCCGACCTGCAAAGCTTGCGCGATGCGCGCCAGCAACGACTCAAGAACCGCTTGAAGGCAAGCGAAGACGGCAATGATTTCAGCGAGCTCTTCGCGCCGGCATTGCGTGAGGAATTCGAGCTCATGGCCGAGACCGATCTGGCCCAGCGGGAGATCGCTGCGATTTATCGCTGCGACTTGAGCCTGATGATCTCCGAAGTCGAGATCGAGTTGCTGGTCGAACACTTCAAGCTGCCACGCAGCCTGTTGCATGGGTGCCCGCTGATGGTGGACCTGCCCACCCATGCGCCGGTGCCGTTCGAGGACCGGGCGCACTTTATTCACATCGGCAATTTTCGCCATGCTCCCAACTGGGATGCGGTGCTCTGGCTCAAGACCACTATCTGGCCGATGATTCGCCAGCAATTACCCGCAGCTCAACTGCACATCTACGGCGCCTACACACCGCCCAAGGCCACCGCACTGCATAATGCGGCGCAGGGCTTTCATGTGATGAACTGGGCTGAGGACGCCTTGCAGGTGATGTCGGCGGCACGGGTATGCATGGCCCCGTTGCGCTTTGGCGCGGGTATCAAAGGCAAGATTGTCGACGCAATGCTCTGTGGTACACCGAATGTCACCACGCCCATCGGCGCGGAGGGCATGCACGCAGCTGAGCCATGGCCGGGAGCGATCACCCGTACTGCCAGGTGCTTTGCCGATAGTGCCGTGCAGCTCTACCAGGACAAGACGCAATGGCTCAAGGCCCAGGCCCAGGGCCTGGAACTGCTGGCAAGCCGTTATCAGCCACGCATCCATGGGCCGGCGCTAATTGCGCGGCTTGAGCACTGCCGCCAACACCTGGCTTCAATCAGGAGAGACAACTTCACCGGCAGCATGCTGCGTCATCATCAGCACAAGAGCACGCAATACATGGCGCAATGGATTGAAGCCAAGAACCGCCATAGAGAAGACGCTCCGACATGAGCCGAGCGCCCCGCGTCACCGACCCTTCCTACGAATTGATGGACGACCATAACGGGTTGTCCATCATCTATCGCCAGCACGGTTTCCCCTGCCCTTTGGTGCGCTGGCATTTCCACAAGGAATACGAGCTGCACCTGATCGTCGCCAGTTCAGGCAAGGTGTTCATCGGCGACTACATCGGCAATTTCCATCCGCAAAGCCTGTTCCTCACGGGCCCCAACCTGCCACACAACTGGATCAGCCAGGTGGCCGAAGACGAGGTGGTGCCCAAGCGCGACATGCTGGTCAACTTCACCGACGAGCTGTTCGACAATGGCTATCAGGTGTTTGCCGAACTCAAGAGCCTGACGCCCCTGTTGGAACGCGCGCAGTACGGCATCGAGTTTCGCTGCAAGCACACGATCGGCAAGGCGATGGACCTCATGCAGCGCATCGCCGACAGCCAGGGAGTGACCCGCCTCGGGCACTTTTTCATCCTGCTGGAGTTGCTGGCGGCCTGCGAAGATTATCAACTGCTGTCAGGTGCAACGACGCCGCAACTGGCCGACGAACACAACATCGATCGCACCAACCGCGCGGTGGATTACATCTTCGCCCACTACGCCCGCGAATTGCCGCTGGAGGAAGTCGCCGAACATCTGGGCATGAAACCGACCTACTTCAGCCGCGTGTTCAAGCAGGCCACCGGGCGCTGTTTCATCGAATTCGTCAATCGCCTGCGCATCAGCAAGTCCTGCGAACTGCTGGCCGATGGCGACAAACCCGTGACGGACGTGTGCTTTGAGTCGGGTTTCAACAATATCTCCAACTTCAACCGGCGTTTTCAGCAGCTCAAGGGCATGACGCCTTCGCATTACCGGCGGTTGGTGGTGCAACGGTTGACCGAGCAAAACCTCGGTTAGCACACCAGCCCGCGCCCACAGTGCTGTATTTCAACCCGAAAACCTGTACGGATTCGATTCAGTCCCAGCGCTGAAAAGCCCTTCCCCACGTCCACCCCGCCAAACACCAGTGCAAAATAGTATCAATCCAAGTGCGATGGATGATTTGTCTCGCCCTCGATAGAAGGCTGTAATCAGCGCACATTCTTCCAGCCGCCGGAAGATACAAAAACAATAACTGTCCTTCTGTGGCCTTCGGGTGCAGAAAAGGAGTGCTCGATGCAACCTTCTGTAAAAGCTCTGCTTGCCCTCACCTGCATGACCCTCAGCAGCGTCAGCCTTGGCGCCCAGACCCTGACGATCGCCACCGTCAACAACAGCGACATGATCCGCATGCAAAAACTCTCGAAAACCTTCGAGGCCGAGCACCCGGACATCAAGCTCAACTGGGTGGTCCTCGAAGAGAACGTCCTGCGTCAGCGCCTGACCACGGACATCGCCACCCAGGGTGGACAGTTCGATGTGCTGACCATCGGCATGTACGAAGCCGCACTGTGGGGCGCGAAAGGTTGGCTGGAGCCGATGAAGGACTTGCCGGCCAGCTACGCCCTGGACGATGTTTTCCCGTCGGTGCGTGAGGGCCTGTCAGTCAAGGGGTCGCTGTACGCCTTGCCCTTCTACGCTGAAAGCTCCATCACCTACTACCGCACCGACCTGTTCAAGGACGCCGGCCTGACCATGCCCGAGCGCCCGACCTGGACCCAGATCGCCGAATTCGCCAACACGCTCACCCACAAGGACAAAGAACAATACGGTATCTGCCTGCGCGGCAAGGCTGGCTGGGGCGAGAACATGGCGCTGGTCACCACCGTGGCCAACGCCTATGGCGCACGCTGGTTCGATGAGCAGTGGCAACCGGAGTTCAACGGCCCCGAATGGAGGAACGCGTTGAACTTCTATGTCGAGACCATGAAGAAATCCGGCCCACCGGGAGCATCGAGCAACGGTTTCAATGAAAACCTGGCCCTGTTCAACAGCGGCAAATGCGCGATCTGGGTCGATGCCAGCGTCGCCGGCTCGTTCGTCACCGACAAGACCCAAAGCAAGGTCAGCGATCACGTCGGTTTCACCTACGCCCCCCACGAAGTCACCGATCAAGGCTCGGCCTGGTTGTATTCCTGGGCACTGGCGATCCCCACCAGTTCCAAGGCCAAGGACGCGGCAAAAACCTTCAGTGCCTGGGCCACGTCGAGGGAATACGGGGCATTGGTCGCGCAAGAAGACGGCATCGCCAACGTGCCGCCAGGCACCCGGGCCTCGACCTACAGCGATGCCTATATGAACGCTGCGCCCTTTGCCAAGGTGACGCTCGAATCACTGAAAGCGGCAGACCCGAGCAAGCCGACACTCAAACCCGTGCCCTATATCGGCATCCAGTTGGTGACCATCCCGGAGTTCCAGGGCATTGGCACCCAGGTCGGCAAATCGTTCTCGGCGGCGCTGATCGGCCAGACCACAGTTGACCAGGCCCTTGCCGCGGCCCAGCAAACAACCGGGCGCGAGATGAAGCGTGCCGGGTATCCCAAGTAGCAACAGTGCGGTGGTGCAACTGTCCTGACTACCTGGACACCGAGTTGACTCCATCGCGAGCAAGCCACGCTCCCACAGGTATAACGCAATCCATGTGGGAGCGGGCTTGCTGGCGAAGAGGCCGGTACATCCGATGCAGTTTCAGCGTCTGGAATACCGCTTTCGCGAGCAAGCCCGCTCCCACATTGGATCTTCAATGGCCTACATGACTCGGTTCTTACGCCATGAATACTTCAACTGCCAAAGCTCACATGGACATTGTCCAACCCCAGCGCAAAAGCCGGGTGGCCAACCCCGGTTGGTTCCTTGTCAGTCCTTCAGTGGCCCTGTTGCTGCTGTGGATGATCGTGCCGCTGGCAATGACCCTGTATTTTTCACTGATTCGCTACAACCTGCTCAATCCCGGAGAAAACCAGTTCGTCGGGCTGGAAAACTTCACCTACTTCCTGACCGACTCGGGGTTCATGCCCGGCGCCACCAATACCCTGTTGCTGGTGGGCAGTGTGCTGTTGATCAGCGTGGTGCTCGGCGTATTGATCAGTGCCCTGCTGGAGGCCAGTGAGTTTCTCGGTCGCGGCATCGTACGGGTGCTGCTGATTTCGCCGTTTTTCATCATGCCCACCGTCGGCGCGCTGATCTGGAAGAACCTGATCTTTCACCCGGTATCAGGGATTCTCGCCTACGTCTGGAAGCTGTTCGGTGCGCAACCGGTGGATTGGCTGGCGCACTACCCGCTGCTGTCGATCATCATCATTGTCTCGTGGCAGTGGTTGCCCTTCGCGATCCTGATCCTGATGACGGCGATGCAGTCGCTGGACCAGGAGCAAAAGGAAGCCGCACGCCTCGATGGCGCCGGGCCGGTCGCCATCTTCTGGCACCTGACCCTGCCGCACCTGGCGCGACCGATCGCCGTGGTGGTGATGATCGAAACCATCTTCCTGCTCTCGGTGTTCGCCGAAATCTTCACCACCACCAACGGTGGCCCCGGCTACGCCTCGACCAACCTCGCCTACCTGATCTACAACCAGGCGCTGGTGCAGTTCGACGTCGGCATGGCATCCGCTGGCGGCTTGATTGCGGTGGTGATCGCCAACATCGCGGCCATCGTGCTGGTGCGCATGATCGGCAAAAACCTGACTGACAAAGCCTGAGGCGCGCCATGACACTTCAACAATCCCGTCGTCTGCAAAGCCTGCTGCTGGGCACCCTGGCCTGGGCCATCGCGATTCTGATCTTCTTCCCGATCTTCTGGATGGTGCTGACCAGTTTCAAGAGCGAAATTGACGCGTTCGCCACGCCGCCGCAGTTCATTTTCACGCCGACGCTTGAGAATTACCTGCACATCAATGAGCGCAGCGATTACTTCAGCTTCGCCTGGAACTCGGTGGTGATTTCGTTCAGCGCCACGGCCCTGTGCCTGCTGATCGCGGTGCCGGCAGCCTATTCCATGGCGTTCTACGAAACCCAGCGCACCAAAGGCACGCTGCTGTGGATGCTCTCCACCAAGATGCTGCCGCCGGTGGGCGTACTGATGCCGATCTACCTGTTGGCCAAGAGTTTCGGCCTGCTCGACACACGAATCGCGCTGATCGTGATCTACACCCTGATCAACCTGCCGATCGTGGTGTGGATGATTTACACCTACTTCAAGGACATTCCGAAAGACATCCTCGAAGCCGCCCGCCTCGATGGTGCAACGTTGACGCAGGAAATGCTCCGGGTCCTGCTGCCGATCGCCAAGGGTGGCCTGGCCTCGACGGTGCTGCTGTCACTGATCCTGTGCTGGAACGAAGCCTTCTGGTCGCTGAACCTGACCTCATCGAACGCTGCGCCACTGACTGCGTTGATCGCCTCCTACTCAAGTCCCGAAGGGTTGTTCTGGGCCAAGTTGTCGGCAGTCTCGACCCTGGCCTGTGCGCCGATCCTGATATTCGGCTGGATCAGTCAGAAACAGCTGGTGCGCGGGCTGTCGTTTGGCGCCGTGAAATGAAGATCGACGACCCCATGCGACCCCCTGTGGGAGCGAGCCTGCTCGCGAAGGACGTGAACGCTGATGCGGACCGTCTGGAAAAAACCGTCGCCTGACAGTTCTTCGCGAGCAGGCTCGCTCCCACAAACACTCTATCCGGTTTAACCCGAATAAAAACACGTGGAGGCCCATCCTCATGGCCAACCTGAAAATCAAGAATCTGCAAAAAGGCTTCGAAGGCTTCTCCATCATCAAGGGCATCGACCTGGAAGTGAACGACAAGGAGTTCGTGGTGTTTGTCGGCCCGTCCGGTTGCGGCAAATCGACCTTGCTGCGCCTGATAGCCGGGCTGGAAGAAGTCAGCGGCGGCACCATCGAGCTCGACGGCCGCGACATCACCGAGGTCAGCCCAGCCAAGCGCGACCTGGCGATGGTGTTCCAGACCTACGCCCTGTACCCGCACATGAGCGTGCGCAAGAACATGTCGTTCGCCCTTGACCTGGCCGGCGTACCCAAAGCCGAGGTCGAGAAGAAAGTCGGCGAAGCAGCGCGCATCCTTGAACTCGGACCGATGCTCGAACGCAAGCCCAAGCAGCTGTCCGGTGGCCAACGGCAACGCGTTGCGATTGGCCGGGCGATCGTGCGCAATCCGAAAATCTTCCTGTTCGACGAACCGCTGTCCAACCTCGACGCCGCGCTGCGGGTACAGATGCGCCTTGAATTGCTGCGTCTGCACAAAGACCTGCAAGCCACCATGATCTACGTGACCCACGACCAGGTCGAAGCAATGACCATGGCCGATAAGGTCGTGGTGCTCAATGGCGGCAACATCGAACAGGTCGGCTCGCCACTGGACCTTTATCACCAACCCGCCAACCTGTTTGTCGCAGGCTTTCTCGGCACACCGAAAATGGGCTTCCTCAAGGGCCAGGTCAGCCGGATCGACGGCCAGGGTTGTGAAGTTCAACTGGACGCCGGCACCCGCATCAGCCTGCCGCTCAGCGGTGCCAGCCTGAGGGTCGGCGGCGCAGTCACCCTGGGCATTCGCCCGGAACATCTGGAACTGGCCGCACCCGGCGACTGCACACTGCAGGTCACTGCCGACGTCAGCGAACGGCTGGGCAGCGACACCTTTTGCCACGTGCGCACAGCAAACGGCGAAGCCTTGACCATGCGCGTGCGCGGCGACCTGGCCAGCCGCTACGGCGAGACCCTGGGCCTGCACCTGGACGCCAGCCACTGCCATCTATTCGATGCCGACGGCGTGGCACTGACCCGCCCGTTGCGCGTTGCCGCCTGATTTAGAGAGCCTTCGATGAAACTCAATAAACACAACCTGCAGCGCCTCGCACCCGAGGTGGCCCTGCCCGCCTACGCCCTGAGCGACACCCGCCAAGGCATTGCGCACATTGGCGTCGGCGGTTTCCACCGCGCCCACCAGGCGTATTACACCGATGCGCTGATGAACCAGGGCGAAGGCCTGGATTGGGCCATCTGCGGCGTCGGCTTGCGCGGCGAAGATCGCCGCGCCCGGGATGATCTGCGAGCACAGGACTATCTGTTCACCCTGTTCGAACTCGGTGACAGCGACGACACCCAAGTGCGAATCATCGGTGCCATCCGCGACATGCTGCTGGCCGAAGACGATGCCCAGGCGCTGATCGACAAGCTCGCCAGCCCCGAGATCCGTATCGTCTCGCTGACCATCACCGAAGGCGGCTACTGCATCGACGACAGCAACGGCGAGTTCATGGCCCACTTGCCGCAGATCCAGCACGACCTGGCGCACCCAAACGCACCGAAAACCGTGTTCGGTTTCCTCTGCGCCGCACTGGCCAAACGCCGCGCAGCAGGCACGCCGGCATTCACCTTGATGTCCTGCGATAACCTGCCGCACAACGGCGCGGTTACCCGCAAGGCCCTGCTGGCCTTTACCGCCCTGCTTGATGCTGAACTGCGCGACTGGATCGAGCACAACGTAAGTTTCCCCAATGCCATGGTCGACCGCATCACGCCGATGACCAGCACCCGACACCGCCAGCAACTAGCCGACCAGCATGGGGTCGACGATGCCTGGCCGGTGGTCTGCGAACCGTTCGTGCAGTGGGTGCTGGAGGACAAGTTCGTCAACGGCCGCCCGGCCTGGGAAAAGGTCGGGGTGCAGTTCACCGACGACGTCAGCCCTTACGAAGAAATGAAAATCAAGCTGCTCAACGGCAGTCACCTGGCCCTGACTTACCTGGGGTTCCTCAAGGGTTACCGCTTCGTCCACGAGACCATGAACGACCCGTTGTTCGTGCGTTTCATGCGTGCCTACATGGACCTGGATGTGACACCGCAGCTGTCGCCAGTGCCGGGGATCGATCTGACCGAGTACAAAAACACCCTGGTGGCACGCTTCTCCAATCAGGCGATTGCCGATCAACTGGAGCGCGTGTGCTCGGACGGTTCGTCGAAGTTTCCCAAGTTCACCGTACCCACGATCAACCGACTGATCGCCGATGGCGGCGAAACTAAACGCGCGGCGCTGATCGTTGCGGCGTGGACCTTGTATTTAAAGGGGGTGGATGAGAATGGCGTTACCTACTCTATTCCTGATCCGCGAGCGGCGTTTTGTCAGGCGCTGGTGGTTGATGATGATTTGATCACCCAGCGGTTACTGGAGGTCGAGGAGATTTTTGGTAGGGCGATTCCACGTTCGGCGGCGTTTGTCGCGGCGTTCGAGTGGTGTTGCAACAGCTTGCGAGAGGTGGGAGTGACACGGACTCTGGAGCGGGTCCTGGCGTGATGACGGTGGCGTGCCCACTGCCGTCTTCGCGAGCAGGGTCGCTCCCACAGGGATTAATGTCGTACAAAAATCCATGTTCCACCCCGGACTTCTGTGGGAGCGAGCCCGCTCGCGAATGGACTCACCGAAATCGACCTGGCATACCAAGGATCCAACATGGCAATCCAGCAACTATTCCTCGGCATCGACTGCGGCACCCAAGGCACCAAAGCCATCATCCTCGATGTGCTCAGCGGCCAGGTCCTGGGCCAGGGCGCCGCAGCGCATTCACTGATCAGCGGCGCCAACGGTCGTCGTGAGCAAGACACCGCGCAATGGCTGGAGGCATTCGCCCTCGCCACTCGCCGCGCATTGCTGGCGGCGAATATCGATGGCCAGCGCATTCTCGGTATCGGCGTGTCCGGCCAACAACATGGCCTGGTGCTGCTCGACGAGCAAGGCCAGGTCCTGCGCCCGGCCAAGCTCTGGTGCGATACCGAGACCACCGCGCAGAACGATCGACTGCTAAAGCACCTGGGTGGTGAAAAAGGCTCGCTGGAACGCCTCGGCGTGGTGATTGCACCGGGCTACACGGTTTCGAAATTGCTCTGGACCCAGGAACAATACCCCGATGTGTTTGCGCACATCGCGCATATCCTGCTGCCCCACGATTACCTGAACTTCTGGCTCACCGGTCGTCGTTGCAGTGAGTATGGCGATGCCTCGGGCACGGGTTACTTCAACGTGCGCACCCGCCAATGGGATTTGCAGCTACTGCGCGACATCGACCCCAGCGGGCGTCTGCAAGCCGCGTTGCCGGAACTGATCGATGCCCATCAAGCTGTCGGCACGGTACTGCCGGACATTGCCGAACAGTTGGGCATCAACCCGCAGGCGCTGGTGTCCAGCGGCGGTGGCGACAACATGATGGGCGCCATCGGCACCGGCAACATCAAGCCGGGCGCGATCACCATGAGCCTCGGCTCATCCGGCACGGTGTACGCCTACGCCGAGCAACCGAAAGTCAGCGCGGACGCGGCAGTCGCCACATTCTGTTCATCCACCGGCGGTTGGTTGCCATTGATTTGCACCATGAACCTGACCAACGCCACGGCGTCGATTCGGGCACTGTTCGATCTGGATATCGAGCGTTTCAATGCGCTCGTTGCCCAGGCCCCCATCGGCGCCGAAGGCGTGTGCATGCTGCCGTTCCTCAACGGCGAACGTGTCCCCGCCCTGCCCCATGCCACCGGCAGCGTGCTGGGACTGACCCTGAGCAACCTGACCCGGGCCAATCTGTGCCGCGCCGTTGTAGAAGGCACAACCTTCGGATTGCGTTACGGACTGGACCTGCTGCGCCACAATGGCTTACAAAGCCAGCGCATTTGCCTGATCGGTGGTGGCGCCAGGAGCGCGGTGTGGCGGCAGATCGTCGCCGACACCCTGAACATGAACGTCGTCTGCCCCGAGCAAAGCGAAGCCGCCGCCCTTGGCGCGGCGATCCAGGCGGCATGGTGCACGTCCCGGGCAAACGGGCATGAGCTCAGCCTGGCGGATCTGTGCGAGCGCTGCGTGAAATTCGATCCGGCCAGTGAAACCTTGCCGATCGCGCAAAACGTGGCGGCCTCGCAGCTGGCCTATGAACGCTATCGACAACATGTCGCAACCCTATAAAGAGCGAACAACTATGTATCTGGTGTGTGGCGAAGCGCTGTTCGATTTCTTCAGTGAAAACGACGCCAGCGGCCTGGCTTCAAAAGTAAATTTCAAGGCCATTGCCGGTGGCTCGCCGTTCAATGTCGCAGTGGGTTTGCGCCGCCTGGGCGTGGAGGCTGCGTTGTTGGCCGGGTTGTCCACCGACTACCTTGGCCGACGCTTGCTCCAGGTGCTGGAGGAGGAAGGCGTACGCACGGACTACCTGGTGGATTTTGCTGCACCGACCACCCTGGCGATGGTGGCGCTCGGGGCCAATGGCTCGCCCCACTACAGCTTTCGCGGCGAAGGCTGCGCGGATCGACAACTCAAACCCGAGCATCTGCCGGCGTTGGGGCCACAAGTGCGCGGGCTGCACATCGGTTCGTTTTCTTTGGTGGTGCAGCCGATTGCCGACACGCTGCTGGAACTGGTGCGCCGGGAGAGCGGCAAGCGCCTGATCAGCCTTGATCCGAACGTGCGGCTCAATCCGCAGCCGAACATCGAGCTGTGGCGTTCGCGGATTGCGACACTGGTCGAGTATGCCGACCTGATCAAGGTCAGCGATGAGGACCTGAGCTTGCTGTACCCCGGGCAGGACCCCGCGCGGGTGGTCGAGGGCTGGCTGCAACACCGTTGTCAACTGGTGTTCCTGACCCGTGGCGGCGAAGGTGCGAGCGTATTCAGTCGGGGCCACGGTTCTTGGTCGGTGCCGGCCTGCGCGGTGACCATCACCGACACCGTGGGCGCTGGCGATACCTTCCAGGCGGCGTTGATTACCTGGCTGACCGAGCAGGGGCTGGATTCGGTCGAAGGCGTTCGCCAACTGAGTCGCCAGCAGATCGATGAGATGGCGAGGTTTGCGGTGCAGGCGGCGGCGCTGACGTGCAGCAAGACCGGGCCGGATTTGCCGTATCGGCATCAGTTGGATTGATCGTTCCAACGCGCAGCAACGGAATGCCTCAACGGACGCTCCGCGTTCGGCCTTTCGGGACGCAGAGCGTCCCGGGCTGCATTCCTTTGCGGCGCGTGGGAACGATCAAACGCTACAGGATCGAAAAGTTGTAGCTGACGATCAGGCGCGTCTCATCCACATCCCGGGCATATTGCTCGTAGTTGGTGCGGTAGGTCGCATTGCGCAACCGCAGGCTGACATCCTTGAACGTCCCGCCCTGCACCACATACTTGAGCTCGCTGTCACGCTCCCACTCTTTGCCTTCCTGATCGCTGCCTGGCACCTTGATGTGGTCACCGTTGACATAGCGGGTCAGGAAAGTCAGGCCGTTGATGCCGATGGCCTTGAAATCGTAATCGTATCGCAGCTGCCACGAACGTTCCTGCGCCGCGGCGAAGTCGTTGACCTGCAGGTAGTTGACCAGATACGGATTGCTACCATCGAGGTACGGCATCGAGTTGTCGCCATTCATGCGCTGCCAGCCAGCGCTGAACGTATGGCCGCCGTTGGCATAAGCGAGCATCGTGCTCAGCGCGCGGTTGTCAATGGAACCGGCGCGGGCGGCGCCGCTGTCGGCACTCTTGAGCAAGCGCAGATCGGCCTTGAGCACACCGCCACCCAGGGGTTGACTGGCCAGCAGGCCGAGAAAATGCTGACGGTAGATGTCTTCCAGTTCAGCGTAGTGATACTGGGCTGTCAGCCGCTCGTTGATCCGGTAATCGAAGCCGTACATGTCGAAATGGTTGGCCGTGATGTTGCAGGCATAACGCTTGTTCTTGCAGTGCAGGCGGATGTCCTGGGAATCGGTGGAATCCCGGGCGGTGTACTTGTCCAGGCGCGCGGCCATGAAGTTCAGATCCTGCACTTCCCTGGACGTGAGCATCGCACCGTTGAACATGGTTGGCAGCAAGCGACCGTCGTTGTACTTGAGCAGCGGCACATCCGGCAGCAGCGCGCCGTACTTCAGCACGCTTTGCGAAACGCGCACCTTGGCGGTCAGGCCCAGCTTGGTGTATTCATCCGCCGAACCACGCGGGTTACTGCCGCTGGACGGCAGCAAGCCGCTGTTGCTGCTGTCCGGGCTGGAATCGAGCTTGAATCCCGCCATGCCCAATGCATCGACACCGAACCCGAGCGTGCCCTCGGTGTACCCCGATTGCAGATTCAGAATGAAACCCTGGGCTGACTCTTCGCGCTTGGACGCGCCCTGCTCGTTAGAGGTGTGCCCGTCACGAAAATCGCGGTTGAAATACACCGTACGTGATTCGATTTTCGCTGTGCTGTCATCGATAAAACCGCTCGCTTGAACCGGCCCGGTAAAACCGGCGCACAGGACCAGGGCGCCGAAGCCGAATGACTGGCGAGCGCGGATGAACGTAAAAGGGGGACGCATTAAAAAAAGCTCCAACAATGCAGCGTTTGCGCCAGGGCGCAATCAGCCAGAAATAGCCTTCGCCCGAACCAGTAGAGGATCGGGCTGAAGTAAACACGCGGGGGTGAGCAGCAATGATGGCAGAAGGCTTTTTCTCGCTGCAGACGACTTTAGTCTCAATAGTGATCCGGTTTGATGGGAAAATGCCGCCGAACGGTAGTGGCAGTACGACAGGTGGCGTTCAGCCAAGTTAACCAATGCTTAATCGCGCAGTCCAACACTCTACTGGACCGCACGCCCTCAGAGCCCTCTGACGCCCAGTGCGGCAGGTTCGACGACACGTCGAGCTAACTTGCGACTGCACTGGAGATTGCCTCATGAACTCGCGCGCCCTGCTCGTTTCAATCGCCCTTTTCTGTGCCTCATCGACCGGCATTGCACAGGCCAACGACACCACGTCCACACAAAACGTGCCTTCCTATCACTACGGCATGCCGTTGCACGTGGGCAAAGTGATTGCACTGAACGAACCCACCACCCTGGATTGCGAAGTGATCACAGCGACGATGAAATACATCGACTCACAATCGGGTCAACCTGCAGAAATCGCCTACCGAAAACTGTCTGACGCCTGCAGTTATCAAAACTGAAGGGAAAGGACCAAAATAGTTGCTCGCAGTTAAAAACAGACGCGCCGGGTCTGGGGTTTTCCCGCCCCGGCGCGAATCGGTAGAGCATGAAATCCCGGCTTAAAACGCTTTACGCAGCCCTTGGTTATGCCCGGGTTCTGTGTAATGGTTTTGAAGATCGGTACGCAGGACAGCTATCAGCTCGTTGATTTCCCGACAGCCATTGAGTTGATGGGCATCGATACCGGTTTTTACCAGATCGAGCTGATCGGTCTCCCCATCGGCATACACTTTGACAGTCATGGACATGTCCGGCGACAGCGTGCATTGACAGCGTCTCGGTAGAAAACTGCTTTCAATGATGTTGCGTAGTTCCAAGGCAGAAAGAAACATGGCGACCTTCTCCGTTGTGAGACTGCCAATTAATCATCGACACTGACTCATATGGAATCCCGGTCAGCTTGAGAACAGCTACAGCATAAAACATGCCTTGAATCTCGCTGTGCAGCTCATCGGCAAATCAAGGGGTTATTGTAAGGACTCGTGATTTCGGTCATGCAAATTGCAAAAAAGGTTGATGAAGGCCCTGCAAATTGCATGTTCAGGCAAAGGATTTGCATTGGCCGCTGCCGGCGTCGAGAATGGCGCCCGGCCGATCAAGAATCGGCTCACCTACACCTACGCAAGGAGGCATCATGGGTTCATCGACCATCAGCACCACCATCGGGCTGATCGCCGTCACGCTGTCGAGCATCGCCCATGGGGCAAAGCTCGAAGATGTTGCGCCCTTTCCGAAACCTGAAAAGGGTTTCAGCCGTCAGGTCATCCACCTCGCCCCGCAAACCCGTGAAGACGACTTCCAGGTCCAGATCCTTGCTGGCAAGACACTGGAAGTCGACTGCAATCGCCAACGCCTGGGCGGCATTCTCGACGAGAAGAACCTCGAAGGTTGGGGGTATCCGTTCTACCGCCTGGAAAAAGTCATCGGCCCGATGAGCACGCTGATGGCCTGCCCGGATGGCAAGCGCCAGCAGGATTTCGTGCCGGTGGTAGGTGACGGTTTCATGCTGCGCTACAACAGCAAACTGCCGATCGTGCTCTACGTGCCCAAGGACATCGAAGTTCGCTACCGGGTCTGGTCGGCCTCGAGCAAGGTTGAGAAGGCTGTCGAGGAATAACTGCGATTTTGAGCCCGGTCTACCCGATCGCTCCCTAACGTGAGAACGATCGGGTGAAGCGTTATTTCAACCCTATCTTGTACAACGCTCCGTCCTCTTCATCGGTCAGCACATACAAATACCCATCCGGCCCCTGCCGCACATCGCGGATGCGCTTGTCGAGTTCGCCCAGCAAGCGTTCTTCGTGGATCACCTTGTCGCCGTCGAACTGCAGGCGAATCAGTTCCCGGCTCACCAGCGCGCCAATGAACGCGTTGTGCTGCCAGGCCTTGAAGCGGTCGCCGTCGTAGAATGCCAAGCCGCTCAGGCCGGGGGATTTTTCCCAGACATGATGTGGCCCAAGAGTACCTTCGGCGGTTCTACCTTTGGCTTCCGGAATCGGCTGGCCCGAGTAATTGATGCCGTGGGTGGCCAGTGGCCAACCGTAATTCTTGCCGCGCTCGATGATATTGACCTCATCACCGCCCAGTGGACCGTGTTCGTTTTCCCAGAGCGTGCCGGTCCAAGGGTTGAGCGCCGCGCCTTGTGGATTACGAACGCCGTAGGCCCATATTTCCGGGCGCACGTTGGCCTGTCCGACAAAGGGGTTGTCTTCAGGCACCTGGCCGTCGGGATAGATCCTTACGACCTTGCCCTGCAACTTGTCGAGGTCCTGGGCGGTGGGCCGGTCGTTGTTTTCCCCCAGGGTAATGAACAGGAAGCCGTCCCGGTCGAAAACCAGCCGCGAACCAAAGTGGTTGCCCACCGAGAGCTTGGGCTCCTGACGGAAAATTACCCGCAAATCCTTCAGTGTCGTCAGGTCTTCGGACAACCGGGCGCGGCCAACCGCGGTACCCGCCTTGCCACCCTGGCCGCCGCCTTCGGCGTAGGACAAGTAAATCATCCGGTCTTGCCTGAAGTCGGGCGACAGCGCCACATCCAGCAAGCCGCCCTGCCCCTTGGCCCAGACCTTGGGCACGCCGTTGAGCGGTGCTGACAACTTGCCGTCGGCCGTCACCACACGCAGGTTGCCCGGTCGCTCGGTGACCAGCATGCCCTGGCGGTCCGGCAGAAAAGCCAACGCCCAGGGGTGCGCAAGTCCCGAGGCGATCAGCGTCACCTCAAGGGTGCCCTGCTCGCTTTGCATGTTCTGGGTGGTCGCTGCCAGAACAGGCGCGCTGGCGGCTAACAAGGTGCTGGCAAAAAAAGTGCTCAGGAGGCTACTACGCAACATGCACGATTCCTTTTGTCATGGGATTGGCCAACAGGACGCCAGCCCGATCCTTCAAGGGCTACGGGGCGGTGGATTGGGGATGAACTTCGGAGCACTGCTGGGGGCCGAGCGATCCTGGGGGTAGCGATTGCCGATGCCGCCGTTGTCAAGGGTGGGCGGTCGTGGCACAGGTACGGTGTTCGGCCCACGGATGGCCGGGGCACTGGGCTGGGTGCCTTGCATGCTGTTTGGATTGGCCCGGCGGATCGGACTGTTGTAGGGATTGTTGTGGGTGCTGCCCGGCAGGTTTTGCGCCAACTCTATCGGTGCACCGGGCGAAGCGATGTCGGCCTGAGCCATGTGACCGAGTACGCCGCTCAATGCCAGCACGATAAGGCCAGGTACGTATCGGTTCATTGGCGAGCCTCGCGATGGATGCGTGAGTAGAGTCTTCCATTGCACGCTACGCCTGGGATCGGGATTTGTTAACCCAAACTTCCCGGCAAGATGTAACACGACGTGGAGCCACAGCCCCACCCGGCCCTGCAGGCCGCTGAAACTTTTTCACGAGGCCCAAGGTCACCTGAACATCACTTTCGGAAAGACGACCATGGCACGGGCAATCTGGAAAGGCGCGATCAGTTTCGGGCTGGTGCATATCCCTGTGGCGCTGGTCTCGGCGACGTCCTCCCATGGGGTGGATTTCGACTGGCTCGACAGTCGCAGCATGGACCCGGTGGGCTACAAACGCGTCAATAAAGTCACCGGCAAGGAAGTTACCAAAGAGCACATCGTCAAAGGCGTGCAATACGAAAAGGGGCGATATGTGGTGCTCAGCGAGGAGGAGATTCGCTCGGCGCATCCACTTTCGACCCAGACTATCGATATCTTTGCCTTTGTCGACAGCAAGCAAATCCCGCTGCAGAACATCGACACGCCCTACTACCTGGCACCGGATAAACGCGGCGGCAAGGTCTATGCCCTGTTGCGCGAAACCCTGACCAAAACCAATAAAGTCGCGCTGGCTCGCGTAGTGCTGCATACCCGCCAATATTTGGCGGCCTTGATGCCGCTGGAATCGGCCATGGTCCTCGTGAAGCTGCGCTGGCCAGCGGAAGTGCGCAGCCTGGACGAGTTGGCATTAGGCCCGGATGTGACCAAGGCCGAGTTGGCCAAGGGCGAACTCGACATGGCCAAGCGCCTGGTAGAGGACATGAGCGTCGAATGGTCGCCAGAGGATTACCGGGACGAATTCGAAGACAAGATCATGGCCCTGGTGGACAAGAAAGCCCATGAAGGGAAAATCGAGGATGTTGAAACAGCCACTGGCGAAGAGGAGCGCAAGACCGCGGATGTCATTGACTTGACTGAGTTGCTCAAGCGTAGCCTGGGGGGCAAGGGCGCAAGCAAGGAGACAGCCAAGGCCAAGTCGCCGACAAAGCCGGCGGCGCGGAAAAAAGTCAGCAAGTAAGGGGTTGAACGTTCCGACCTCATCGCTGGCAAGCCAGCTCCTGCAAAGATAGGCGGTTGCCAGAAAACCTGTGGGAGCGGGCTCGCCGACGATGACGTCAGTTTTGACAAACGAACAAGTCAAACCAGGACAAAAATCGCCAGCAACCCACCAAAGAACGCCCACTTCTGCAGGTAATAAAGCTTGCGATTACGTTTTTTCAAGGCTTTGCCATTCAAGCGGATCTTGTAAACCTTGCCGAACAGGCGGTTGATGCCACCGGTCTTGTCGCCCGCCTCATTCGGCGCACCGGCAGCCGCCATCACATGGCGGCTGAACCAGCGGTTGAATGCGGCCACCCAGCGGTACTTCATCGGACGCTCCACATCGCAGAACAGAATGATGCGGTTCTGCTCGGTAGTGTTGTTTGCGTAATGAATGAACGTCTCGTCGAACATCACCGCTTGACCGTCGCGCCAATGATAATTTTCGCCGTCGACGTTGATGTAGCAGCCCGAATCGTTAGGCGTCTCCAGGCCCAGGTGATAGCGGTAGGAACCGGCATACGGATCGCGATGGCGAACCAGTTTCGAACCCGGCGGCAATTCGGCGAACATCGCCGCCTTGATCGAGCCGATGCTCTGTACCAGTTCGGTGGTGCGCGGGCAAAGCTTCATGGCCGACGGGTGGCTATCGCCGTACCACTTGAGGTAGAAGCGCTTCCAGCCGGTCTTGAAGAAGGAGTTGAAGCCGACGTCATCGTAATCATTGGAGCGCTTGATCTCCCCCGCCTTCAGCAGGTTCTGGCCTTCGGCGCGAATCTCCTCCCAATGGGCCTGCAGTGGCGCAAGGTCGGGAAAGTCCGCCGGGTTGAGAAACGGCTTGTTGGGGATCTTCGAGAACAGGTAAAGCAAGCAATTGATCGGCGCCAGGAACGTCGAGTGGTCGCTCAGTTGGCGGCTCAGTTTGTGGCGTACACGGCCACGCAGATGGACATACGCGATGGATATAACGTAGACAGCGGCAATGATGAGTTTCACGAAAATCGTCACACGTCAGAGGTGAGCAAACTGCGCTCCCTGGCAACCAGTGGCCTGCGGAGCCTGAGTAGTGCCTGAAAACCAGACAACGGGCCCGGTGGCCCGTCCTTGAGCCGACGCCAACGTTTGGCATCAGTGAAAGATGGCATTTTAGCCATCGTCCGTAACCAATTGTTAGCCTTGAAATGTGAAAATCTGTCCGTTGATACCGTCAATGCGTCGGTGCGGCCTTATTGCCCTATCGTTTATATGGCCAGACCAGTACAATCGCCGCCAAACTTTACGCGCCCCCCTTGGTTGATGACGGGAAATCCCGGCCTCAGCGCACTTCGACTCGGGCCAAGCGCTCCCAATGCTGCTGTCCACTTATTGCCAGATGGATCTTGCGCTGCTGACCGGGATGTACGTCCCATGGTCGAACAGCGTGAACGGGTACTGAATCGGTACTGCCGCAACCCTAGCTACTCTGAATGCTTCGCAGGAAAAACCTTTGATTTCTACAGCTAACATCACGATGCAGTTCGGCGCCAAGCCGTTGTTCGAAAACGTTTCGGTCAAATTCAACGGCGGCAACCGCTATGGCTTGATCGGCGCCAACGGTTGCGGCAAGTCAACGTTCATGAAGATCCTGGGCGGTGACCTCGAGCCGTCCGGCGGCCAGGTCATGCTGGAGCCGAACGTGCGCCTGGGTAAATTGCGCCAGGACCAGTTCGCCTACGAAGAATTCACCGTGATCGACACCGTGATCATGGGTCACGAAGAGCTGTGGAAGGTCAAGGCCGAGCGTGATCGTATCTACTCGCTGCCGGAAATGAGCGAAGAAGACGGCATGGCCGTGGCCGAGCTGGAAACCGAATTCGCCGAAATGGACGGCTACACCGCCGAATCCCGTGCCGGTGAACTGCTGCTGGGCCTGGGAATTCCACTTGAACAGCATTTCGGCCCGATGTCCGAAGTGGCGCCAGGATGGAAACTTCGGGTGTTGCTGGCCCAGGCCCTGTTCTCCGATCCGGAAGTGCTGTTGCTCGATGAACCGACCAACCACCTGGACATCAACACCATTCGCTGGCTGGAATCCATCCTCACGGTGCGTAACAGCACCATGATCATCATTTCCCACGACCGGCACTTCCTCAACAGCGTCTGCACCCACATGGCCGACCTGGACTACGGTGAGCTGCGCCTGTTCCCGGGCAACTACGACGAGTACATGACCGCGGCGACCCAGTCCCGCGAGCAGTTGCTGTCGGATAACGCCAAGAAAAAAGCCCAGATTGCCGAACTGCAAACGTTCGTCAGCCGCTTCTCGGCGAACGCCTCGAAAGCCAAGCAGGCCACTTCCCGGGCCAAGCAGATCGATAAGATCCAGCTGGCCGAGGTCAAGCCCTCGAGCCGCGTGAGTCCGTTCATCCGGTTCGAACAGACCAAGAAGCTGCACCGCCAGGCCGTGACCATCGAGCAGATGTCCAAGGGCTTCGATGGCAAGACCCTGTTCAAGAACTTCAGCTTCACCGTCGAAGCTGGCGAGCGCGTAGCGATCATCGGCCCGAACGGCATCGGCAAGACCACCCTGCTGCGTACCTTGATGGGCGAACTGACCCCGGATGCCGGCTCCGTGAAATGGACCGAAAGCGCAGAACTGGGCTACTACGCCCAGGACCACGCCCACGACTTCGAAGACGATGTCAGCCTGTTCGACTGGATGGGCCAGTGGACCCAGGGCGAGCAGATCATTCGTGGCACCCTGGGCCGGATGCTGTTCTCCAACGACGAGATCCTCAAGTCGGTCAAGGTCATCTCCGGTGGTGAGCAAGGTCGCATGCTGTTTGGCAAGCTGATCCTGCAAAAGCCGAACGTGCTGGTGATGGACGAACCAACCAACCACTTGGACATGGAATCCATCGAGGCGCTGAACCTGGCGCTGGAAAACTACCCGGGCACGCTGATCTTCGTCAGCCACGACCGTGAATTCGTATCGTCCCTGGCAACCCGCATCATCGAGTTGAGCCCTAACGGCGTGACCGACTTCAGCGGCACCTATGACGATTACCTGCGTAGCCAGGGCGTGGTGTTCTAAGAGCAGCCTGTAGGAGCGAGCATGCTCGCGATGGACGTTAACGTTAACGCGTGAAATCTGGATGAATGCGTTATCCGAACGTTTTAGATCATTCCCACGCTCTGCGTGGGAATGCAGCCCGGGACGCTCCGCGTCCCAATCCAGAGCCGAACGCGGAGCGTCCGTTGAGGCATTCCCACGCACCGCGTGGGATCCATCCAATTTCAAGCCAAATTACTTAGCCTGCTTTCTTTAGTTCCTCACCCAAGCCATCATGCAGTTCTCCTGCCGCCGCCCGCGAACGAGTCCTCATGTCTGCGCAAGAACAGCCACCGCAAAGCTCCATGGCGATCACCCTGCAGATCGTTTCCATCGTTTTCTATACCTTTGTCGCCTTCCTCTGCATTGGCCTGCCCATCGCGGTGCTGCCGGGATACGTCCATGAACAGCTCGGGTTCAGTGCCGTCGTCGCAGGGCTGACCATCGGCTCGCAATACCTGGCTACCCTGCTCAGCCGGCCCATGGCCGGGCGCATGTCGGACAATGTCGGTACCAAGCGCGCGATCGTTTATGGCCTGTCGGGGATTGTCCTGAGTGGCGGGCTGACGTTGTTGTCGGTGTTGTTGCAAAGCGCTCCTTTAATCAGCTTGCTGGTCCTGATCGCCGGACGCTTGTTGCTGGGCATCGCCCAAGGACTGATCGGGGTCGGCACTATCAGTTGGTGCATGGGACAGGTAGGTGCCGAACACACCGCGCGCTCGATCTCCTGGAACGGCATCGCCTCCTATGGAGCGATTGCCATCGGGGCGCCCCTGGGGGTGGTAATGGTCGGTCAACTGGGGTTTGCCAGCCTGGGTATCGCGCTGTCGGTGCTGGCCCTGGCGGCGCTGCTGTTGATTCGCAACAAGCCGTCGGTGCCGGTGGTGCGCGGTGAGCGCCTGCCCTTTTGGGCCGTATTCGGACGCATTGCACCGTTTGGCGCAAGCCTGAGCCTGGCTTCAATCGGCTACGGCACCCTCACCACCTTTATTACCCTTTATTACATCAATCGAGGCTGGAGCGGTGCGGCGTATTGCCTGACGGTATTCGGGGTGTGTTTCATCCTGGCCCGGTTGCTGTTCATTTCCAGCATCAGCCGATTTGGCGGCTTCCCGTCGGCCATCGCCTGCATGACTATCGAGACCATCGGCCTGGCGCTGCTGTGGCTGGCGCCTTCGACTGGCTATGCGTTGATCGGTGCCGGCCTCACCGGGTTCGGCTTGTCGCTGGTGTATCCGGCCTTGGGCGTCGAGGCAATCAAGCAGGTGCCTAACGCGAGTCGCGGCGCCGGCCTGAGCGCTTATGCGGTGTTTTTCGATCTGGCGTTGGCGATTGCCGGTCCGTTGATGGGTGCGGTGGCGTTGAACATGGGGTACGCGTGGATTTTCTTTTGCGCGGCGTTATTGTCCGTGATAGGACTTTGCCTCACTTTTTTGCTCTCACGGCGGGCAGCAAATACATTTACTTAAAAACCATGAGATAAACAACCATAACATTTAAAGTACGATCAACATGCAATATGCCGAATCGATTAATGCTAAGTGCCATCGTTGTTTTAATTACTAATTCCGTGAGAATTTAATTAACCGCACTTACATCCATATCGAAACAGGAAGAAATAAAATGCGCATATTGTCACTTGCCCTACTCGCCCCAGCACTGGCATTTTCCATGCACGCTACCGCCGAGGCTGAAGTCTCAAACCAGCAAATTTGCCATAATGGTAAATGCTGGGACCTTGGTGACATTGGTAGCGAATGCTGCCCATTCAGCGATGAAAAATTAAAGAAAAACGTCCAGCCCTTGGCAAACCCGACAGAGAACCTGCTCAAACTCCGTGGCGTAACATTCGACTGGAAACAAAACGACCAGGCTGACGTCGGCTTGATCGCTCAAGATGTTCAAAAGGTTTACCCGCAGTTGGTACGCACTGAAGGCGATCACCTGCAAGTGGACTATCAAAAACTTGTCGCACCATTAATTGAATCGGTTCGCGAACTCAATGCCAGAGTGCAAACCCTGGAAACAGCCTTGGCTAACAAGTAACGAATTATAAAAGCGCCTGCTCGCCATTCATTGATCGGCGGTCTGCATCCCGGCCCGCGTCGCTCTGCCCAATGTGCGAGAAAAAAAGCGTCCGGCTTCGGAGATCAGGTTACGGTGAATATCGACGCGATCGACACCGTCGGCATCGGTGCACAAGGCTGGCGTGACAACGATCTGCTCATCATTGCACGGAGCCATGAATACGAAGTGCCCGGCCCCGGCCAGCAGCTTGAAATCGGGGGCGACGGGCAGTTTACGCGCCAGGGCGGCGGCGTTCTTGTCGGGGTACACCAGCTTGTCGCCATCGCCGCTGTAAAGCAGTACCGGAACATGCACGTCGGCCAGGGTATGACGACCGAACTTCAGGCTCAGTGGCGCCATCAGCAGCAATGCATGGACGCGCGGGTCGGCTACCGGTTGCAAATCATCGCGGTCGACGATCAGTTCACCCTGGGTATTGCAGGCATCACGATCGTCCGGGCGTTCCTGGCAGTAGCGGCGCAGACGATCCAGGTCCGGAGTCGCGCCCGACAGTATCAATGCCGTCTCGCCGCCTGCCGAATAGCCAATGACGCCAACCTGCTCGGCATTGACATAAGGCGCGAGCATGGGATCGCCCAGGGTCGCGGTGATGGCTTCGGAGATCTGGATCGGCCGTCCGTACAAATTGCTCAAGGTGCCGAGGCGGCTGTGGTCTTTGGAGTTATCGCCTGGATGAATAACAGCGACCACCACAAAACCCTTGCGTGCCAGCGACGTGGCCAGGTCATGCAGGGCCAATGGCGTGCCGGTGTTGCCATGGGACAGCATCAGCATTGGAAACCGGCCCATGGCGACTTTGGTGTCTTCGCCGGCTTCGACGGTGTAGCCCTCGAGCCGGCTGGCGTGTTCCTTCTCGCTCGAAGGGTAGAAGGCAATGGCCCTCATCGGTTGCAGATCGAGTGGATCGAGAAAGCTCATTTCATGAAAACCGACGCTCCAGTGAGGATGCGGCGCAGGTGCTGCGCGCACTGAATTCAGGCTGGCGAGCAGACAGATCAGTAAAGCTGCACAAAGACGCACCATGGGATGCCCCACCTTGCTACGGAACGGAGACGTTAAGCCTCGACTGCATAACTCGGGCCACAATATTGCAAGCGCAATTAGTAATACTGAGAAACAAAAAACTCCGTATCTGCCACTTGCGTGAACAGAATACAGAGTTTTTTTTGGGATTGCCTGCAGCGACAGCAGGTCTTTATCCAAACCTTATGCGGCGGCGAACAGCTGCTCGCTGATTTGTGCCTGGGCATCACTCATCGCTTTACCGCGCACTTCATCACCGTAAGCCAGGCCGTGGGCACGGACGAATTCGATGTCGGTAATGCCGATGAAACCAAACAGCACCTTCAGGTAGTCTTCGTGGGCAACACCGGTTGCCTGGCCGGCGTGCAGGCCACCGGAAGTCGAAACGATCACCACTTTCTTGCCACCGCACAGGCCTTCAGGACCGGCTTCGGTGTAGCGGAATGTCTGGCCGGCGACGGCAATGCGGTCGATCCAGGCCTTCAATTGGGTCGGGATGGTGAAGTTATACATCGGCGCTGCAATCACTACGGCATCCGCGGCGAGGAACTCGGCCAGGGTAGACGCGCTCAGTTCGGCTTCGTGCTGTTGGGCGGCGTTGCGCAGTTCAGCCGTGGTACCCGCTGCAACCAGTGTGGTCGAGGAGAAATGGCTGATCGCGTCGGCTGCCAGATCGCGGTAGGTCACAACGGCGGACGGCTCGGCGGCTTGCCAGGCTTTGACGACTTCGCTACTCAGCTGACGGGAAGCCGAGTTGTCACCAAGAATGCTCGAATCGATATGCAGCAATTTCATGTGGGATCTCCAGGTGAGGATCGCCGTCAGGGGCGATCTGATGGAAACAATCCTACAGACCAAACCAATAACTGATTAGACTGCAACAATGCGATAGTTTGTCTCACTGGTAGAACGATCGAGAAAACGCCCATGCAAGACCTCAATGATCTCTATTACTTCGCCAAAGTCGTCGAGGCTGGCGGGTTCGCGGCCGCCGGGCGTTTACTGGGGATTCCCAAGTCACGACTGTCCAGGCGCATCGCCGAGCTGGAGGAGCGCCTGGGTGCACGTTTACTGCAACGCACCACAAGGCAATTGAAACTCACTGCCGTGGGCGAACGTTATCTGCGCCACTGCCAGGCAATGCTACTGGAAGCGGAAATGGCTGACGAAGCCGTGGCCAGTATGTCCAGCGAACCCCGTGGGCGCTTGCGGGTCTCTTCCCCGGTCGGCCTGGCTCACGAAATGCTGCCTGGGGTAATCAGCAACTTCCTGGAGAAGTATCCGAAAGTGCAGTTGGAGGTGATGCTGGTCAATCGACGCGTCGACCTGGTGACCGAAGGCGTGGACGTTGCATTACGCGTGCGCGAACCGGGTGATGAAGACCCGCTGTTAGTGACTCGCCGCCTGCGCCAGGCGCAGATGCTGATGGTTGCCAGCCCCGCCTTTCTCGAGGGGCTCGAGATCAATCACCCCGATGACCTGAAAAACCTGCCGGTACTTGGCGCCCTCGAACCCGATCGCCTGGTGCACATTGGCCTGGTCGATCGCCAGGGCAAAAAGCACGACCTGGCCCTAGAAGCGCGGCTGGGCATCGACGACTTCATCGTGCGCAAGACCTGCACACTGGCTGGCCAGGGCTTTACCACGCTGCCGATGATGTATTGCGAGCAGGAGCTGGCAAATGGCTCACTGGTACAGTTACTGCCCGAGTGGTCCCTGCCCGGGGGTTGGTTGCAAGCGGTCTACCCGCATCGACGCGGCGTGATGCCGGCCGTACGCGCCTGGCTCGACCACCTGATCGAAACATTCAATGCCTGTGGAGATCGCTTGATATGAAGGCAGGACGCATGAGCGAGGCCGACGTAGCGGCTTTCTGCCTGGCTTTGCCGGGTGCCCGTGAAGACTACAAATGGGGTGGCGTGCGGGTGTTTTCGATTGCCGGCAACAAGATGTTCGCCTTGCAGAACCTGCGCGGCGAGTCCCTGGCTTTCAAGGTCGACAAGGACCTGTTTCTGGGGTATTGCGACCGTCCCGGCATTCACCCGGCGCCTTATCTGGCCCGGGCACAATGGATCATCATGACCACGCCCTACCCGCTCGGCGCCGAGGAATTGCAGGGCTTGCTACAGCGTTCTCATCAACTGGTGGTGAGCAAGTTGCCCAAGCGCACGCAGGTCGGACTGTTGCTCTAGCAGCGCCTCGATCAGAGCAGTGAGAACAGCTGCGCCCCGAGGAACAGCTGGTCGATCCAGAACACCTGATGCAGCAGCACGATGATCCAGAACACCAATTGAAAGGACACCTTGCGCGTCTTGTGCCGAAACACTTGCTGCGCGAGCAAGGCGCCCGGCCAGCCGCCAGCGAATTCCAGCGCATGCAGGACGTTTTCCGGCGTACGCCAGTGATCAACGCGCGCTTTGCGCTTGTCGCTCCAGTACAGCAGGAACGCCAGCACGCTGACGATGCCGTAGGCCGCCAGGGGAATCAGCGACCCCCCTTGCAGCCACATCGACATCGAACCGAACAGCGGCAGCGCGCACACCATCGCAAACACCAGCAACTTCAGGCGCAGGTGGCGGATGTTTGCCCCGTTTCGCGCGCTGACGCCATTCATGGCTTGGCTGCGGTCCAGTCAACCCAACCGAATTGCCAGGTGGCCAGGATGAGCAAGCCGAAAGCAATGCGGTACCAGGCGAACACCGCATAACTGTGGCTGGCGATGAACATGAGCAAGCCTCGCACTGCGATCATCGCGAAAATGAACGCCGTGATGAAGCCAATCGCAAACACCGGGAAATCCGCAGGTACGAACAGGTCGCGGTACTTGTACCCCGAGTACACCGCAGCCCCCACCATGGTCGGCATGGCCAGGAAGAAGGAAAACTCGGTAGCAGTCTTGCGCGACAGGCCGAACAACAAGCCGCCGATGATCGTCGAGCCTGAGCGCGAGGTACCCGGAATCATCGCCAGGCACTGGGCCAGGCCGACTTTAAGGGCGTCTTTCCAGGTCATGTCATCGACGCTTTCTGCATGTACTTCGTGCTGGCGCTTTTCAGCCCACAACATGACGATGCCGCCCACGACCAATGCCGTGGCCACCGTGATCGGATTGAACAGATAGTGGTGAATCAAGTCGGCGAAAATCACCCCCAACACCACCGCCGGAAAGAAGGCAATCAGCAGGTTGGCGGTAAAGCGCCGGGCATTGGGCTGCGTCGGCAGGCCCACTACCACATCGAAAATCTTGCGACGAAACTGCCAGACCACCGCCAGGATGGCGCCGAGCTGGATAATGATGTTGAACGCCATGGCACGCTCACCACCGAAGTCGAGCAAGTCGGCGACAATAATCTGGTGCCCGGTACTGGAAATGGGCAAGAACTCCGTCAGCCCTTCTACAATGCCAAGAATCAAAGCCTGAAAGGCCGTCCAAAGATCCATCAATCCCCCAAAAGGCAATGCGTCGACGCATGCCCCGTTAATTTATTCAAAGCCGTTTACTGTAAATCAGCGTCGTTGAGTCCCGCGCGCACAAGCCTACGCAAAAATCTCCAGAGTTTTGTGAAAAATCAGTTTGATTTCAGGTTTTTGCGTGCGGGACGAAATCCTAGCAGACAAGTACGCCTAATGCTGTCGTGTTGCAGGCTCCGAGAGAGACGCTGCATCAAGCCTCTTCCCGGTAATCCGGTTACAATTCGCCCCCCTCTTCGATTTTCCAAGGAAACGTATGTCCGGGCTTGAACTGTTTGCCGCTACCCTCGGCGTCATTGCCGTCTGGTTGACGGTCAAGCAGAACCCTTGGTGCTGGCCGATCGGCCTGGTCATGGTGCTGATCTACAGCTGGATCTTTTTTGAGGTGAAGCTGTACTCGGACATGTTGCTGCAAGTGATATATGCCGCGCTGCAGATCTATGGCTGGTGGCAGTGGACGCGCGCAGGCCAGGCGCATCTTGGACGCGAGGTCAGCCGGCTGGAGGGGCAAGCAGTGGCTTCCGGGCTGGCCCTGGGCGCGCTCGGCAGCCTGTTGCTGGGCGCCGCCATGGCACACTGGACCGATGCCGCACAACCCTGGCTAGATGCCGCCCTCACGGCCTTCAGCCTGGTGGCGCAATGGTGGATGGCGCAAAAACGCCTGCAGTGCTGGCCATTGTGGATCGTCCTGGACTGCGTCTTCGTCGGTTTATTCCTCTATAAGGGGATGTACCTGACGGCTGCCCTGTATGGCCTGTTCACCCTGTTGGCCATTCAAGGCTGGCGGACATGGCGCAGCGACCCGGTGCTATGCCCATGAAGGTGCTGGTGCTGGCAGGACCGGAATCGAGTGGCAAAAGCTGGCTTTCGAGCGAGATTCACGCCAATTTCGGCGGCATATTGGTCGGCGAGTATGTTCGGTATTTCATCGAGAATGAAGCCCGGCTAACCTGCTACGAAGACATTACGCCCATAGCACTTGGCCAGCTTACGTGGGAAGATCAGGCACGGGCGAAACGGCCGCCACTGTTGATTCTCGATACGCACCTGTTAAGCAATGTACTTTGGAGTCGAACGTTGTTCGGCGCTTGCCCGTCGTGGATCGAAGGGGCTTTGCAGAAGCGCCATTACGACCTTCACCTGCTGCTGAGCCCGGATACCGTGGCCTGGCATGAAGACGGACAGCGTTGCCAACCGCAACTGGAAGAACGTCAGGAATTTTTCCAGGCCAGCCGCCAGTGGTTTGACCTGCATCGCCAGCCTTACCAGGTACTGCAAGGTGACTGGCAACAACGCAAGGAGATGGCGTTCGAGGCTGTGACACGCTTGCTACGCACCTGACAGGGCGGCCCCGCCCTGCCAGAAAATGTCCATTCCTGAAACACCTGACCCCGCGCAAACCCTCAAGCTAGAGCGATTCGAGCAGTTTCTCAAGAAAATGTTAAGCCGCTGATACAAAGCCCCCTAAACGCCCTTAGCAAGCAATGCCGCCAGCATGGACGGCACTTTCGCGCGGCTTTGTCTCAGTGACGTTACAAAGTGTTTTTCAACACCTCAACAGTTAAAGCCAAACCACTGTTATTAAAGAAAAAACAAAAACCGGCACACCTTCTGCTCTCTTCCCCTGCAACGCTGAAAAGGGCCAGCGTTCCACTTACAGAAGGAATTGCCGCCGTGGGGAAACTCCAGAACAAAATCCATAGTCTCCTGCTGGTCGGATGCACACTGAGTTCAATGGCCTGCCTGTCTGCACAAGCGGACAACGGCATTATCATCATCAAGCGTGATGTCCAGGTGCGCAACGCGACGAGTGCGCCGCTCGTTCCCGACCCTAACCCCACGACCGTCAACGCCAACCCGTCCAAACAGATCCTCGCTCAAACCAACGAGTTGAGTGACGGTGACTTTGCCGGCGTTGCCAGTGGTGCAGGCATCTCCCGGCTGGTGACGCAAAACACCAACAATCTGGGTGGCAATATCAGCACCCAGACCCAGCTTTCCAATCTCCCCGCCGGGCGTTCGGGCAATTCCGGCAGCGGCATTGCCAACATGGTCAATTCAAACGTCCAGCAGGGCCTGGGCGCTTTGAGAATCATAACGGGAGACCGTTAAGATGAATCGTACGCTGCTGCTGATCGCCATGTTTTGCAGTGCATCGACCTTCGCCCAATCTCCCGTCATCAATAACGCCGACATCGACGGTTCGGGCTCGCAGTACCAGGGCAACCTTGGGGTCAACCAGGCGGCCGGCGACCTGCAGCAGCAGGCGAATGCCAGGGCCATCGCCAATGGCCATGGTGCCAGCGCGACCACAGAGATTCGCCAACGGCTACGTACCATTGTCGACCCCAGGATGGATGCTCACTCGAGCATTCAAGGCGACTCCTTCAGCCATGGCAATGGCGTGCTGGGCGTCAACCAGAGCGCGGGCGCCAGCACCCAGCAAGCCAACGCCTTGCGTATCAGCATCGGTACGCAACCGCAAAGTATCGACGACAGCGTCCTCAGGCAGCAGAACGTGACGCTGTTCAACAACTCCGATCCAACTGACTCTGCACCAGGCTATCGCCAGGTCACTACCAGTGACCAGGCTTTCACCGGTAGCCGCGGGGTGATTCAGCTGAATCAGAGCGCCGGGGTGGGAAACCGAATGGCCAACACCCTCAGCGTACGGGTCGTGGATTGACCCAAACAGGTAATAACAACACTTAACCTAAAATAAGTACGGAGAATCACCATGAAACCTTCGATGGCATTAAAGCCTCTGGTTTTCGCAATTGCTGCGGTCATGGCTGTTGCTGTACAAGCTGGCGATCGCCGTGACCACCACAATGGTCATCACAACGGCGGCAACCAAACCCCTCCTCCAAAAATGATCCCTATCAGCGCGACTGCCACTGCTAACGACAGACAAAGCAATACCGGCAACCGCATCTGGAATGAAGGGGTAGAAAACTCAGCCGAAATGAGCAGTTCGGCCGCAGGCGCAAGCGGCAACGTCGGCGTCAACGTGGCTGCCGGTAACGGCAACCAGCAAGACAACGCTGCCGCCATCGCCAACGCAGCGTCCGACAACGCCGCGATCGACAACAGCTTCGTGTTCGGCACTGCCACTGCCAGCGCTGACGTCAGGCAAACCAGCAACCGTAACGTCGTCAACAACTTCGGCGTAACCAACTCTGCCGTGATGAGTGGATCCGCCGATGGCAGCAGCGGTAACGTGGGTGTCAACATTGCTGGCGGCGACCTGAACCAGCAGAAAAACACCATGGCAATTGCCAACACCAATGCCCCGCTGGGTAGCGCAAGGGCCACTGCCTCCGCCAATCAAGACGGTCCTGGCCTGATCGTGAACAACACCGCTGACCGCACCTATCGCGTGGACACCATTACGGTGACCAAAACCGCAAGCGGTAGTGCCTCTCGCGAGAAATCCTTCGAGGCTAGCGGCAGTCAAAGCGCTTCGTCGAGCTGGGCCGCTGCCGGGTCCAAAAACTCCAGTGCCAGCGGTTCCTTCAGCCTGGATGCAAGCGGTTCCAAGAGCAGTAATGCCAGCGGCTCCAACAGCAGCAGCGCAAGCGGTTCCAACAGCATGGCTGCCAGCGGTTCCAACAGCAGCTCTGCCAGCGGTTCCAACAGCAGCAGCGCTAGCGGTTCATCGAGTGCTTCTTTGAACGCTTCCCTGGATGCTTCCCTGGATGCGGCAGCTGCGTCTTCGAGCTCCACTACCGTCAACTACGGTTTTGGCGATCGCACCCGCAGCAGAGAGTCTGACGCATCGCTTACCGCATCGCTCAGCGCATCGCTTGACGTGTCGGTAGACAAATCGTACGACAAATCGCGCGAATCCTCGTTCGACAGATCTCGTGATTCCTCGTTCGACCGGTCTTACGACTCTTCGTACGAGAAAAATCGTGAATCCTCGTACGACAAATCGCGCGATTCGTCGTTCGAGAAATCGTTCGATACTTCGTTCGAGAAAGCGAACGCCTCCTCGTACGATAAGTCGGGCAGCAAGTCGTCCGAATCCGAGTACGCAAAAGCGAAAAGCTGGAGCGAAAGCAGCTCTTATGATTTGAGCAACACCTACTCTTATCAAGTGCTGACTCCAACCGGCTGGGCCAACCCTGTAACCAACACTGCAACCCTGAGCGGTTCGGTGAACGGCGGCAGCGGCAACCTGGGCGTCAACGTGGCTGCTGGTGTGGGCAACCAACAAAGCAACTCGTTGGCCATCTCCAACCAATCGTTCTAATGCTGTCAGTCGAGGCCCCCTTCCGGGGGCCTTTTCAACCCAACCAGAAGGCGTCCCCACCATGCGTATTATCGCCTTGGCAATCTTGCTTTGCGTGTCCAGTGTGATCGAGGCTGCGCAACTGCCGCTGTCCGTCCTGCCAGGCGGTGCGGTGGTGTACAAGCCGATCCAGAGCATTCGCGAGCGCAAGTTTGCCGACCTGGTGCAGCAGAAAACCGATTTCAGTTGCGGCGCCGCTGCGCTGGCGACCATTTTGCGCCAGGCCTACTGGCTTGACGTAGACGAAGAACAGATCATCGAAGGCATGCTGTCACATTCCGATCAGGATCTGGTTCGCGTCCAGGGCTTCTCCATGCTCGACATGAAGCGCTACGTGGAAAGTCTCGGGATGCGGGCGCGTGGCTATCGTGTATCACCTGAATCTTTGAAGGAGATCAGGATTCCCGTGGTGGTACTCATGGACATCCGTGGCTACAAACACTTTGTGGTCATGCAAAGAGTCCATAACGACTGGGTCTATATCGGCGATCCGGTACTCGGGCACAAACGCTACAAAGTCGATGACTTTATCAAAGGCTGGAACGGCATCATCTTTGCCGTCATCGGCCAAGGCTACGACAAAAATAATGCATTGCTCGACCCGCCTCTGCCGCTGACTGCCAAGAACCGCGTCAATACCTTCAGCCCGGTGCAGGACGCGGAGTTGATGGATTTCGGCTTCATACAAAGTGACTTCTTCTAATAACAAGCGAGCATGATGCTCCGGGAGTATCCAATGAAGACTCCAATCTGGCTGGCCGTCGTTTGCCTGGCCGCCAGCCTGCCGATCCATGCAGAAATATTGAAACCCATTGAGTTGAACGATCAGGAACTGGCAAGCCTGCGCGGGCGTTATGTCTTGCCGGGACGGATCATCAGTTTCGGTATTGCCATGACCAGTACCTGGCAAAACGCCAACGGGGAAGTGATCGGGGCAACGTCCTCGATGCAAATTCAACAGTCGACCATCAAGCCACAATTCTATGTGTCGTTGATCGACGAAAAAGGCACTGGCTCAGCGCGTACCCAAAGCACCGGCACTGGCACGGTCACCGGCGGTGGCGGCCTTAACAGCACCGAAGGCGTCACTCAAGTCGTGAGGGCTGCCGGCGACAACAACAGTGCCTACAACAACGTCGATATCAACGTTACCAAGGCCAACCAGGCGCCAGCCACGCCACAGCAGGGCCAGGCACTTGCCGCGGGCTCGACCTTGGTCGGCTCCAATGGCGCGGGCACGCTGAGCGTTTCCTCGAGCGGTTCTGGGGTACAACTTAACATCATGGCCAACAACAACCAGGGCAGCACCATGCAACGCCTGGCCCAGGGCGGGTTGATGCAGAACACGACGTTGCTCGGCAATAGCAACCAGGTCAGGAACCTCACATCGTTGAATGTCGTGCTGCGCGACAACATGGCGACAGCCGGCTCGTTGAACGGCAACCTGGACCAGCTCAAAGGTCTTCGCACTCAAGGATTCTGATCTACGCTCAGTCTCATCATCTGTAGTCAGAAGGGACGGCTAACCCATGCACCGATCGTTAACGTTCAGAGTTATCGTTTGTCTGAGTAGCCTGGCACCGGCCCCATTGCTATACGCAGCACCGGACCCCCAGGTAGAAGCACTAAAACAAGAACTCATGGAGTTGAAACAGCGTTATGAAGCACAACAGAACGCGCTGATGGTTCTCGAACAGCGCGTTCGACAAGTCGAAGAAGCTCCTGCGACACCTGCGCCCAAACGCCTGACCAAATCCCCCGCGGAATCGCCCAATAGTGGCCAGAAGGTGGCTACCGGCGCGCCCGGAACCACGGGCAGCTCCTACGGGCAGTCGCTCAAGGATGACTCGGAACCGGCGCAAAGCGTTTCCAACCTGTACGACGAAGCCAGCGGGTTCTTCGGCGGTGGCAAGTTCAGCGTCGAAACCGGCCTGACCTACACGCACTACGATACCCGTGCGCTGACGCTCAACGGCTTCCTGGCACTGGACTCGATTTTTCTCGGCAACATCAACCTGGACCGTATCAAGGCTGACAACTGGACACTGGACCTGACCGCCCGCTACAACGTAGCGCAACGCTGGCAGTTCGACATTAACGTCCCCGTGATCTATCGCGAGTCTACGTACTCCTCCGGTGGCGCCGGCGGCGCCGCCAACGGGGTTTCAGACGAAACCGTTACCCGCGACCCGGCCATCGGCGATGTGAACGTTGGCGTGGCCTACAAATTCCTCGACGAGTCGGCCAACTTGCCCGACGCGGTGGCGACACTGCGCATCAAGGCGCCAACCGGGGAAGACCCTTACGGCATCAAGCTGATCGAGGTCCCGGGCAACGATAACCTCGCGGTACCCGAAGACTTGCCGACCGGCAATGGTGTCTGGTCGATCACCCCGGGGATCTCGCTGGTCAAGACCTTCGACCCGGCCGTGCTGTTCGGCAGCTTGGCCTACACCTACAACATGGAGGACTCTTTCAGCGACATCAGCCCTCAGGTCAATTCCAAGGTGCCCGGGGACGTGAAACTGGGCGATTCCTGGCAGATTGGCGCCGGCATTGCCTTCGCCTTGAACGAGAAGATGAGTATGTCGTTCTCCTTCACCGATCAGTTCGCACGCAAGAGCAAGATCAAGCCGGATGGCGGCGACTGGCAATCGATCTCCAACAGCGACTACAACTCGGCCAACTTCAACATCGGCATGACCTTGGCCGCCACCGACAACCTTACGATCGTTCCCAACCTGGCCATCGGCCTGACCGACGACTCGCCGGACTTTTCCTTCAGCCTGAAATTCCCGTACTACTTCTGACCCACGACAAAGCCCCGTTGCGATTTCAATCGCAACGGGGCTTTTACTGTAGGAGCGAGCATGCTCGCGATGGTCCTCAACGATTACGCGGGAAGCCTGGCACCCCCGTGGTGTCCTGTGGTCCATCGCGAGCATGCTCGCGCCTACAGTATTGTGTTCAGCGAATTTGATGCTTGTGCAACAACCGGTAGAAGGTTGGCCTGGATATCCCCAAGACCTTGGCGGCAATGCTCAGGTTGTCGCTGTGGCGGTTTAGTACATCACACAAGGCCTGGCGCTCTGCCCGGTGCTTGTAGTCTTCCAGCGTGCCCATCGGCGCGGCAACGGTGTGATGGCTGATCAGCCCGAGGTCTCGCGCTTCGATCTGCCGGCCCTCGGCCAGCACCAACCCGCGCCGCACCCGGTTGGCCAGCTCGCGCACATTGCCCGGCCAGTCATGTTTGCCCATGGCTATCAGTGCGTCTTCACTGAAGCTGCGGGGACGGCGGCCCGTTTCGTGGCTGTAGAAATGGGAAAAATGGTTGGCCAGCATCGACAGATCGCCATTGCGCTCACGCAGGGGCGCGGTCGCGACTTGCAACACGTTCAGACGATAATACAGGTCTTCGCGAAAGCCTTTTTTTTCGATCGCCGCCTCAAGATCGACATGGGTTGCCGCCAATACCCGCACATCCACCGGAATCGGCTGACTGCCGCCCACCCGCTCGATGTGTTTTTCCTGGAGAAACCGCAACAGGCTCGCCTGCAGTTCCAGGGGCAGATCGCCGATCTCGTCGAGAAACAGCGTGCCACCGTTGGCCGCTTCGATCCGCCCGACCTTACGTTGATGGGCCCCCGTAAAGGCCCCCTTCTCGTGGCCAAACAGCTCGGACTGGATCAGGTGCTCGGGAATAGCCCCGCAATTGATCGCGACAAAAGGTTTGTTGTGGCGCAGGGATTGTCGATGCAGCGTACGCGCCACCAATTCTTTACCAGTACCGCTTTCGCCACGAATCAACACCGGCGATTCAGTGGGTGCCAGCTTGCTCAGTAACTTGCGCAATTCGCGTATGGGCTTGCTGTCGCCAAGCAGTTCGTGCTCGGGTTGATCGATATGAACCGTGCCCTGTCCGCGCAGCCGCGCCATGCCAAAGGCCCGACCCAACGTGACCTGGACCCTGGAGACATCGAATGGCAAGGTATGAAAATCGAAAAACCACTCGCAGACAAAGTCCCCGACATTCTGTAGCCGCAGGACATCCTGATTGAGTACAGCGATCCACTCGGTACCGCTGCGGCTGATCACCTCTTTGACGGTATCCGGATGCTCGAGGTGAAAGGGCTGTAATCGTAGCAAGCCCACGTCGCAACTACGATCGGCGGCGTTGTCCAGCGAACAGCTATCAACGTCCCATCCCACGGAGCGTAATCCCGGCAACAGACGATGGCAGTCGTCGCAGGGATCCACCACTAATAAACGACGTAACGCAGGCGCTTCGTTCATGTGATTTCCTTGACGCCAAATTTTAGGATTTTTTATTAAAAACAGTCATTTGGCGGACCTGGCTGTAACGTTAGCAAGAATTTGACGGGCGCTTGTACCGTTTGACTATAGGGCTTCTAGATAAAGAGTTATAAGAAGCGGGATTTTCCAGCCATCTGACGAAAGTTTTCTTTCATTACGCTTTCAACGCGAGGCTGTATCCTTGGGATGCGAAAGAAAGTTGAAATTTCTTTTGCTTGAGTGTGACCTGAACCCCGGTTGCGGGCATCAGTACAAGTAACCAGCCGAACGGTAAGCCCAACCGACGGCTATTGACTTGACTGGGCCTATAGAGAGACGACCTATGAACGCCCCACTCCGTGTCAACGAAGCTCTTTTGATTGCCGACCGCGCATTTAAACCGTTCAAATGCGTGGCCTGGGCCCCACAAGACGGTAATGGCGAACTGACCCTGACCGTTATCGATCGCACCAATAACAATATTGGACGCACGCAGATCCCGAGCAGCGCCTATACCGATCCAGCGCAGCTTGAGTGCTTGCTGCAACAGGCCCGCGCCGAGCTGAGCGAAGAAGGCTACACCCTGCAATCATGGTCGATGCCGCAATAACTGTAGGGCGGATTACGCCAGGTAATCCGCATCCCTGGCTGGAATTAGTTGGCCTTTTTTTCACGCCAAGCGCACGCAAGACGCTTTCTTACTTGAACTTCGACGCGTCCTTAATTCTTTGCTGGCTTGCCATTGGTTCGAAAAGACACTGTTGTGGCACACAACGACCCTCCGCCTGTTAGTTCTAACAGTTGTGCATTTAATCATTCAGGGATTGAATATTCTCTAGACAGTCGCCACCGCCCAACTTCTGGATAAGGACGACTCGCAAGGAGATGCGTGCATGTCAATCCAGTCTGTATTGGCTTTCCCGGCAACCGTCCGTGATGCTGGAAAGCTCGACACGACCTTCGCTGCCAAAGGCACCGCCCAGGTGTATTTCTTCGGCAGCACTTCAAGCCTGGCCAACGACATCGCGATTGATTCACAGGGCCGGCTATTGGTGGCGGCCAAGGTGACGATGCCGGGTGGCAGCCGCTTTGGCCTGGCGCGTTTGCTCAGGGACGGTTCAGCGGACCTGGCTTTCGGCAAACAAGGCAGCGTCATCGGGCAATTCGAACCGGGCTTCGAGGCCATGGCAGGCAAGGTACAGGTGCTGCCCAATGGGCACATCTTGATCGTCGGCCTGCAATACGAAAGCGAACACCGCACACTCCCCGCGCTCGCGCTGTTTGACTCGCTGGGCCAACCGGTCCGGCGTTTTGGCGACAATGGCCGTTGCGTCGTGCGGCTGCCTGGCAACTTTTCCCAAGGCATGCGCGATGTCTGGCTACCTCCGGGCGTACCAGGCGCCGAGGCCTGCGGCGTCGACGTGCAGGACGACGGTCGCATCCTGTTGGTAGCCAATCATCACTTCGAACTCGCCGATCATGCCGCCATGCTGATACGGCTGACCGCAGAGGGCGCGCTGGACAACAGCTTCAATGGCCGCGGCTTTGTGATGGTCAGGCACCTGCTGATGAATACCTGGCTCAGCAGTGTGACGGTGCAAGGTGACGGTCGCATCCTGGTGGGTGGCTCGATCAATTTCCCGGAAGAAGGCCTGGTGGCCCGCTATCATGCCGATGGCAGCCTGGACAGCAGTTTTGCCCTGGATGGCTTCATGAGTTTCATGGCAGGCGGACACAGTGCCCAAGTCAGCCAAATCGTCCAGCAGGCCAACGGCGACGTGCAATGTTTTGGCAGCAGCCGCGAACCCATGCGCTGCCTGGCCCTGAAAATGCACGCCAATGGACGTCCGGATCATCATTGCAATGGCGGTCAGGCGCAATTACTGGAAGTCGGTCGCAGCGGTTGCCAATGGACTGCCGCGCAGATACAGCCGGACGGCAGCGTGTTGACCGCCGGTGCCACCATTGGCGGCGTCGAGGCCGACTTTGTATTGGGCCGATACCTGCCGGGCGGGCAGCTCGATGGCGACTTTGGCGACGGCAGCGGATTTGTACGCACCCGACTGGGCCGCAGCCTTGACACGGCCACTTCGATCGCGGTGCAGGATGATGGCAACATCCTCGTCGGTGGCTATTCGCTGGACGGCAGTTATCGGGCAATCGTCGCACGCTACCTGGGCTAACTCGATAGACTTTTCCTACGCTTGATCTTCTGTTCGGCTTACGGCAAGTTGCGCGTTTCTTAACTCAAGGAGTAGCCGATGTCCGGCTCGATGGCCCAGGCGTTCGCGCACAATTTTCTCGGCAACTCACCGCGCTGGTACAAGGCCTGCATTGTCGGTTTCCTGCTTCTCAACGCCGTGACGTTATGGACCGCAGGCCCGGTGGTGGCTGGCTGGTTGCTGGTGCTGGAGTTCATTTTTACGCTGGCCATGGCCCTCAAATGTTATCCGCTGATGCCCGGCGGCCTGCTGTTGGTCGAAGCACTGTTGTTGAAAATGACCACGCCCCAGGCGCTCTATGACGAGTTGCTGCACAACTTCCCGGTGATCCTGCTGCTGATGTTCATGGTCGCCGGTATCTACTTCATGAAAGACCTCCTGCTGTTCCTGTTCTCGCGCCTGCTATTAGGGGTACGCAGCAAGGCCCTGCTGGCGCTGATGTTCTGCTTTTTGTCGGCGTTCCTGTCGGCGTTTCTCGATGCCCTGACCGTAACCGCAGTAATCATCAGTGCCGCCGTCGGGTTTTACTCGGTGTACCACCGCGTCGCCTCGGGCAGCGATCCGCGCCAGGACAGCGAGTACAGCGATGACCAGCACCTGCCCACCCTGCATCACGCCGACCTTGAGCAATTCCGCGCGTTTTTGCGCAGCCTGCTGATGCACGGCGCCGTGGGCACAGCGCTCGGTGGTGTGTGCACGCTGGTGGGCGAACCGCAGAACCTGCTGATTGGCCATGAAATGGGCTGGCACTTCGCCGAATTTTTCCTGCAGGTCGCGCCGGTGTCCTTGCCTGTGCTGGTCGCAGGCCTGGTCACCTGTGTCCTGCTGGAAAAGCTGCGCTGGTTTGGCTATGGCACGTTGCTGCCGGACAACGTTCGCACCGTGCTGGCCAACTACGCCGCCCAGGACAATGCCGAGCGCACTTCCCGCCAGCGTGCTGCGTTGCTCGTGCAAGGTGCGGCGGCCTTGATCCTGATTGCCGGGCTGGCCTTTCATGTGGCGGAAGTGGGCCTGATCGGGCTGATGGTGATCGTGCTGATCACCGCGTTCACCGGCATCACCGACGAGCACCGCCTGGGTAACGCATTCAAGGACGCCATGCCCTTCACCGCGTTGCTGGTGGTGTTTTTCGCCGTGGTGGCGGTGATCCACGATCAACAGTTGTTCACGCCATTGATCCATTGGGTGCTGGCCCTGCCCGCCGACCAACAACCGGGCATGCTGTACATCGCCAACGGCTTGCTCTCGGCCATCAGCGACAACGTGTTCGTGGCCACCATCTACATCACCGAAGTAAAACAGGCCTTCCTCTCCGGGCACATGAGCCGCGAGCATTTCGAGACGCTGGCGATTGCGATCAACACAGGCACCAACCTGCCCAGCGTAGCGACGCCCAATGGCCAGGCGGCCTTCCTGTTCCTGCTGACCTCGGCGATTGCACCGCTGATTCGCCTGTCGTATGGACGAATGGTGTGGATGGCGTTGCCGTATACCGTGGTGATGGGGATTCTGGGTTGGTATGCCGTGAGTTTCTGGTTGTAACACCTAACAAATGCGGGAGCGGGCTTGCTCGCGAAGGGGCCGTGCCAGGCAACATTAATGTTGAATGACACACCGCCTTCGCGAGCAAGCCCGCTCCCACATTTGGATTGTGTGGCTATCGAGGGAGGATGTAGCGCTCGATGGCCTGGGCCGCCCCGTCCTCGGTGTTGGTCCCCGTCACCACATCGGCCTGGCGTTTGACTTCGTCCTCCGCCTGGCCCATGGCGATCGACAACCCGGCCACATGAAACATCGCCGGGTCGTTGCCGCCATCGCCCATGGCCGCTGTCTGTGCCAGCGGCACACCGAGAAACTCGGCCAGCGTCGCCAGCGCCTGCCCCTTGTTGGCCTGCATCGCAGTTACGTCCAGATACACCGGCTGTGAACGCGAGACTTGGGCCTGGCCTTCAACTTTCGCCAGCAACCGGGCCTCCAGCTCAACCAGCAACTGCGTGTTGCTGCTGGCGGCGACGATCTTGTCGATGCGGGCCAGGTACGGTTCGTAGCTTTCGACCACCACTGGCGGATATCCCAGCCCGTGTTGTTCGCGCGGCACCAAGGGGCCGGTCGCGTCTTTCACCAGCCAGTCGCCGCAACTGAACACCCAGACTTCGATCTCCGGTTGATCGGCGAACAGCGCCAGGGTCATCAATGCTGCCGTGGCCGGCAAATAATGCGCGACGAGCAAACTGCCATCGGGATGAACGACGGTGCCGCCGTTGAAGGCTGCCGTGGGCAGGTCAACGCCCAAGGCCTCGATCGTTTGCAACATGGCCCTGGGTGGACGCCCCGTGGCCAGGCTGAACGACACTCCGGCTTCACGCAACGAACGGACCGCGTCGATGGTGCGTTGGCTGAGACTGTGATCGGGCAACAATAACGTGCCGTCCATGTCACTGAGCAGCAAGCGGATGGGTTGTTGCGACTCGTCACTCATCCGAGGCCGTGCCAGACGCGGCCATCGCGAGCCAGCAGTTCTTCGGCGGCTTGCGGTCCGTTTTCACCTGCGGCATAGCCCTGCACACTGGCATCCTGCTGCCAGGCGTCCAGGAAAGGCTGCACCGCACGCCAGCCGTTCTCGATGTTGTCGGCGCGCTGGAACAGGGTCTGATCGCCGGTCAGGCAATCGTAGATCAAGGTTTCGTAGCCGGTGGACGGCTGCATTTCGAAGAAATCCTTGTAGGCAAACCCCAGTTCGATGTTGTCCATCTTCAGGGTCTGGCCGGGGCGCTTGGCCAGTAGGTCGAACCACATGCCTTCGTTGGGTTGAATCTGGATGCGCAGGTAGGTGGGTGCCAGCTCATCGACTTCGGTATCGCGGAACTGCGCATAAGGCGCAGGTTTGAAGCAGATGACGATTTCGGTGTCGCGCACGCTCATGCGCTTGCCGGTACGCAGGTAGAAAGGCACGCCAACCCAGCGCCAGTTATCGATCATGACTTTCAGGGCGACATAGGTTTCGGTGTTGCTGTCGGGCGCTACCTTGTCTTCCTGGCGATAACCGCGCAGTGGCTGACCATCGACTTCGCCAGCGGTGTACTGGCCGCGCACCGAATTGGCACGGGCCTCGTCCACCGACCAGGGACGAATCGCGCCGACCACCTTGGCTTTCTCACCGCGAACCGCATCGGCGCCAAACGCGGCCGGTGGCTCCATGGCCACCATCGCCAACAACTGGAACAGGTGATTGGGCACCATGTCCCGCAGGGCGCCGGTGTTTTCGTAGAAACTGCCACGGGTTTCAACGCCGACGGTTTCGGCGGCGGTGATTTGCACGTGGTCGATGTAATGGTTGTTCCAGAACGCCTCAAACAGGCTGTTGGAGAACCGGCTGACCAGGATGTTCTGCACGGTCTCCTTGCCCAGGTAATGATCGATTCGGTAGATCTGCTTTTCCGACATGACCTTGAGCAGGCAGGCGTTCAGGGCCTCGGCGGTCTGCAGGTCGGAACCGAAAGGCTTTTCGATCACCACCCTGCGAAACGCCTCGGGGCTTTCCTGCAGCAAGCCGGACGCGCCGAGGCGGCGCACCACTTCACTGAAAAAGCGTGGCGCGGTGGCCAGGTAGAACACCGCGTTGCCAGTGCCGCTGGCGGCGATTTTTGCCGCCAGCGCTTGATAAGTGCCGTCGTCCAGGAAATCGCCCTGGACGTAGCTGATGCCTTTGGCGAGATTGGCCCACACAGCCGGGTCAAGGGCCTGATCGCCCTTGCCGATTTTGCCGGCCACCTCATTGCGAATGAAGTCCTCGAGCTTTTGCGCGAAGCCTTCATCGCTGATGGCGTTATGGTCAACGCCGACGATCCGCAAGCCATCCCCGAGTAAACCGTCGCGCTTGAGGTTGTACAGCGCCGGCATCAGCAGGCGCTTGACCAGATCACCGTGGGCGCCGAACAGGAACAGCGTGGTGGGTGGCGCGGGTTCAGTCTTGGATTTCCTGCGGATCCCATGGGTCATTTTTTCGCGGTCTCCACGTGGCCGCCGAAGCCGAAGCGCTGGGCCGAGAGAATCTTGTCGCCAAAAGTGCCCTGGCCACGGGAGCGGTAGCGGGCGAACAGCGAGTTCGACAGCACCGGTACAGGCACGGCCTGCTCCATGGCGGCCTCGATGGTCCATTGACCTTCGCCGCTGTCAGCCACGGAACCCGAGAAGCCGTCGAGTTTCGGATCGCTGGCCAGCGCGTCGGCCGTCAAGTCCAGCAGCCAGGACGACACCACGCTGCCCCGACGCCAGACTTCGGCGATGTCGGCGACGTTCAGGTCAAAACGCTGGTCTTCCGGCAGCTTGGTGCTGGACTTGGTCTTGAGGATGTCGAAACCTTCGGCGAAGGCCTGCATCATGCCGTATTCGATGCCGTTGTGGATCATCTTGACGAAATGCCCGGCACCGGCGGGACCGGCGTGGATATAGCCGCGCTCGGCGCGATCGTCATCGGACTTGCGGTCCTTGGTGCGCGGGATATCGCCCATGCCTGGGGCGAGGCTGTCGAACAGCGGATCAAGACGCCTAACGGTCTGCGTGTCGCCACCGATCATCATGCAATACCCGCGCTCCAGGCCCCAGACACCGCCGGAGGTGCCGACGTCGATATAGTGCAGGCCTTTTTCCGAAAGGGTCTTGGCCCGGCGGATGTCGTCCTTATAGAAGGTGTTGCCACCGTCGATGATGGTATCGCCGGCTTCGAGCAAGGTGCTCAGGGTGTCGATGGTGTCTTCGGTCGGTGCGCCTGCCGGCAACATGACCCACACCGCTCGTGGTTTGGCCAGGCCAGCGACCAGGGCCGGCAAATCGGCGACGCCGGTGGCGCCTTCGCTGCTCAAGGTATCGACGAAGGCGGTATTGCGGTCGTACACAACGGTGGTATGTCCGTTGAGCATCAGGCGCCGCGCAATATTGCCGCCCATGCGGCCCAGTCCAATAATCCCGAGTTGCATGTGCTGATGCTCCCTACTACAAATAAAAGTGTGTCAAAGGTTATAGCCCAACGCGACTCATGAGGTTAGTCCAGAGCGTTGGCATGAAGTTTCCGGGCATTGTGCCCGATCCTGATGGATAACGTCGGGAATCGTGCCGAAGACACAACGACCATGAAAAATAAAAAAGTTCCCTTCAGGGGCAAAAGAAATCAAAATTGGCGCCGATAGTAGATGAGCCACCGATTTCGGCGGCCAACCTACAGTTGAAACACGCCATTTGCGAGGTGAGCAATGGGCACAGTACACACCGCACTGCCAGCACAAACCCTTTACGTCACTATCCGTCGCGATGAATTGCGTCAGTTGAAAGACGAGCGTGACCAGTTGAAACAGGAGCTGGCGCAACTGCGCTTGCTGATCCAGGGCCAACAGCCCATGCCATTGCCCCAGCGGGCACCCCACGCCTGATCTCCTCGCCTTTGTCGGAAGTAGTACCGCACTGCTTCCGGCGCGCCGCATCCCCTTTGACGGCAATAACTCACAAAATTTTCACATTCGCCTGTTGATACTCCGGCGCATTGTGCGCCGCCTGGCCTGTGCGCGGCCGCCGTTCTCGGTGCTTGCGTGGCCTGGCGGTACGAGTGACTACTGGCTGGAGCGTTGAATGACTTGGTTTAAACGCAGCGATTCGTCTGCGGAAGGTTTCGATTGGGCAGGGTTTCTCTGGCTGTTCCTGTTCTTCTGGTATTTTTCCGGCATCACCCAACTGTTGATCCAGCTGACCGGCACCTCCGGTTTCACCGGGTTTCGCCAGGCGTTCGTGATGAGTGCCATCTGGTTGGCGCCGATGCTGTTGTTCCCAAGGCAAACCCGAGTGATGGCCGCGGTCATCGGCGTGGTGTTGTGGGCGTGCTCGATGGCCAGCCTCGGTTACTTCTTCATCTATCAGCAGGAATTCTCCCAAAGCGTCATCTTCATCATGTTCGAGTCGAACGTGTCCGAAGCTGGCGAGTACATGACCCAGTATTTTGCCTGGTGGATGGTTCCAGCCTTCCTCGCGCACACCGCGGTCGGCTATTTCCTGTGGACACGCCTGCGCCCGGTGTACCTGCCTCGCGCCAAGGCCCTGGTGGTGGCTACCGCCATACTGGTCGGCGTGGTCGGTTATCCACTGGTCAAGCAAACGATGCGTACCGGCAGCTTCGCCGAGGGCTTCGAGAAGTTCGAAACCCGCGTCGAGCCGGCTGTGCCATGGCAGATGGCCGTGGCCTATCACCGCTACCTCGATACCCTGGCCAGCATGCAGCAGATGCTGCACAGCGCGAGCAAGGCCGCGCCACTGCACAACTTCAAGGATTCCACGGCCAACCAGCCCGCCACCCTCGTGTTGGTGATTGGCGAATCCACCAACCGTCAACGCATGAGCCTGTACGGCTACCCTCGGCAAACCACTCCGGAACTGGACAAGCTCAAGGACCAACTGGCGGTCTTCGATAACGTCATCACACCGCGCCCCTACACCATCGAGGCGTTGCAGCAGGTTCTGACTTTCGCTGACGAAGAAAACCCTGAGCTGTACCTGTCCACGCCGTCATTGGTTGCCATGATGAAACAGGCTGGCTACAAGACGTTCTGGATCACCAACCAGCAGACCATGACCAAGCGCAACACCATGCTCACGACCTTCTCCGAGCAGGCCGACGAACAGGTGTACCTGAACAACAATCGCAACCAGAATGCCGCCCAGTACGATGGCGACGTGATCGAGCCGTTCAACAAAGCCCTGGCCGACGCGGCACCGCGCAAGCTGATCGTGGTGCATTTGCTTGGCACGCACATGAGCTATCAGTACCGCTACCCTGCGACCTTCGACACGTTCAAGGATCGCAACGGTGTTCCGGCCGGCGTGCGGGACGATCAACTGCCCACCTATAACAGCTACGACAACGCCGTGCGGTACAACGACTTCGTGGTGTCGAGCCTGATCAAGGACTTCGCCAAGTCTGACCCGAACGGCTTCCTGCTCTACCTCTCCGACCACGGTGAAGACGTGTTCGACTCCCCTGGCCATGGCACCCTCGGGCGCAACGAGAGCAAGCCGACGGCGCCGATGTACACCATCCCGTTCATGGCCTGGGCCTCGCCAAAATGGCGCGAAACCCACGACTGGAACTTTGCCGCTGACCTGGGGCGTCCGTACAGCAGCTCGCACCTGATCCATACCTGGGCAGACCTGGCGGGGTTGAGTTTCGATGAACTCGATCGCAGCAAGAGCGTGGTCAGCGACAGCTTCAAGGCGCGCCCCTTGCTGATCGGCAATCCTTACGAGCAGCAACAGCGGCCATTGATCGATTTCAGCCTGATCAAGCCCAAGGCCGCAGTTGCGCAGCAATAACCTGTACCTGTACCTGTAGGAGCGAGCATGCTCGCTCCTACAGGGAGGTTTATGCATACCCAACAACACGAAAATAATACTAATTCTCGTTTACCTCTAAATCCCTCCACCCTCCTTCGTCTTTGACAACAGCATCATCACCAAGCGCACGAACATCCAGCAGGAGGCCTACACCGTGGTCAACCTGATGTCGCGCTACGCATTCGAGACCGGCACCTGTCGGCCTCGTTGAACGTCAACAACCTGTTCGACAAGAAGTACTACGACAACGTCGGGTTTTATAACGGTGTGTATTGGGGCGATCCGCGCACGGTGACCCTGAGCCTGGACTGGACACTCTAGGCGATGTTAATTCCCATTTAACGGAATCGGCGGATAATGAGCGTTCGACTTTGATTCATTGACTCATGGACGAAAGGCATCCGACATCTGTAAGTGGGAGGCACACCATGAAAAGATCCACGTTGATCCTCGCAGTCCTGATGACGTTAGGCTCCGCCAGCGCCTTTGCCGAAGGCGGCGCCGAACGCATGCGCTACTACTACGAGACCTTGCACTACAACCAGCAGGTGGCGCTGGGCAACATCACGCCAGGCCAGGCGAAGGAACTGCGAGTGCCGGACGATCAAACTGCGCAAATGACCGAGTCCTATAGGCCGAAATAATCGACTTCTGCCTGTCTGTCTTTCTGTAGGAGCGAGCATGCTCGCGATGGTGGTCAACGATGACGCGGGGCACCAAATACCCCTCGTTGTCCTTGAGTCCATCGCGAGCATGCTCGCTCCTACACAGGGGGATTAAAGCGGCTTGATCCAGAACATCATGCGCCCGTGCGCCGGATCGAACTCTCCCGGGGCGAAGCCGAACTTGGTGTAGGAACCCTGCGCCGGCCCATTGCCTTCCAGCACCTCAAGGGTGATTTTGCAGCAGCCGCGCTGGCGGGCGATGTCCTCGACCTTGTGCAGCATCCGCTGGCTCAGACCCAAGCCGCGAAACTTCGGCACCACCGCCACGTCGTGCACGTTGACCAATGGCCGACAGGCAAAGGTCGAAAACCCTTCAAAGCAATTGATCAACCCGGCCGGCTCGCCACCCACGAAGGCCAGCACGCTGAACGCATGGGGACGCTTGGCCAATTCAGCCGGAAGATGATCCAGCACTGTGGCGGGCAGGGAGTGACCACCCCCCATTGGATCTTCGGCGTAGCTGTTCAATACCAGGCATATCGCCTCGGCATGTATCGGATTGGTATAACTGGCTTGAAGTACAAGAATTTCTGCGGAATCCATTTCCATCCTCGATCACATGAAGTAGTCCCGATACGTAAGCATCGGACTACGACCCTATCCTGAGCGTCCTGCGTGTTGCAATCTTTTGATATCAATGCCCCCAGATCAGCGCTTCGGTCCATCCCAGCTCGGCAAAATCCTCAGCCCGCAGGTGCGACTCGCCGGCGCAGAAAAACTCGTCCAGCTGCGGCGGCTCGACCGAAGTCCCACTGAGCATCGCGTGCACCTGCCCGCGATGATGAATCTGATGCTCGAAAAGATGCGACAGCAGGCGCAGGCGGCTGTCGTATTGCGGTGTGTCCCGGGCGATGGTCACGATCTTGCCGAGGTCGGCGTCGCGCATTTGTTCGCAGTAGGCGATCAATCGCCGGTCGACCTGCGCCTGTTCGCGCTTGAGGTCGCCGGCCTGGGTAAAGGGCACGTCGTCCTTGAAGAACACGTAGCAATCAGGATGGGGGTCGTCACCGCGCAACTCGCGCTCAAGGGCATCCACATAGAACCAATCGCAGGTCAGGATGTGGTTGAGGGTTGCGCTGAGACTGGGAAAGAAGCTGACCCGGGGGGCCGTCAACGCCTCCTGGCTCAACTGACACCAGGCCTTGGCCAGCCGGTGATTGGCCCAGGCATTCTGATAGGCCATGGTCAACAAATGGTGGGACAGAGGTTGATTCATGTTCACGCCTCCTGGAATTCACGCCTCGGCAAAACGTTGCAGCTGCATTTCCTGCAGGCGACTGAGGGTGCGGCGGAAGGGAAATTCCAGGTAGCCCTCAGTGTAAAGCGCGTCCATGGGCACCTGGGCTTCGAGGTACAGCGGCACTTTACGGTCGTAACACTCGTCCACCAGCGCGATGAAACGCCGTACACCATCGTCATGCACCGACAACTGCGGCAATTCTCGGTCGCCTGCCACCACGCGCTCGACCCCGTCCTCAGTGCCCCGGGCAATGCGCCCGGCGCGCTTTTGCGCGCTGAGGTTGGGCACGTCACCTAGAAGAATAGCGCTGAAGGTGTCGCACAGGGTCATGAAATCCATCGCGGCAAAGGGCTGCTCGCAGAGGTCGGCATAACGGCACCAAAGCACGCTCTGGCTGGCCTGCACCACTTCCAGCGAACGGTAGCCGACCTTGATCGGCGCGCTCGAAACCGCTTGGCCCAGGGTCAGCACCTTGAATACGTCTGCCAATGCACTGGGCTGTCCGGGCGCCGCCACCCAGTAACGTTGCAAGCCCTGCCCCGGATGCAGGCGATGGTCTTCGCCGCCGTCCACCGCGATCACTTGCATGTGCTGCTTGATCGCGGCGATGGCCGGCGTGAAGCGATCGCGGTTGAAACCGTCGGCGTACAACTGGTCCGGTGGCAGGTTGGAGGTGCAGACCACCACCACGCCCTGTTCAAACATAACCTGGAACAGGCGCCCGAGGATGATCGCGTCGCCGATGTCATTGACGAATAACTCGTCAAAACACAGTACGCGCACTTCTTCGCTGAGTTCGCGGGCCAGGGCCTTCAATGGGTCGGCGGTACCGGTCAGCTGGAATGAACGCTGGTGCACCCAACCCATGAAATGGTGAAAATGCTGACGCCGGGCCGGCACCCGCAGGGTCTGGTAGAACTGGTCCATCAACCAGGTCTTGCCACGCCCGACCGGGCCCCAGAGGTACACGCCCATCATCGGCCTGCGGCCTTCATGGAGCGCTTCATGGCACTTTTGCAGGGCCCAGACGGCATGTTCCTGGGCTTCGTCCTGGACGAAACCCTTCTGTTCGATCGCGTGCTGCCAGGCACTGAGGGGAGAGTCGACTTTCATGCGCGGCAGTATGCCACCCGTCGACCACCTCTTCTGTAAAATTTCTGACCGTTCCCATGTGTGTGGTCAAGGACGTTCACGGCTTCAGCAGTGGCGTATCCCTGGATCTGTGCAAAATCCCGGAGGCCAGCCCCCGATCAACTGCAGGAGCGAGCCTGCTCGCGAAAAAAACGGAGGGCACGGCGGGGCGTCAGGTTTCCGCGTCATCGTTGGCCTCTATCGCGAGCAGGCTTGCTCCTGCAGGGGGTGGGCGTTATCGGTCGACTTTATGTTTCGCCGCATACAGGCACAGCATCTCCATCGCCAGCGTCGCCGCCGCCAATGAGGTGATGTCCGCATTGTCATAGGCCGGCGCCACCTCCACCACATCCATGCCCACCAGGTTGATCCCGCGCAAGCCGCCGAGGATTTCCAGCGCCTGCACGGTGCTCAAGCCGCCACACACCGGGGTGCCGGTGCCGGGTGCGAACGCCGGATCGAGACAGTCGATGTCGAACGTCAGGTACACCGGGTTGTCACCGACCCTTGCACGAATGGCTTCGACGATCGCATCGACGCCACGCCGGTGCACCTGCCGCGCATCCAGCACCGCAAACCCCTGGGGATCGTCGTTGGTGGTGCGCAAGCCGATCTGCACCGAACGTGACGGATCGACCAGCCCTTCCCTGGCCGCATGCCAGAACATGGTGCCGTGGTCGATGCGCTTGCCCTCTTCGTCCGGCCAGGTATCGCTGTGAGCGTCGAAGTGAATCAGCGACAGCGCGCCATGCTTGCGCGCATGGGCCTTGAGCAGCGGATAGGTGATGAAATGGTCGCCGCCGAAAGTCAGCATCGCACTGCCCGCATCGAGGATGTACTCGGCGTGGGCTTCGATACGTTCGGGGGTCGACTGCGGCGAACCGTAGTCGAAGTCGCAGTCACCGAAGTCGACCACCGCCAGATGATCGAATGGGTCGAAGGTCCACGGCCAGTGGCGCTCCCAGGCAATCCCGGTGGACGCGGCGCGGATTCCGCGGGGTCCGAAGCGGGCGCCGGGGCGGTTGCTGGTCGCGGTGTCGAACGGCACGCCGCTGACCGCGACGTCGACTCCGCGCAAGTCGCGGCTGTAGCGTCGGCGCATGAAACTGGTGATGCCGGCGTAGGTGCTTTCGGCGGCGGTTCCATAAAGGCTGTCACGGGTGATGGCCTGATCGTTCTGCAGGGGGACGTCCATTGAAGGATCCTTGTTATTGGCGGCTACGGAAAGTGGTCCACACGCGGGTACGCTGGCGCATGTCCTTGAGGCTCATGCTGCGGTCGGCGTACAGGCGCTGACGGATGTCGGCGGGTGGAAATATGTCCGGGTCGCTGCGCACCGCCTCGTCGACCAGCGGCGTCGCGGCCCGGTTGGCGGTGGCGAAGAACAGCGTGTTGGTGAGCGCGGCGACGGACTCGGGGCGCAGCATGAATTCGATGAATTGGCGCGCGGCTTCCGGGTGTGGCGCGTCCTTGGGGATCGCCAGGTTGTCCTGCCAAACCAGGGTGCCTTCCTTGGGAATCCGGTAGGCGATTTCATAGGGTTTGCTGGCCTTGCGCGCCTGATCGGCAGCCATGCTGGCGTCACCGTTGTAAGCCAGGGCCAGGCAGACGCTGCCGTTGGCCAGGTCGTTGATCTGCCGGCCGCTGGCGACATACAGCACCGATGGCTGTAGTTGATGCAGCAGCGCTTGCGCCGCGTCGAGATCTGTCTTGTCGGTGCTGTAGGGGTCCTTGCCCAGGTAATGCAATGCCAGGCCGATCACTTCCTGCGGCGAGTCGATGATCGCAATGCCGCAGTCCTTGAGCTTGCTGGCGTACTCGGGTTTGAACAGCAGGTCCAGGCTGTTGAGCGGCACGTTCGGCAGGCGTTTGTGCAGCGCCTCGATATTCATCCCCAACCCCAGCGTGCCCCAGGTGTAAGGCACGCCGAATTGATTGCCGGGATCGACCGCGGCGAGTTTCTCCAGCAAGTCCGGGTCCAGATTGGCGTAGCCCTTCAAGCCTTCGTGGGCAATGGCTTGCAACGCACCGGCCGCCAGGCCACGGGCCAGGACACTGGACGACGGCACCACCACGTCATAGCCACTGCCGCCGGTGAGCAATTTGGTTTCCAGCACTTCCGGCGCATCAAACGTGTCGTAGCGCACGTGAATACCGGTTTCCTGTTCAAAGCGCTGGAGGGTTTCGGGCGCGACGTAATCGGCCCAACTGTACAGATTGACGACTCTGTCTTCGGCCTGTGCCGCAGTGGCCATGGCAACGAACAGCGCGGGAACACACAGCTTGAATAGGCAATTCATGACCAACACCTGACCGGGGGGAAGTGGATGCAGGATGCGTCGTCGATTACATTGGTAAAATATAAAGATTGTTAACCTGACATTATCCCGGAGTAATGTTTAATGCTCGGTCAACTGCATGACCTGGACCTTCAATTGCTGCGCCTGTTTGTCAGCGTGGTCGAGTGCGGTGGCTTCAGCGCAGCCCAGGGTGAACTGGGCCTGAGCCAGTCGAGCATCAGCCAGCAAATGGCCAGGCTGGAGACCCGTCTCGGCTATCGCTTGTGCAGCCGTGGCAAGGGTGGCTTTCGGATCACGCCCAAAGGCGAACAATTGCTTAGCGCGACGCGCAGCCTGTTCCAGTCCATCGAGGCGTTTCGTCACCAATCCAATGGCGTGGCCGGGCGCTTGATCGGCGAGGTGCGCCTGGGCTTGTCCGAAGCGCTCGACCAATCGGTGCTGCAGCGGGTGGCCGAAGCGATCCGGCGCTTTCGCGAGCGTGACGAATCGGTGCGCATCGAGTTGATGAGCGCCATGCCCGGCGAGATGGAGCGCTTGCTGTTGCAGCAGCGGCTGGACCTGGCCATCGGCTATTTCTCGCAGATCCAGAGCGCGTTTGACTACCGCGAGCTGTTTACCGAAACCCAGCACCTGTATTGCGCCGTTGGCCATCCCTTGTTCACCGACGAGGCGCCGGATGACCAGGCGCTCCAGGCATGCGACCGGGTCGATCACCCCTACCGTTTCCTGCGCAGCGACGAACCCTTTCAAGGCAAGGTCTGCTCGGCGCGCTCCGAGCAGGTCGAAGGCACCCTCGCCTTTATCCTGTCTGGCAAGCATGTGGGATATCTGCCCAGTCATTTCGCCCGCAGTTGGGAAGACAAGGGTTTGCTGCATCCAGTACGTCGCGATGACTTGAGTTTCGAGGTGGCGTTTCACCTTGCTCGCCATCGCGCGCAGGTACCCGGGGATGCGCAGAAGGCGTTTGAAGAGGACCTGCTCGCGGCGTTTGCCTGAACACTCTGTGCCTTGGGTATGTATCCGTGGCGAGGGGATTTATCCCCTCGCCACAATAAATCCACCCACCACAGATGAATGCCCTCACTACGGGATTGGGACAATCCCGAGTTTCTGTTTCAAAGTCTTTCTGGCATCCTGCGCCTCCATTTTCTGACCCGGCCCCGCCTCCCGGCACATAAACCACCATGACTTCCCCTGAAAAAACCCCGCGCCACAGTGACCTGCTTTACGGCCTCGACGACCGCCCGCACCTCACCGCCACGGTGTTCGCCGCGCTGCAGCACGTGCTCGCCAGCTTCGTCGGGATCATTACCCCGACACTGATCATGGGCAGTGCCCTGGGCTTGCAAAGCGAAATCCCCTACCTGATCAGCATGGCGCTGTTCGTCTCGGGCCTGGGCACTTTCGTCCAGGCGCGGCGCTTCGGTCCGGTGGGCTCGGGCCTGTTGTGTCTGCAAGGCACCAGTTTCTCGTTCATCAGTGTCATCCTCAGTGCCGGTTTCATGGTCAAGGCCCGGGGCGGCGGCACCGATGAAATCCTTTCGACGATCTTCGGCGTGTGCTTCTTCGCCGCCTTCATCGAAGTGGTGTTGAGCCAGTTCATCGGCAAGCTGCGGATGCTGATCACCCCGGTCGTGACCGGCACCATCATCACCCTGATGGGCTTGTCGTTGATCAAGGTCGCCATGACCGACATCGCTGGCGGCTTCGGCGCCCCCGACCTCGGCGCGGCCAGTCACCTGGGCCTGGCAGCCCTGGTGCTCGGCACCATCGTGATATTGAACCGGGTGGACGTGCCGTTCCTGCGCCTGGGCGCGATTGTCATCGGCCTGACCCTCGGCTACGCCGTCGCCTGGATGCTGGGCCACGTCGATTTCGCCAGCTTGCCGGCCGTGCCGCTGATGAGCGTGCCGGTACCGTTCAAGTATGGCTTTGCCTTCGACTGGGTGGCGTTTGTCCCGGTGGCGGTAATTTTCCTGGTGTCGCCGCTGGAAGCGGCCGGTGACCTGACCGCCAACTCGATGATTTCCCGTCAACCGGTCAAAGGCCCGGTCTACATTCGCCGAATCAAATCCGGGCTGCTCGCCGACGGCCTCAACTCAGCCATGGCAGCGGTGTTCAACAGCATGCCGATGGTGACCTTCGCGCAGAACAACGGGGTGATCCAGCTGACCGGCGTGGCCAGCCGCTACGTGGCGTTTTTCATTGCCGGCCTGTTGGTGCTGCTGGGGCTGTTCCCGATGATCGGCGCCGTGCTGCAGCTGATGCCCAAGCCGGTGCTCGGCGGTGCTGAGCTGGTGATGTTCGGCACCGTCGCCGTGGCCGGGATCAAGATCCTCGCCGAAGCCGGTTTGCATCGACGCAACATGTTGATCGTGGCGATTTCCATCGGCATGGGCCTGGGTGTGGCGGCCGTGCCGCAAGTGTTGCGCGAGCTACCCAAGGCACTGCATAACATCTTCGAATCGCCGATTACTGTCGGCGCGTTGTGCGCTATCGTGCTGAACATCTTCCTGCCCGAGGAATTCATCGAGCTGGAAGAAGACGATTTCGATCCGGAAGCCTCGATCCTCCAGGTCATGGAAAACCCGGAGGTGCCGGTCAAGTGTTGAACCTGACGCCGGGTTTGGCACGCTCATCCACAGTCAACTCGAACACGTCGGGGCGCGCGTAATGACCGACGACGTCGTAGTCGTAACGCGCGCGGATCAGGTCATCGGTGTCGATTTGGGCGGTGAGTAATCCGCGCCCGCCCCGCAGCGGCCCGGCGAGTATGTCCCCCATCGGCCCGACGATCACGCTGCCGCCGGCAATCAACGGACGGTCCGCCGGCCAGTGGGGGATCTCCACGCCCAGAGCCTGCGGTGAGTCCTGGACCTGACAGGCGCTGACCACGAAGCAACGCCCTTCATGGGCGATGTGGCGCATGCTCACCTGCCACATCTCCCGCTCGTCCACCGTGGGTGCGCACCACACCTCCACGCCCTTGGCGTACATCGCGGTGCGCAGCAGCGGCATCATGTTTTCCCAGCACACCACCGCGCCGATTCGCCCTGCCTGACTGTCGAGCACCGGCAAGGTCGAGCCATCACCCTTGCCCCAGATCAGCCGTTCGGTGCCCGTGGGCATCAGCTTTCGGTGTTTGGCGACCAGTCCAGCCTGCGGATCGAAGTACAGCGCGGTGCAGTACAAGGTGCTGCCGGCGCGCTCGATCACACCGATGACCAGATTGGCCCCGGTGCGCGCCGACAGACCGGCCAGCGCTTCGGTTTCCGCGCCGGGCACATCGATGGCGTTGGCGAAATATCGGGCAAATGCTTCCCGGCCTTCCGGCAGCCGGTAACCCAGTTGCGTGCCGAATCCCTCGCCCTTCGGGTAGCCACCCAGCAACGCTTCGGGCATGACCACCAACGCCGCACCGGCTTCAAGGATGGCGTTTTCGTACGAGAGGATCTGCTCCAGGGTCTCGGCCTTGCCGCCGGGTAGAGCGCCGATTTGCAGCGCTGCAACGGTTGACTTGGGCATTGCGGTAACTCCATTCGAATCGGGTGTTGCTCATTCTCAGGCGCTAAAGGATCATCAATAAAGCCCTGTTTACTGCTGAATGATATGAACCTGATGAATATCGCCACCGTCGACCTCAACTTACTCAAAGTTTTCGAAGCCTTGCACGAAGAGTCCAGCGCCAGCCGCGCGGCGTTGCGCCTGGGCGTCACGCAGTCGGCGGTAAGCGCGGCATTGCGCCGGCTGCGCGAGCTATATGGCGATCAGTTGTTTGTGCGCACCGGCCGCGGTCTGGCGCCGACGCTCAAGGCTAATCAGTTGAAACCGGTGGTCAGCGACGCGCTGAACAAATGCCGGCAAAGCCTGGCGATGGTCGACCCGGCGGCCCATCACTACGAAGGGCGCTCGGTCACAGTGGGCATGTCGGATGATTTCGAAATCGCCTACGGACGCCGTTTGATCGAGGAAATCGCCCGTTGCGCGCCGAAACTGAGGCTGATCTTCCGCCAGACCCACAGTCAGATCGTCGCCCACGCCTTGATGGAACGCAGCATCGATCTGGCCATCACGGCCGGCGGGTTTGCCGAGCGGTTGCTCAGTCGCCAGGTATTGGGTGAAGGCGATTACCTGTGCCTGGTCGACCCGATGAGTCTTGCCGCGGGACAGCAAACCATCGAGCTTGAAGAGTTCGTCACCCGTGAACATATCCTGGTGTCATCGGGTGGTTTTATCGGGATCACTGACGAAGGATTGGCCGCACTGGGCCTTAGCCGCCGGGTATGCGCTTCGACCACGCATTTCGCCGCATTGCCGCATCTGCTCAAGGGCAGCCAGGCGGTGGCGACCATTCCGGCCCATGCCGCCCGAAGCATCGCCACGCTCAGCGGCCTGGCACTGCTGCCCTGCCCCCTGGCGTTGCCGCGCTACCCGATCGAACTGGGCTGGCGCACCAGCACCCAGCTCGATCCCCTGGTCATGAAGGTGCGTGAAGCGATTGTCGCCAGCTTCCTGTAGGAGCGAGCATGCTCGCGAAAAACGTCCGGACAGCGTGGTCACCCGCAAAGCCCTCGTTATCGTTGACGTCCATCGCGAGCTTGCTCGCTCCTACAGTAGATCGGAACAGCCGCGAGCGATTATTTGGCCGCCATCAGCCGATTGACTTCACTTCGCACCATGTTCGAGAACTCCGGTGGCGACATGCCATCCAGCTCGGCGCGCACCCACTCGGCCCATTTTCCCTTGCGCTTGGCGCGCTCACCGAACAGACGTGCGGCTTCGCCCTTGGCCTTGCCCAGGTTGTTTTGCCAGAGTTCGAACAGACGGGATTTCTCGTCTTCCAGCGCTGCGCGCTCGGCAAGGGGTTTGTCGGCCAGATTGAAACTCATGGGAAATTACCTGCTGCGTAAATAGGCTACATCTTACACTGTAGGAAGAAATGTCCTGCGCTGGATTTTTCTACAGGATGGCGTCCGCACGCAAAGTCACTGCAACTTTTTCTATCGCGGCAGACTCCATTGTTCACTGTCCATTACCTGCAAGGAGTCACCCAATGGCCCGCAAAACCGCCGCACAAGCTGCCGAAGACCAGATCAAGGACCAGGCTTTCAGCGAACTTCAGTCGCTGATCGAAGAGTCGGAAAAACTGCTCAAGAGCAGTGCGTCACTGGTCGGTGAAGAAGCGGACACGCTTCGTGGACAAATCTCCCAGAAACTCCAACAGGCACGGGACTCGGTTACCAGCGTCCGTTCTCGGACCCTGCCGGCGGTCGAAGCCACACAAACCTACATAGGTGGGCACCCATGGCAGACCGTGGCCATTTCCGCAGGTTTTGGGTTGGTCGTGGGCTTGTTGTTGGGACGACGGTAAGCACTGCCGTCAAATAACCTCAAAATGAAATGCATTCCTTGTGGGAGCGGGCAAGCCCGCTCCCACAGGTCCACTTTTAAATATCTAGGCGCCAGCCAACTCCCGAAGATTCGCCAGCGTACCCGCATCCAACTGAATTCCATCAGCATTGGACTTGGCGCGCTGATGATGACGCCGATCACCCGGTAACCGCTTGAGCCCCACACCGTGCATTTGCCGCACCAACTCCTGGCTGCGCTCGGCAAAGCTCTGCCCGGCCGCCTTGGCCGGATCGATCACGATCAACAGTTGGCCGGTCCACGGAGTCTTGGCCCCCGGGTGGTTCTTCCAGTCGAACTCGAACGAGAAGTTGCCGCCGGTCAACGCCGCCGCCAAGAGCTCCACCATCATCGACAGCGCCGAACCTTTATGGCCACCAAACGGCAGCAACGCGCCTCCCTCCAGAATTGCCTGCGGGTCCTGGGTCGGCTGGCCAAGGCTGTCGACGCCCATGCCCTGCGGCAAACGTTCGCCCTTGCGCGCGGCGATCTGCACATCGCCATGGGCAATCGCGCTGGTGGCGAGGTCGAAGACAATCGGCTCACCGTCTGCCCGCGGGGCGGCGAAGGCAATCGGGTTGGTGCCGAACAGTGGGCGATCGGCGCCGTGCGGCACCACGCAGGTCATGCTGTTGACCACGCTCAACGCCACCAGCCCTTCATAGGCGAACGGCTCGACGTCCGGCCACAACGCCGCGAAGTGATGGGAGTTACGAATCGCCAACACCGCAATGCCGGCACTGCGAGCCTTTTCCACCAGCAAGGCGCGTGCGGCGGCGAGCGCCGGTTGGGCGAAACCATTGCCGGCATCCACCCGGACAAAACCCGAGGCCACGTCCTCGACCACAGGCACGGCCTGGCCATTGACCCAGCCGCTCTTGAGCGTGGACACATAACCGGGCATGCGGAACACGCCATGACTGTGGGCACCGTCGCGCTCGGCACCGGCGCAGTTGAGGGCCAGTGTCCTGGCGACCTCATTGGAGGTGCCATGCCGAACGAAAATACGTTCGAGCAACAGGACGAGAGAATCAAAATCCAGGGTTGAGTTGGCCGAACTGACTGCCATTTCAGGCGAAGCGGTCATCTGAAGCTCCAGTTTTATTGTTAGAGGCGGGCGACATGTCGATTAAGCGCTTTCTTACTGGCGTCCTGTCAAGTCTCTCGCGCAAGCAATATGTACCGCACCCAAGCTGATCCCGCTCCCTATTGTCACCCCTTGATTCAATGACCTGCGCCGAGCAGTGTCGCAGTCCAACAAGGAAGCATCATGACAATACCTGCATTACCGTATTTTTTTGACGAGGCTGAGCGCGCGTCCACTGCCAGGGAACCCGGCGAGCGGGAAAATGCGCTGGGCTTTACCCTGGACGATCTGAGTTGGCTGAAGACGGTTTACCTGCCGACCCAGGCAGCCCGCAAAAGCCATGGAAAACCGATGCAGGTCTTCCATCTGTTGTTGTCTTTGACCGACAAGGCCGACATCCCATTGGCCGGCAGCTTTGCCATGAGCCGACCCGGCAATGGCGAGGTCACGCTCTACACACCGTGGAAAGGCTTGATCAAATTCGCGGACATGGTCGTCCTCAAAAGCACACTCAACGCGTGGTTGGCGCAGGCCACTGGACAACGTGAACTGTTGCGTTTCCTCTCCATCGAACAACGCATGGCCGCCGCCGCAGCACTCGATATCTCCACCCGCGAGATCGACGGTGCCGTGTTTGAAGATCAGGAACTCACGCTCAAGCAACAGCAGGAACACAATCTCAAGGCGATGATCGACGAATTGGTCAAGATGCCCTCCTTGCAATCAATGCTGGACGACACCCTCAAGCACTCGCTGTACAAGTCGTTCCCCAAACTCGACCAGCGCCTGACGCAGCTGAAAAGCTTTGTCAGTACAGGTTCTGTGTTTGATGACGGCGAAACGACTCATACGGTTGCCTCGATGCCATTGAGCAACGCGCTGCTGGTTTTTTACCTGACGAACCAGTGGCCAAGGGGCGACTCCAGGGTGTTTGCCCACCCCGAGCACGTCATCAGCAGCGATGCCGACAACCATGCCTGGGAAAGCGCGATAAAAGAAATCGCGCAGAGTCTCACCCCGCACCTGCACAGTCTGCTTGCGACGTTCTGGAACACGCCCATGGCCAATGGCTTGTCGCGACAGGCGTTTTTCGCCGAGTGCTTGCGTGACACTTTTCACGCGAGACTGTTACACCAGCGTCAACAGGGCACATTGACCACAGAGCAATACCAGCGACTGTTGACTGTCAGCCTCGCTCCCGCCTCGACCGACCCTCTTCGCATAGAAAAAGTACGGGTCACCGCCCCCTTCAAACATTTTGCGGAACTTGCCTCGACCTTGATGATTGGCGGCGCCAACTCGTTGGGTTTCCTGTACAGCCCGTCCCGAGGCATCGAGGCCTCAAGCGACCTGCCCGCGGTGAAAAAAATCGTCCAGCAGATGCTCGAAAGCGAGGGGCATGAAGACACGTTGCTCAATTTCATGTCATTGGACGAACGCAGTACCTTTCTGGGGCTGGAACCGAACGAACGGCTGATCATTGGTGAGCCCATCGTCGGCTCGGTGTTTACTCGCTTGATGCATGACATCGTGGATAAACAGCGGCAAAACCTCAGCCATGCCTTGAGCCGTTACCGTGAAAGCGAAGGCATGCTGGACCCTCATGCCTTGCTCGACAACGCCTTGGACGTTCGGGGGTTGATCGATCAACGCTTGCTGCTGGCTGAAGCCCAGGGTCGCTGGAGCACACGGCCGGACCGCGGCATTAACGCGCGACCGGCCACCGTGCGCGCCGAGTCGGCCAAACAGGAGCTGTCGCTGCTCAATTCGGTCGAACAGGCGCTCGATCAACTCCTTGAAAAACACCCGGCCATTCCCCCGCAGACCCGCACGTTCACCGATGCGCGAAGCCTGGTCAACCTGTCACTGGAGGGTTTGCAATCGAGTTTTACCCATACCCTGTCAACGGCCCTGCGCAGTGAACTGAAGCTGCGCACCGTCTCGCGCACTCTGGGTGCGTCAGAACGGGCGATCATCAAGACCGTGCTCGATACGCCCATACACTGGCAGCGAGCAGCATTGAACGGCTTTTTACCGGAAGTCTTTGCCCTGGCGTTGAAGGCTGGAGCCACTGCAACCCCGCTGAAACTGGCCAGTTGTTTTGTCTTGACTGAACGGGGTGGCCTGGATCCGGTGCACTCGGGCAAAGCCATTCTGTGGACGCCGGCACTGGGATTTGAAGCCTTCAAGGCACTGACGCCACTAAAGGACGAGCTCGAACGGCGCCTTGAAAACGAAAATCATCGTTTTATGCTCTTGGAAAACCTCGGCCGCAGCGAGCGGTCGCCCGGCAAAGTCTACACGCTGGCGCCGCTGCAACGGATTCATGGGCATTTCCTCGAACATGTGCAAAAGCCCTTCGTTGATCTGGACCAAGCCTTCGTCACCCGTGCGCTGACCACCCCTCTCTCCCCCGCGCCGCTGGCCAACCTGTTGAATCTGGTAGCCCTGCGTGAGCCGATGACCGGGCTCAGTCGCGCGACCGACATCGCCCAGTCCCTGACCACCCAGCAAAAACTGCCAGCCTGGCTGGCCAAGGCGTCGATCAATGAGCTGATCCTGCATGGCGAGCTGCTTGAGCAATACCTGAAAAACGTAAAGGACGACCAGGATTACCTCACCGGCATCCGCTCATTGCAGCGCACTGCCCACCATGAACTGGAAAAACAACTCAAGGCAGACAACTTCAACATCGACCCCGACAAGGTCCAGGTCGAGATCAGCGCGGGTCCCAGGTCTGCATCCAGCAGGCAGACGCTGACCGAATTTGCGTTGGCTCACCTCAAGGACCTCGACACCATCCGCCTCGAACTGACGCCCCTGGACACCACGGTCATTGCGCAAGGCTTCGACGAACGCTACATCAAAGACCTGATACGCAATCTGAAACCGGGTGAGCATCAGCGGAAAATCCTCAGCGCAGCCCTCGCCGATACCGAGGCAAACAGGGTTCGCCGGCAGCGTTTCTACACGCAACTGCCCTGGCAACTGATGCACTACGCCCATGAAGAAAAACTGCAGGAGCGCTTGAGCGAAACCGGTTTTGACCTTGTCCGCCAAGTCATGGACATGCCGGACGCCATCGCCCGAGCCGCCGTCGAAGGTGCCCACGCCATCATCCGGCCTTTGGAGTTCCTCGGTGTCAGGAGCGGCCAAACCGTAAAGGTGCCTGGCATCTACCTGATCGGTTCATCGGCAGATAACACAGCGCCGCAGGTGCTGTTGGCCCCTCACAGTCCTCAGCACGGGATGAAGGAATACGCAAGCGAAGCCCAGTTGTTGGCCGAACTGAAGACACGCGGCCCATTGCTCGATTGGATACTCATGAACCTGGAGAACCCCGAGCGGATCTTGCTGCAGACGCGGATGGCAACGTCCAGCAACCGGACGACAAGAGCCGTGCCGGTGGCCTCGGGCAATACCAGAGCCGACGTCACGCTGGCATCCAACCCCATCAAGGGGCACCTGTTCGGTCAATTGTTCCATGACAATGCCGCGTTGTTGAGCCGATTGCTCGGTTGTCAGTCCGATGACGGAAAGCAGGGTGAATGGGCAACCATCAAGCACGTTCTGGGTGAAGACCTGCACGAGGCCTATTCGTTTTTCATGGGCAAGCTCGCCTACCCTGTCACGGTGTACTCCAGCTACCGTGACATCAAGCAATCCGCCGAAGACCTGCAAACGCATAAATGGTCGTCGGCCATCAAGAGGTTCATCAGCGGCATTGCTCAACTCGCTTCGTTGCGCCAATCGCTGGACATTCCCGCACCGCCGACTTCCAGGCCGACCGATGCGCTGCAAGAAAAACCTGAAGCCGCCTGCAAATGGCAAGACATCAAGGTTACCGCCCCCGAACGCACTGGCCTGAAGCATCATGAAAGCCTGCACGTCGACCTGGCTTCGCTCAAGCCCGACTCAACGCTCGGGCTCTACGCGCACCCGGCGACCCGGCAAGTTTACGGGCCGGTGGAAGGCAAGGTATTTGCGGTGGCCAAACGCGGCACCCGCTGGCGCATCGCTGGCACACAGGCGCTCGGCCCTTATCTACGGCAAAACGAATCGAAACAATGGGTGCTCGACCGGGCTGCACCCGCACCGCAATTTGGCCTCATCCGCCGACTGGATGCGCTGGCAGCGGCCTGGGACGGCATGAACATCGACGCCCATGGAATGGCGCAAATACGACGCCTTTTCCCGCTAAAGGCCCGGCAAATCGACGAAGCGCTGGACCTGGCGACGAGCTATGCCTGGAACAGTTTTCAAAACCTGCAGTTGCTGAAGAACGCCAACGACACGACCACCCCCGTGCACGAACTCATCAAGCGTTTCATCGACGTGCCAGAAGTACTGCCCGCACATGTGGAAAAGCTGGAAAAAGTCGTGGGCGACATGTTTGCCGCCTTGTTGGACCCTTCGCTCAGAAAGGCCAAGTCCGATCGTTTTGTCGTCGGCAGGGTAATCGAAGGCGCCGAGAGTACATTCGGTTTTGTCGTCCCGAAGGACATAAAAAAGAAAATCTACCTGGGAGAAAAGTTCTTTGACTCCAGTTACGAGCATTACCGCCAACACCTTACCGACAAGGCCTTCCCGATCAGTACGCATGCACGGGCGACGACTCTCCTGCATGAACTTTCACACATCGTTTGTGACTCCGAGGACATTTCCTACATGGATCCTGGTAGACCTTTCGCCGATCTGATCGGCACTGCCAGTGGGACCGCCAGGCAGCTCAAAAATGCTTTGACCAGTGTTCAGGACACCGCGTTGTCGATCAAGACACCCTACACACAACTGTTCATGACCCAGGATCCCGACACTGGCGAGTGGGAAGATCCGGGAAGTTCTACTCTTGCAGATACCGATCGGGTCAAAGCGCATATCCTGGCGTTGACCGGCGCAGAAAACCTGAGCGGTGCTCGCGAGACCTTCAAGAGAAACTCACTGGTCCGGCTGGCGGTACAACTTGGCAACGCTGATAGCGTGGCCTGGTTAATCAGTCAGCTCGGACGGGTGTTACACACCCACACGCCTTGATTCAGAAAATAAACAGCCGTTTGATGGGTAAATGCCATGACGGCTGTTTTCGCAAGCTGCCCTCAAGGTTAGAATGCGGGAAATCAGGATGAGTCAATGACCGACACCCCTCTCCCGCAAGCCCAGTTTGACGCCATTACCGAAGCCGCCGCGCATTGGTGCATGCGCCTGCATGAACCCGACTGCACCGTTGAAGAGCGCCAGGCATTCGAGCAGTGGCTGGATGTTCATCCACTGCATCTGGTCGAATACGAGGCCATGCTGGAAATCTGGGAAGTTGCAGGCGATCTTCCGCGACCAGACTCCAGCGTTGCGCCAATGGTGCGCCGCACCCGGGCGTCCTGGCGCACTGTCGGCATGGCGGCGGCCGTTTGTGCATTGGCGTTGCCGTTGGCGGCGTACAGCGGCTGGAACCTGGGCTGGCTGCCCAATTCGTATCAACACTTCGAGGCGACCGACAGTGTGCGTCAGGTCACCTTGAACGACGGCAGCCAGGTGGAACTGAACCTGGGCAGCGAGTTGACCTACAGCAACTACAAGGATCGACGCCAGGTCACCCTGGGAAAAGGCGAGGCGTTCTTCAGCGTCAGCCACGACGCGTCGCACCCATTCGTCGTCAAGGCGTCCGAAGGCCGAATCCGGGTCACCGGGACAAAATTCAACGTCTGGATGTATGAAGACCAGGTGAAGGTAAACCTGGTCGAAGGCTCGGTACTGGTCAGCAGCAACGATGACCTGTCGAGGGATGGCTTGAGGCTCGGCCCTTCGATGCAAGCGAGCTATCGCCATGGCGACCACATTCCGCGGATCAGCCAGACCTACGACAACGACAACTCGCTGGCCTGGCGCAACGGCAAACTGGTGCTCGACGACCTGACGCTCAGCGATGCCCTGCCATTGATCAACCGCTACCTCGAAAACCCCTTGATGGTCGCCGACAACAGCACCGGCGCGATCCGCATCGGCGGCATCTACAACATCAAGGAGCTTGATACCCTGGTGACGTCCCTGCCCAAGGTGCTGCCGGTCTACCTGACCCGCAACAAGGACGGCAACCCGGTGCTCAACGCCATTCCGCAGCAAAGCCCGAAAAGCTGAAGGCCGCAGCCCTCGCGGCTGCGGCCTTCACGCCTCAATCAACCCGCCTTCAGCTTACTGGGTACCCCCCCTGGCGTTGTGTTCGTGGATGGTCTGGGCCTGATAGTCCGGGTCCGCCAGGATCTGTTGCTCGGTGAATGGCAACACACTGAGCTGCTTCTTCGAAAAAGCCAGCGTCTGGTCCCGCGAGTATTTCGAGGCTGGATCGCTCGACAGCGAAAATGCCAGAAGCCCCTTGGCCTGCGGGCCCTGTTCATCGAACGTCACCACTTGCAGGTAGCTGGTACCGCTGACCACTTCGCGTTTGCCGTCGCTCCTGGGCACGCTCTGGATGGCGTTGTAGACGCCCAACGTACCCGGCCCGCCATGGATCGGCGTTTGCTCCCCTCCGCTGCTGACCACCTGGACATCGCCCCAGCGGGCATCTTTCCTGAGCCCTGAGGCCTGGACCTGCTCTACCGATGCCAGCATCGCTTGGCGCAACGCCTGCGCCACCTGTGGACGGTCAACCGCCACGCCTCTCGGCGTGTGTTGCGGGTCCAGCGGATCGAACGCCACGCGCCAGGCATCGGGCACCTGATCCAGCGCCTCCATGACATTCTGGAAATGCACGAAGCCCATGCCGCTGTCGAGGTTGGCCTTGCGATCCCAGGCCTTGAGGCTGGCACACAGCGGCGCCAGCGCCTGCGCATCGGCCCCCAGGTCGGCCGCGCAGAATTGCAACAGGTCCGGCATCACTTGCGTCGCCTGATACACCTGGTCATCCAGCACCATCTGTTGCAGATCCGCCGCCGCGATCGGCCCGGACCTGGCCAGTGAACCCAGGCGATCCAGGGCGAACCGCGCGCGCAGCCCCAAGGGTTGGCCGTCCTGGCTGATCAATGGCGAGAAACCGGTGAGCGGCTGCGCCGGATTGGCCAGCCAGGCCGAATCATTGGAATGCTGCACGAAGTCCTTGCGTAGCAGTTGCGGCAATTGGCTCGCGGCAAAAATGCCTTTTTGTGCGGCGTGCGGGTCGATGTCCCAGGCGCAGGCGCTGTTTGAACCGTCGAGGATGATCATCTGCAAGCCGATTCGTGGATCACTGCACTGCGCGAGTTTTTCGCTGCTCACGTTCGGCACCACCGACAGGTTCATGTACAGCGTCTGGCCCTGATCGTCCGCCGCCAGGGTGTTGACCCACGGGATGCCCTGGATTTCATGGACCGAAGCCTGGAACGCCTTGAGGCTGCCGGCACGGTTCATGGCGTACCACTGCTGCAACACCCGGTCATTGTCCAGGTTGGCATCGCGCAAGCTGTAGGCGAACTGATTATCCCAATCCAGCTTGCCCGGCCATTGCACAATCGGGCCGAATTGCGAGCTGTACACCACGTGGGACACCGCTTTGACCGTGCCATCCGGCTGCTTGAGGTCAACCGTCAGCGTCTGTTTGTGCATTGGCAGGGATTGGCCATCGAGCAGGTAACGGGTCGGATCCTTAGGATCGAGTTGCAGTCGATACAGCGTGAAGTGCTTGGACGAATCCACCGTGTGGGTCCAGGCCAGGTGCTGGTTGAAACCGATATTGATCAACGGCAATCCAGGCAATGCGGCGCCCATGACGTCCAGTTTGCCAGGGATGGTCAGGTGCATCTGGTAGAAACGCATCCCGCCGACCCACGGAAAATGCGGGTTGGCCAGCAACATGCCGCGTCCGTTGAAGGAGCGCTCGCTGCCCACCGCCACCGCGTTGCTGCCACGATCGAGGGCAAAGCGCTGCAAGCGTAAAGCGGCCACCTGGAACGAAGCCTGCTCATGGCCAGTGGCGGCGACCGCGGCCGGCGGCGTCGCGCCCGCCAGGGCTTCGGCGAACTGCCCGACGCCGCCTTCGACCAGCAAGCGCCGGGTCAGCTTGACCAGATCCATCGCGGTAATGTCCCGCACCCAATCGCCCTGGCACTGCGGCGGCAGGCCCCGCGCCCGACGCTCGCCCAGGAAACGGTTGTAACCGGCCACATAACCTTCCATCAGCTGCCGTACTTCAGGGGGTTGCGCCTGCCAGAAAGCATCGACCGCCTGCGGGGTGTTCAACCAGATGAAAAACAGATCGCTGAGGCGGTTTTCCCGACCTTCGACGGTGAACGGGTCGGGGCCGAACAAGCGTGAGCGTTGACCGTTCACCGTGGCGATCTCGTTGGCCAGCAAACACAGGTTATCCTGAGCGTAGGCATAGCCGATGCCGTAACCGAGCCCCCGCTCGTTCTCGGCTCGAATATGTGGCACACCGAAACCGGTCCGGCGGATATCGGCACTCGCCTGCCCAGGCGGGTTGTGTGCACTCGCCGCAACGCTCAGCCCGAGAAATACACCCGCCAGGCTGATCCTGGCTAACTGGCTGGAAATAATCACACTCGCTCCTGATCGAAAACCGATGGTCACAGTTCTGCGTACAGACTGCGCATCCTGTTAGGGACGAAGCAAACGACGAAAATTTAGGAGACTGGATGGCGGTCGCGGACCGCATTTCAACGCCACCTTACACAGTGGTCACATCATGACGACGAAATTTCTACATTTAAGTCTTCATGATTTGGGTCGCTCATGCGTCTGTAAGGCAAGAGCGCCCAATTTTTCCCGATCAGGCTCTGAAAAGGAGTTTTTGCAATGTACAACTCGCAACTGCCAACGGACGGTAGCAAAGCGCCAAAGGGCACTTCCATTGGGGTCGGTGTTTTCGACCAGCGTACCGAGCGCCACGGCAACGAGCGCATCCGTATCCTGCTCAAGAGCTTTGGCCTGCGAACCAGTCTGATTCGCCTGAAAGTCATCGACGCCTTGCTGTCGGCCGCCGAGAACGACCGCAGCCTGGGCGTGCGCGGCGTGCACACGCACTTGCTGGAACTGGATATTCCCTTATCGTTCCTGAGTGTGCGCGAGGTGTTGAAACGCCTGTGCACCGAAGGCGTGATTGTCCTCAATGCGGACAAGAGCTACAGCCTCCACCCACGCGCCGCCGCCCTGCTGAGCCACGACTGATCGAGCCAGGCCCGGCGCGCCGCTCAGGGCTTGACCTTGCGGCGCATCACGCCGTTGACGACCACCACGACCACCGCCACGCCGATGGCGATGTACTGGAACAGTTTTTCACTGATGACGCCGGTGTTCTGCAAATACGAAAGGCCAAACATGATTCCCAGTACCACGAGGGAGATCAGAATCGAGTATTTCAAACGTTGCGATTGAGTCATTGGTAATTCCTGAAGCTGAAATATGTATCCGCTGTGCATCCATCAAACGGGGGCTTATGTTACAGCCGATGAAGATTTTTAGCTTTATCGCGGCGAACGCCGCCTGACAGCCGCCCCATGTATGATCGTTCCCATGCTCTGCGCGGAAATGCCGCCAGGGACGCTCCGCGTTCCGCTGACAACGCATGACGTGAGCCGTGTGCAACGGGTGCGGCCGCCCACCTGACAAACTTGTCATCTTCCCCTCATCCGCCTGACAACTTTGATCTACGATAATAAGGCCAAGCAACTCGGTAGCAATTCGAAACAAACTCGGAACGCCTACCCGCTAAAAACCTTCAAAATATGATTTTCGCCCGCTACCCGAGACCCCTTCCCCCATGCGAACCCATTTACGTCTGGCTGCCTTGGGCGCCCTGTTCATTTCCTCCCTGGCCCAAGCCGCCGACCTGATCCCGATCGAGGTCCATCGTGATGCCAATTGCGGTTGCTGCAAGAAATGGATCAGCCATCTCGAAGCCAATGGTTTCAAGGTAGAAGACCATGTCGAAAGCAACATGAGCGAGTTCAAGCAACAACACGGCGTACCTCCGCGCCTGGCCTCGTGCCATACCGGCTTGATCAACGGCAAATTCGTGGAAGGCCATGTGCCAGCCGATCAAGTGCTGGCCCTGAGCAAGCGCGATGACCTGCTCGGTGTTGCCGCCCCTGGCATGCCCATGGGCTCGCCGGGCATGGAAATGGACGGCATGAGCGATGCCTATCAGGTGATCGGCCTGAAAAAGGACGGTACGGATGTCGTGGTGGCGGACTACCCCGCCCATTGATTTTCACTGCCTGCTTCGGCTTGTTCCTGGCGGCGTTCGGTGCCGCGACTTTACTGCCGCTGCAGTCCGAAGCGGTGCTGGTCGGGCTGATACTCAGCGATCGGTACTGGCTGTGGTTGCTGCTGGCTGTCGCCACGCTGGGCAACGTCCTCGGTTCAGTGGTGAACTGGTGGCTGGGACGCGCCATCGAGCGCTTTCGGGACCGGCGCTGGTTCCCGGTCAGCGCCAGACACCTGGAAAACGCCCGTCGTCACTATCAACGTTACGGCCACTGGTCGTTACTGCTCAGTTGGCTGCCGGTAATCGGCGACCCACTGACCCTGGTGGCCGGCGTCATGCGCGAGCCGCTGGGGCGTTTCCTGTTGATCGTGACCCTGGCCAAAGGCGCCCGTTATGGCGCAGTGGCGTTGGCCACCCTGGGGTGGATGAGTTGAACCAAGTGCCGCGGCGATTGCCTGTTTAATGTCGCCCTAATCGTGCCGATCCAGCATCGGCGGATTTTCAACGGAGTTCATCCATGCCCCTTACCCGCTCAAGCTGGCTGCCCGGCCTGCTGCTGACCGCCGCCATGCCCGCCATCGCTGCCGAGGGCCCGGTCTACGGCCCCGAGCTGCAAGGCTTCGAATACCCCTACACCGTCAAGCATTTTGCGTTCGAGTCCCAGGGTAAATCCCTGCAAATGGGCTACATGGACGTGGCAGCCCATGGCAAGGCCAACGGCCGCAACGTGGTGCTGATGCATGGCAAGAACTTCTGCGGCGCCACCTGGGAGACCTCGATCAAGGCGCTGAGCGATGCCGGCTATCGGGTCATTGCCCCGGACCAGATCGGTTTCTGCACGTCCAGCAAACCGGACCATTATCAGTACACCTTCCAGCAACTGGCGAGCAACACCCAGCAACTGCTCAAGGCCCTCGGCATCCAGAAAGCCAGCTTGCTCGGACATTCCACCGGCGGCATGCTCGCCACCCGCTATGCGCTGCAATATCCCGAACAGGTCGACCAGCTTGCGATGGTGAACCCGATCGGCCTGGAGGACTGGAAAGCCCTCGGCGTGCCTTATCGCACCGTCGATCAATGGTATGAGCGCGAACTGAAGGTGACAGCCGAAGGCATCCACGACTACCAGCGCAACACCTATTATGATGGCCGCTGGAAGCCCGAATTCGACCGCTGGGTAGACATGTACGCCGGCATGGCCAAGGGCCCTGGCAAAAACCAGGTCGCCTGGAACTCGGCTTTGATCTACGACATGATTTTCACCCAACCGGTCTACTACGAGTTCAAGGACCTGAAGGTGCCGACCTTGCTGCTGATCGGCACCGCCGATACCACGGCGATCAACAAGGACATCGCGCCCCCCGAGGTCAAGGCGAAAATCGGTCATTACGACGTGCTCGGCAAGCAGGTGGCGAAACTGATTCCCCAATCGACCCTGGTCGAATTCCCCGGCATGGGCCACGCGCCGCAGATGGAAGAGCCGGCGCAGTTTCACAAGGCCTTGCTTGGCTGGCTGGACAAAACCAACCCCGTTCCTTGATGAGGTAAGGCTGATGGCGGTACAGATTGCAGTGATCGATGATTGGCAGGATGTGGCCCGCGACGTGGTGGACTGGTCGGCGCTGGAGACCATCGGCCAGGTCGCGTTCATCCACGACTACCCCGCTGACAACCCGACCCTGGCCACGCGCCTGGGCGAGTTTGAAGTGATCTGCGTGATGCGCGAGCGCACGCGCTTCGACGAAGACCTGCTGCGCCGCTTGCCCAATCTCAAGCTGCTGGTGACCGGTGGCATGCGCAATGCCGCCCTCGATCTCAAGGCCGCTGCTGCGCTCGGCATTCAGGTCTGTGGCACCGACAGCTATAAACATGCCGCGCCGGAGCTGACCTGGGCCTTGATCATGGCCGCCACCCGCAACCTGGTGGTCGAAGCCAACGCCTTGCGCGCCGGAAAGTGGCAACAAGGCCTCGGTGGCGACCTGCATGGCAAGACCCTGGCGATCCTGGGCCTGGGCAGCATTGGCCAACGGGTCGCCCGCTTCGGCCAGGCGTTCGGCATGCGGGTCATCGCCTGGAGTGAAAACCTCAGCGCCGAACGCGCCGCCGAGTTCGACGTGACCTACGTCAGCAAGCAGCAATTGTTCGAGCAGGCCGACGTGTTGTCGGTGCACCTGGTACTCAGTGAGCGCAGCCGTGGCATGGTGGACGCCCAGGCGTTGGCATGGATGAAGCCCACGGCGCTACTGGTCAACACCGCCCGCGGGCCGATTGTCGATGAAGCGGCGCTGATCAAGGCCCTGCAGAAACAACGCCTGGGAGGCGCGGCGCTGGACGTGTTCGAGCAAGAGCCCCTGCCCGCGCATCATCCATTCAGAACCCTGGACAACGTGCTGGCAACGCCCCATGTCGGGTACGTCAGCCAGCAAAATTACCATCTATTCTTTGCGCAGATGATCGAGGACATCCAGGCCTGGGCGGCGGAAAAACCGATTCGTCTACTGAATTGACAGCCCCCGGTAAGCTGGGGCTTTTGTTGCAAAAAATCGCCCAAGAAAAATGAATAAATGTTCAGGCCGAGGTGTTTATGTTTCGCATGAAGGGTCATCAGCCCTTCTCAACGTTTTCGGCCCGTTCGGAGCATTGCCCATGAATCGCCGTCTCTCGATTGTTACTGCACCACTGGTGCTTGCCGTCGCGCTGTCCAGCTCCCTGGCATGGGCCAACGGCGAGGAAGATACTCCTGCCAAACCGCAGTGCCCTCGAGGGCAGGTGTTCGACAGCAAGGCACAAAGGTGCGTCAAGCAAACCAGCATGCTCTTGCCGGACGCCGACCGTACCGACTACGCCTATCAGCTGGCCAAGGACGGGCGTTACGAAGAAGCCCTGGCCCTGCTCGATACGCTCAAGCAACCCAACACCGCCAAGGCCTTGAACTATCGGGGCTACGCTACGCGTAAACTGGGACGGACCGATGAAGGCATCGGTTATTACCTGCAGTCGGTCACGCTTGATCCGCAATATGCGCTGGTTCGCGAGTACCTTGGCGAAGCCTATGTGATCAAGGGCCGGCTGGACCTCGCCCGGGAACAGTTGCAGCAGATCAAATCGATCTGCGGCAACACCACCTGCGAGCAATACCAGGACCTCGCCGAAGCCATCAACGCGTCATCGAAAACCTGACAACCCGATTGGAGGGAGGTCGCTATCGCCAGCGATCAGGAAATTAGGGCAGAACTGGGACAGCACCTGGCGCGTCTGTGGCGTTACGGCTTGCTGTTGTCCCGACAACGGCATGTCGCCGAGGACTTGGTGCAGGCCACCTGCGTGCGGGCGCTCGAACGCGGCGGGCAATTTGAATCGGGCACGCGCATGGACCGTTGGCTGATGAGCATTCTGCATTCAATCTGGATCAATGAAGTGCGAGCCCGCCGAGTGCAGCAGGGCCAGGGCGTGGTGGATGCCGATCAAGCCCTGTCGTTCGATGGCGAACAAGCGGCACAGACCCATGTTCGCGCCGCGCAGGTGATCCGGCGCGTAGAGGCGTTGCCCGAGGCCCAGCGCGAAACGGTGTTTCTGGCCTACGTCGAAGGCTTGTCCTACCGCGAGGTGGCCGATGTCCTGCAAGTCCCCATCGGCACCGTGATGAGCCGACTGGCCGCCGCCCGGCTGAAACTCGCCGAGTATCCGCCCCTGCACACGGTGCCGAACCCTTCCACCGGAGAACGTCGATGAACGCGAAACTGTCGGATGAGCAACTGGTGGCCTACCTGGACAACCAGCTCGATGCCGAACAACGCAGCCGCATCGATGCCGCCCTCGCCGAAGACCCGATGCTCGGCTTGCGCCTGCAATGGCTGGACCGCAGCAGCATGCCGTTCAAGTCAGCTTACGACGAAGTGACTCGACAAGCCCCGGTCGAGCGCCTGCAAGCCATGCTCGATACCCTGCCCGCCCCGACTCGCCCTGCACTGAGTCGGCGCTGGTTCCTCGCGGCCGCCGCCGGATTGCTGGCCGGCGGGGTGCTGGCGGACCGTTTGTTCCTCGGTTGGCAAACCAGTCAGCAGACCCACAACTGGCGCGGGCTCGTCGCCGACTACATGGTGCTCTACGTGCCGGAAACCCTCGACCATTTGCCCAGCGACGAAGCGACGCAACAGGCGCAGTTGCGCACCATCGACGCGCGATTGGGACTCAATCTGCTGCCGGCAAAACTGGCCTTGCCACGCGCCCAATTCAAGCGCGCACAAATCCTTGAATACGACGGCGTGGCTATCGCCCAGATCACTTACCTGGACCCGGTTCATGGGCCGATGGCGCTGTGCGTCACGCGCTCCAACAGCGGCAGCCGGCATTTTGCCAATGAGCGACGGCACGGGATGAACATCGTGTATTGGTCGGATATGGAGCATGCGTGGATGCTGATCGGGCGTAATTCGCTGGTGGATCTTGAGGAGATGGCCACGCAATTACGCACTCGGATCAGCACCTGACCCTTGTAGGAGCTGCCGCAGGCTGCGATCTTTTGATCTTGATATTGGAAGAAGCAAGATCAAAAGATCGCAGCCTGCGGCAGCTCCTACCGGGTGATGATGGATCAGGGCGCTGTCGGCAACCACAGCCGAAACCTTGCCCCACCCAACGGCGACGCTTGCACCGTCAACGTTCCACCCTGGGCTTCCAATGCCCGACGGCTGATTGCCAACCCCAGGCCAAACCCGCCGGTGGCCCGATCCCGGCTGCGATCGAGTCGATAGAACGGTTCGAATATCCGCTCGCGCTCGTCATCCGGGATACCGATCCCATCGTCGTCCACCCAGATCTCACAGCCTTTGGGGCACACCTGTACACCGACCTGAATGCGCCTTTCGCAGTAGCGCATGGCATTGCGCAACAGGTTTTGCAGGGCGCGGGCGGTCAGCCGTGGGTCGAGGCTAAAGCGTTCGAGCTGGCCGTGCAGCAACACGTCGATGACGATATCCGGCGATTGTTCTTCGTCGACGCTGCCCAGGATGCTGTCGATGAATTCATCCAGCGACACTTCGATAGGCTCCGGTAAACGTGCGGGGTTTTGCAGGCGGCTGTACGACAGCAATTCCAGCACCAGTTCGTCGAGCTCACGAATGTGATTGACCAATCCCTGCAAACGCTCGCGGCTGGTGGCGGGCAAATCATCGGAAAGGGCCAGGGCCAGGCCAAAATCCAGGCGGGTCAATGGCGTGCGCAATTCGTGGGATACGGCATTGAGCAGGTCCCGCTGTTGATTCAGCAGGTTCTCGATGTCGCCAGCCATCGTGTCGAAAACGTTGGCCAGGCTGCCGATGTTGGAGCTGGCGGCAATCTGCGTACGCTCGCTCAAGTGCCCCTTGCCGAAGCGTTCCGCCGCGCTCTTGAGACGTTCCAGGTCACGCCAGTGCGGGCGCAGCCACAGCAGCAGACAGGCAAGCATGGTGGCGCCGATCAGCACGTTGATGCTCCAGTACAACAGGCTGACGTCCATCGGGTCTGGGGGCACGACCATTTGCACCACGGTGTGCTCGTTCAGCGGTGCCACCGCCAGGGTACGCCAGCCCCAGTCGCCAACGCGCACGACGTTTTCGCCGCGCTGCAAACGCTGCTGTTCTTCGCTCGACAAGCTGGCATCGTCAATGGCGCTGAGCACGATATGCAGCGGTTCGAATTCCTTGTCCATTTGCGCGGCAAGGGCTGGCCATTGTTCGCTCGGGACGGCCTTGAACTGCCTGACCATGAGGGTTTGCAAACCGCGCGAGTAATCCAGGTTGTAGGTGAGGAAGCGCTCGTGGAAGACCTTGATCACCAGGTCCGGCACCAGGTAGATCGCGGCGCTGAACGAAACGATGGTCACCAGGTACAGGCGAAAGAGGATTCTGAACATCGTCTCAGCATTCCCACTCGGATCGACTGAACAGGTAACCCTTGCCCCACACGGTCTTGATCTTGCGAGCCTCGCCGGCATTGTCGTCGAACTTGCGCCGCAGCTTGGAGATGGCCACATCCACCGAACGGTCGGTGCCGTTGAACTCGATGCCACGCAGGCGTTGCAGGATCTGGTCGCGGCTCAACACTTCGCCAGCATGTCGGGCCAGCACCACCAGCAAGTTGTACTCGCCGCTGGACATTTCCACCGGCTGCCCGCGCCAGGTCACCGTGCGCTCGGACAGGTCGATGCACAGATTGCCCATGAGGATCCGGTCATTGGCCGCCAATGGCTCGGCAAGGCTGCTGCGCCGTAGCAAGGTGCGCACCCGGGCCAGCAGCACCCGGGGTTCGCAGGGTTTGGTGACGTAGTCGTCGGCGCCCATTTCCAGGCCCAGCACCTGATCGTGGCTGTCGTCGCGGGCGGTGAGCATGAGGATCGGCAAGCTCGCTGAATCGGCGCGCAGCAGGCGGCAGACTTGCAAGCCATCGAGACCGGGCAGCATCAAGTCGAGGATCACCAGGTCCGGCGGTGTGAGCCGCGCGCGTTCGCGCACCTGATCGCCTCGACCGATTACGTTGACGGAGTAACCGTTGCGTTCCAGGTAGCTGGCGATCAGCTCGGCGAGTGCGGTGTCGTCTTCGACCAGGAGGATGTTGGGCATGGGGTGTTTCCAGAAAGTGCAGTGGCGTCTGTCAGGCCCTCTTCGCGGGCAAGCCCGCTCCCACAGGGTCCGATGCGAACACAAATTATGTGTACACCGTCAATCACTGTGGGAGCGGGCTTGCCCGCGAAGGCGGCATCACAGGCGCAAAAGGAATCAAGCTGTAAAGGATATACGCCCCGGCACACACCTGAGCAAAACCCTTACACAATTTCACACAGCACCAACAAAGCTTCACCGCTACCATCGCCGTCGCCCAGTAGGATGCTGGGGGTCACTATTGGGGTCATCCATGTCAAAGAAACTGCTTGCCGGGCTCAGCCTGATTGCACTGGCGTTGACGCTGAGCGCGTGCGACAAGGCTTCGATCGCCGAAGAACAGCCGCCATTGGCCAGCGTTCGCATCGAAACCGTCGAAACCCGAGCGCTGTCGATCAGCAGCGAATTGACCGGGCGCATTGCCGCGCCGCGCATGGCCGAGGTGCGCGCCCGCGTCGCCGGCGTGGTGCTGCAACGGGCCTTTCGCGAGGGCAGCGACGTGAAAAAGGGCGAGGTGCTGTTCCGGATCGATCCGGCACCGTTCAAGGCGGATCTCGATAGCGCCGAGGCGGTATTGCGCAAGGCCGAGGCCAACGCGTTCCAGGCGAAACTGCAAGAGCAGCGCTACGCCCAGTTGATCGACGACAAGGCCATCAGCGGCCAGGACTACGACAATGCCCGGGCCAACGCCCGGCAAACCGCCGCCGACGTGGCCGCCAGCAAGGCGGCGGTTGAACGCGCCCGGCTGAACCTTGGCTACGCCACTGTCACCGCGCCGATTTCCGGACGCATCGGCCGCGCGCTGGTCACCGAAGGCGCATTGGTCGGGCAAAACGAGACCACGCCATTGGCGCTGATCCAGCAACTCGATCCGATCCACGCCGACCTGACCCAATCAACCCGCGAACTCAACGACCTGCGCCGGGCGTTCCGTTCCGGCCAATTGAAGGAAGTGGGTCAAGGCCAGGCCAAGGCGACCCTGATCCAGGACGATGGCAGCCTCTACCCGTTGCCCGGCAAGCTGCTGTTTACCGACATCACCGTCGACCCGGGCACCGGCCAGGTCATCCTGCGCAGCGAATTCCCCAACCCGGACCTTGATCTGCTGCCAGGCAGCTTCGTGCGCGTGCGCCTGGAGCAAGCCGTCAACCAGCAAGGCATCAGCGTGCCGCAACGGGCCATCCAGCGTGACAGTGCCGGCATCGCCCAGGTATTGCTGCTCGACGCAGAGCAGCGCGTCAGCCAGCAGCCGGTCGAACTGGGGCCGGTGCAGAACGACCGCTGGGTCGTCACGGGCGGTTTGAAGCCCGGCGACCGCATCGTCATCGAAGGCCTGCAACACGCCCGTCCCGGCGAAAAAGTGCAGGTTGACGACACCCCTCTTCCACTTGCCCAGGTTTCTGGCCAGTAAGCAGGACGCTTGTTTATGCCGCAGTTCTTTATCGATCGCCCGGTGTTCGCCTGGGTGGTCGCCCTGTTCATCCTGTTGGCCGGTGCCCTGGCCATTACGCAGTTGCCGGTGGCGCAGTACCCCAACGTCGCACCGCCGCAAATCGAAATCTATGCCGTGTACCCCGGTGCGTCAGCACAGACCGTGGACGAAAGCGTGGTCAGCCTGATCGAGGAAGAACTCAATGGCGCCGACCATCTGTTGTACTTCGAATCGCAGAGCAGCCTGGGCAGCGCCACGATCAAGGCCACCTTCCAGCCGGGCACCGATCCGGAAATGGCCCAGGTCGACGTGCAGAATCGCCTCAAGGTGGTGGAGTCGCGCCTGCCGCAAGCGGTGAACCAGCAAGGCTTGCAGGTGGAAAAAGTGTCCGCCGGCTTCCTGCTGTTGATTGCCCTCACCTCAAGCGACGGCAAGCTCGACGACGTGGCGCTCAGCGACTACCTGGCACGCAACGTGATGAACGAGATCAAGCGCCTCGACGGCGTCGGCAAGGCGCAGTTGTATGGCGCCGAGCGCGCCATGCGCATCTGGATCGACCCGCGCAAGTTGATCGGTTTCAACCTGACCCCGGCGGATGTCAACGCCGCCATCGTCGCGCAAAACGCCCAGGTCTCGGCCGGCAGCATTGGCGACTTGCCGAGCCGCGCGACTCAGGAAATCACCGCGACCATCCTGGTCAAAGGCCAGCTGTCGAGCCCTGAAGAGTTTGCCGCCATCGTGCTCAAGGCCAACCCTGATGGTTCCACGGTGCGCATCGGCGATGTCGCGCGGGTCGAGATCGGCAGCCAGGACTACCAATTCTCCACGCGCCTGAACGGCAAGCCATCAACCGCCGTCGGCGTCCAGTTGTCGCCGGGGGCCAATGCCCTGAACACCGCAACCCTGGTGCGGGCCAAGATGGATGAACTGTCGCGGTACTTCCCCGCAGGCGTCCAGTACACGATTCCTTACGACACCTCGCCTTTCGTCAAGGTCTCGATCACCAAGGTGGTCTACACCCTCGGCGAGGCGATGCTGCTGGTGTTCGCGGTGATGTTCCTGTTCCTGCAGAACATCCGCTACACCCTGATACCCACGCTGGTGGTGCCAGTGGCGCTGATGGGCACCTTCGCGACCATGTTGGCCCTGGGGTTTTCCATCAACGTGCTGACCATGTTCGGCATGGTGCTGGCCATCGGTATCCTGGTGGATGACGCGATCGTCGTGGTGGAAAACGTCGAGCGGATCATGGCCAGCGAAGGCCTGTCGCCCAGGGAGGCGACCCGCAAGGCGATGAAGCAGATCACCGGGGCGATCATCGGCATCACCCTGGTGCTGGTGGCGGTGTTCATTCCGATGGCCTTCATGCCGGGTTCGGTCGGGGTGATCTACCAACAGTTCTCGCTGTCGATGGCCACCTCGATCCTGTTCTCGGCCTTCCTCGCCCTGACCTTGACCCCGGCGCTGTGCGCAACCTTGCTCAAACCGATTGCCCAAGGCGCACACCACGAGAAGAGCGGATTCTTTGGCGGGTTCAACCGCCGCTTCGAGCGACTTACCGAGCGTTATCAGGGCTGGGTTGCCTATGCATTGCAGCGCACCGGGCGTTACCTGTTGATCTACGCGGTGCTACTGGTGGCCCTGGGCGTGTGTTTCATGCGCCTGCCCTCCTCGTTCCTGCCGGTGGAAGACCAGGGCTACACCATCACCGACATTCAATTGCCACCCGGCGCGAGCAAGCACCGTACGGTGCAGGTGGTCGAGGAGATCGAAGCGCACAATGCCGGCGAACCGGGCATCAGCGACAGCGTGGTCATTCTCGGTTTCAGCTTCTCCGGCAGTGGCCAGAACGCGGCGCTGGCGTTCAGCACGTTGAAGGATTGGTCCGATAGAGGCGTCAAGGACTCGGCCGCTGCGATTGCCGACCGGGCCAACGCTGCCCTCAGCCAGATCAAGGATGCCATGGCGTTTTCGGTACTGCCGCCACCCGTCGATGGCCTGGGCACGTCCAGTGGCTTCGAGTTTCGCTTACAGGATCGCGGCGGCCTCGGCCATGCCGCGCTGATGCAGGCACGCAGTGAATTGCTCGCAGCCGCTGAAAAGAGCCCGGTGCTGATGAACGTGCGCGAAAGCGCCCTGGCCGAAGCGCCGCAAGTGCGGTTGGTCGTCGACCGTCAGCAGGCCAACGCGTTGGGCGTGTCGTTTGCCGACATCGGCAGCGTGCTCTCCACCGCGATTGGTTCGACGTACATCAATGACTTTCCCAATCAGGGGCGGATGCAACGGGTGGTGGTTCAGTCTGAGGGCGATCAACGCAGCCAGGTCGCCGATCTGCTGAAGATTCACGTACGCAACAACGACGGAAAAATGGTGCCTTTGTCGGCCTTCACCCAGGCCGAATGGACCCAGGGCCCGGCGCAACTGACCCGTTACAACGGTTATCCGGCGATCAGCATTTCCGGCGAACCGACACCCGGTCACAGCACCGGCCAGGCCATGGCGGAAATCGAACGGCTGGTGGCGCAAGGACCGGCCGGATTGGGCCAGGAGTGGACAGGGCTGTCGTTGCAAGAGCGCTTGTCCGGCAGCCAGGCGCCGATCCTGCTCGGTTTGTCACTGTTGGTCGTGTTCCTGTGCCTGGCGGCGTTGTACGAGAGCTGGTCGATCCCGACCTCGGTGTTGCTGGTGGTGCCGCTGGGTGTACTCGGCGCAGTGCTCGCGGTGACACTGCGCGGCATGCCCAACGATGTGTTCTTCAAGGTCGGGCTGATTACCATCATCGGCCTGTCGGCGAAAAACGCGATCCTGATCATCGAATTCGCCAAGAGCCTGTACGACGAAGGCCACGACTTGATCGACGCCTCCCTGCAAGCCGCACGCTTGCGCCTGCGGCCTATCGTCATGACCTCGCTGGCGTTCATCCTCGGCGTGGTGCCGTTGGCGATCGCGACCGGCGCCAGTTCTGCCAGCCAGCAGGCCATCGGTACCGGGGTAATCGGCGGAATGATCACCGCGACCCTGGCGGTGGTCTTCGTGCCGGTGTTTTTTGTGGTGGTGATGAAGCGGGTGCGCAAACGCCATAAAGATCGTTAACCGACACCCCCCCCTGTAGGAGCGAGCATGCTCCGCGCGGCGTTCCGACGATGAACTCAAGAACGCCTCTGGGTATCAGGCTCCCCGCGTCATCTTTGACGACCATCGTCGGAACGCCGCCCGGAGCATGCTCGCTCCTACAAATTTCCTGCGCTATGGTGCACTGACGCCCCGCCACAGTGAGCCTCCATGCCCTACCTCACCCACACCCACCCTCGCCTGTCCGCCGCCACCACCTTCGGCATCGCGGTAGGCATCCTGGTTCCGGCCGACTCGATCATCAGCAAAATCCTTATCGGCTGGAACGTCGGGGTCTGGACCTATCTGCTGCTGATGTTCTGGCTCACCTTGCGCTCCAAGGCGACCGATGTGAAACGCATCGCCGATATCGAAGACGAAAACGCCGCGCTGGTGCTGTTTGTGGTGTGCATCGCAGCGATTGCCAGCCTGGCAACCATCGCCTTCGAACTGGCCGGCAGCAAAGACCTGGAAACCTCCCGCAAGCTGCTGCACTACGGCTTCACAGCATTGACTGTCATCGGTTCATGGTTGCTGATCGGGGTGATTTTCAGCGTGCACTACGCGCGCCTGTTCTACACCTGGAACGGCAAAGACCCGGCGTTGCGATTTGCCGAAGGTTTGACGACGCCCAATTATTGGGACTTCCTGTATTTCTCGTTCACCATCGGCGTTGCAGTTCAAACCGCCGATGTTGGGGTTGCAACGCGGGGAATGCGCAAAATCGTACTGGCGCAGTCGTTGATTGGTTTTGTGTTCAACACCGCGATATTGGGGTTTTCGATCAATATCGCGGCGGGGTTATTCGGCTGAGGCGGTTCAGCCACTGATGTGAACAGGATCCGAATACGTTCCATTGCGGTTCGCTCGCACCTCGAAGAAGTGCGTTACACCGGGCGTCAAATTAAAGAACGGGTAGAAGGTATGGGGAGAATCTTCGAGGATGAATCGATCTTGTGTAACCTGATAACCGATGACGCCGCTACTATCAACGGGAGGTTCCCATTTGAGAAGTCCGACAGTGCTGCCGGTCCGCGCAAATGTCAGATTGGTCGGGCCATTGCTCACGAGCGTGGTCACCTCAACACTATTCGGTTCCGAGCGGTTCCCGGCAGCATCCACAGCGTACACCCTGAGGGTGTAGGTGGTGGAAGCGTTCAGATTGGTGACGAGATATTGCAGGTTGGGCACCGTATCAATCCGCTCCTGCAAGTGCCATATCTCATACCCAGTCACCGCAACATTGTCTGTCGAAGGGGACCACGAAAGGCGAGCGGCGTTGCTGGTGATCTCGAAGGCTCTTAAGTTGCCCGGTCTGCTCGGCGGCAAGGTATCCGAACCGGGATTCGTAAACAAAATCCATTCAAACTCGCCAGTGTTTGAAGCAGCATCCACAGCCCGCACTTCGAATAGGTAGGTAGTCCCCCCCGCCAGATCCATCACAAGAACTTGCGTGCCGGGTTCTGTGGTGTAGTAGATATTGTTGCGGTAGATCTCATAATGTTTAACCCCAACATCATCAACGGCGGCATCCCATGCCAGGAACACGGAGCTGCCGCTGAATGGGATGACTCTCAAGTTAGTGGGTTTGGAGGGCGCTGTCGTGTCTGGTTTGGTGGTGGTGACTGGCAGCGGATCGGAGTCGGTACCGTTGCCGGCGGCATCCATCGCGCGCACCTTGAAAACATAGGGTGTACCTGGGCTCAAGCCGTTGACAACGAAGCGGGTGCCGTTCGCTGTGTCGATCCTATTGTTGCCACGGAAGATCTCATAGCCGGTAACCCCGACGTTATCACTGGATGCAGTCCACTCCAGAGTGACAGAGGTGCCGGTGATGGTGGTGGCTCTTAAGTTAGTGGGTTTGGAGGGCGCTATCGTGTCTGGTTGGGTGGGAGTGACCGGCAGGGTGTCGGAATCGGTATAATTTCCGTTTGCATCCAGCGCGCGTACCCTGCACCTATACGTAGTGCCTTCAGTCAACCCGAGGGCGGTAAAGCGCGTATCTTCGACCAGGGGCATCATCGTGCTGTTGAGAAAAACACGGTATCCAACCACAACCACATTGTCCGTGGATGGCGCCCACTCCAGGGTCACCGAGTTGTCGGTGATGAGCGTGGCTCGCGGAATGCCGGGTTTGCTGGGGGGGTGATTCTCTACGGATGACAGCGGGTCCGAATCAGCATTTTTTCCATTGGTGCCCAGTGCGCGGACTTTGAATGAATAGGGTTCGGTCACGTCGATAGGGAAAAGAAGCGTATCGTCGGTTTTGTCGAGTAGATTTCCGTTTCGATAAACCTCATAGCCGTTAAGCTCGACGTTACCAGTTGGCTGGTGCCAGAGGAGAGCGCTTTTGCCTATATTAGTCACGATTGAGAGTTTGATTGGCTTGGAAGGTGCGGTCTCGTCTAGTGTAGTGACCGTCAATGGGTCTGATTCAAAACCATTCCCGGTAGCATCCCTAGCACGCACCTTGAAAAAATAGGTCCTCATGGCGGTCAAATCGGTAACGACAGCCCGGGTATCGCTGACTATGTCGATCGGGGTGTCGTCGCAAGAAATTTCATAGAAGACATCCCTGCTGTCATCACTGGACGCAGCCCACTCCAGGGTGACCGAGGCATGAGTGATTTCAGTAGCCTGTAACTCGGTAGGCTGGGTAGGCGCTGTTTCATCCTTGCCACGTAGTAGCGCTGTCACAGAGTAGTTGCCAGAGGCATCTATCGCCCGCACTTCAAAGGTTTCGGTAGCCTCTAATTCGGCAGTGGCATACTCGTTTGCATAATGTGGCTTCCATGGTTCTGCATTACGGCGAATCTCGTAGCGGGACGTGCCAACGTTATCTTGCGACGCGCGCCAGCTAATCATCACTTTACCGGGTGACGTCGGCCGAAGTTTGAGTCCTTGAGGTCGAGTCGGGGGCACTCGGTCACGGGTGATTATGCTGATCGATGCAGGTGACGCCGGCCCCCCCTGAGACCGCTTTGGCTGCACTTGGAACAGGTAGTTGAGATCCGGCATCAGCCCCGTAGCAGTGTATTCCAGGTCCGCTGTACGAACGGGGTCCCGACCTGGGCAAGTAATCTCATAATCGACCAGGTAGGAGGAGTCTACGGGCGGTTCCCAGGTCAACCACGCCTCGTTGAACGTTCGCCCCGGGTTACTCAAATTACGCACCTGCGTGTTGTCTAAACTCGTCGCGATTTCAGTTGAAGAGTCCATGGTCTAAATACCCTCTCAAGTACTGGCGAACATCTTGAATGTGCGGTGGAGCGTCAAAAATTGCCCCGTCCATATGGCAAGCCATTTAAGCCTTCTCTCTCCACAACCGCTACTAACAGAACTGATAGTGGCGGCACGCTACAGCTGTGCTACCGACGTATTATCTCGCCTGGCCTCTTGACGATCCTTACGTAATGGTGTTTCCTGAAACCGGTTTCAGCGATATCTCACAGCCGCTGTCTCCCAATAAATCCAAGAACAAGGTCGTGCCCCGTGAACAGTTTTTCCGCCGCCCAGCGTAGCCGCGTGACCATGCTTGATGTCGCTGAACACGCCAAGGTCTCCAAGGCCAGCGTGTCGCGCTTCATCGGCGAAGACCGCGCCCTGCTGTCCGATGCCATAGCCTTGCGCATCGAGCGGGCGATTGCCGAACTGGGCTACCGCCCGAACCAGATGGCCCGTGGCTTGAAGCGCGGCCGCACGCGCCTGATCGGCATGTTGGTGGCCGACATCCGCAACCCCTATTCGATTGCCGTGATGCACGGGGTAGAAACCGCCTGCCGTCAGCACGGCTACAGCCTGGTGGTGTGCAACACCGACCGCGACGACGAGCAGGAACGCCAGCACCTGGCGCTGCTGCGCTCGTACAACATCGAAGGCCTGATCGTGAACACCCTCGGCCATCACCGCGACCAATTGCACGAACTGCATCGGGAAATGCCCCTGGTGCTGGTGGATCGCAAGGTCGAGCACCTCGAGAGCGACATGGTCGGGCTGGACAATCCGGCAGCGATCGACATCGCCCTCGCCCATCTTGAAGAGCGTGGTTATCGCGACCTGATGCTGGTGACTGAGCCTTTTGACGGCACCAGTTCGCGGATCGAACGGGTCAGCAGCTTCAAGACGCGAATCGAACAGCGGCCTGCGCTCCGCGGGGCCATCACCGAAACCGGCAGCGAGCTGACGGCGAATCTGAAAACCTTCCTCGACACTCCTGGCCCCGGCCCCAAGGCGCTGTTTTGCGCGAACGGGATTGCGGCGTTGGCCAGCACCCACTCATTGCGTGAGCTTGGGTGCAATCTGTTCGAGGACGTGGGCCTGCTTGCCCTGGATGACCTGGATTGGTACCCGCTGGTGGGCAGTGGCATTACCGCCCTCGCCCAACCGACTACCGAGATTGGCGCCACTGCGTTTGAATGTTTACTCAAGCGTTTGCGCGGGGATGACGGTCCGGTGCGAACGCTGGATTTTTCGGCGCGATTGATTGTGCGGGGGTCGACCCTTGGAGATCGTCGGTGATTGTTCCGACCTCATCGCGGGCAAGCAGGACCACCTTTTTTTGAACAAAAATGAAACCGGTTTCAGAGGTAGAAAAACAATGAATATACCCGCCGTTTCCATCAGCCTCTCCAGCTACGGTGCCGATTTTGTGCGCCAACGTGGCCAGGGCAGTTTTATTGAAATACTGGCCGCTGCCGGCGCCTCGCGCATTGAATGGCGCGAAGAGCTACTGACCAATGAGGTCCCCGCTCTACTGGCCATGGCTTCTCGAGCCGAGGGTCTGGAGAGCGTTTATTCCTCGCCGATTGAGCTGTGGCTGGCGGGTCAACCCAAACCCAACCCTGAACTGATTGCTGCCCTGCAGCGGGCCCTGGCTTTTGGCGCCAAATGGCTAAAAGTGTCGCTGGGCTATTTCACCGACAACAGCGATCTGCAAACCCTCGCCCGGCTGCTGAGCGAGAGTGCCGTGCAGTTGCTGGTGGAAAACGACCAGACCCTGCATGGTGGTCGCATCGAGCCCTTCCAGCGCTTCTTCGCGCAGGTCGAGCAGCACAGCCTGCCGATCAGGATGACCTTCGATATCGGCAATTGGCACTGGCAGGACCAGTCGCCAACGAGCGCTGCTCGATTGCTCGGACGCCATGTGGACTATGTGCACTGCAAAGCGGTGACCCGTCGCGCCGACGGCAAACTGGTCGCCATCCCGCCCGCCGCCAGCGACTTGCAACAGTGGGAACACCTGCTGCGGCACATGGCCCAAGGTGTCATGCGCGCGGCGGAATACCCGTTGCAAGGCGATGACCTGGTGCAGTTGACCCGCGAACACGTCGCCGCCCTCGCCCACCTGGGCCAATCGCAGCGGGAGAACGCACATGTCTGAGATCGATATCCTGTCGTTCGGCGAAACCATGGCGATGTTCGTCGCCGAGCAGGCCGGTGATCTGGCCAGCGTCGGCCAGTTCCACAAACGCATCGCCGGCGCGGACAGCAACGTCGCCATCGGCCTGTCGCGCCTGGGCTTCAAGGTCGCATGGCTGAGTCGGGTCGGTGCCGATTCACTGGGCCGCTTCGTGATCGATACCCTGGAAAAGGAAGGCGTGGACTGCCGCCATGTCGACATCGACACCGCGCACCCCACCGGTTTCCAGCTCAAGTCGCGCACCGAAGATGGCAGCGACCCCGCCGTCGAATATTTCCGCCGCGGTTCGGCAGCCAGTCACCTGTCACCACACTCGATCGTGCCCCAATTACTCAAGGCCCGACACCTGCATGCCACTGGCATCCCGCCAGCACTGTCGCAAACCGCCCGGCAAATGTCGTTCGAATTGATGACCCGCATGCGCGAGGCCGGCCGCAGCGTATCGTTCGATCCGAACCTGCGCCCCAGCCTGTGGGCCAGCGAGCAACAGATGATCAGCGAGATTAACCGTCTCGCCGCGCTCGCCCATTGGGTGTTGCCGGGGCTGAGCGAGGGGCGCTTGCTCACCGGTTGCGACGATCCGGCCGACATCGCCGCGTTCTACCTCGATCAGGGCGCCGAGGCGGTGGCGATCAAACTCGGTCCGCATGGCGCTTACTACCGCACTCAAGAGGATCAGGGATTTGTCGCTGGCGTACCGGTGCAAACAGTGATCGATACGGTGGGTGCCGGCGATGGATTTGCCGTGGGCATGATCAGTGCTCTGCTCGAAAACCACAGCTTTGCCGACGCCGTGCAGCGGGCCAACTGGATTGGCAGCCGCGCGGTGCAGAGCCGGGGGGACATGGAGGGGTTACCTACACGCGCCGAACTGCCTCCCCCTTTCACCGCTCGTTCCCACGCTCCTGCGTGGGAATGCAGCCCGTGACGCTCTGCGTCACAGGGGACGCTCTGCGTCCCTAGAGGCATTCCCACGCGAAGCGTGGGAAGGATCACCGTTACCTGCTGCGACAAAAACAACAAGCTCAGGAGCACCACCCATGAAAACCGCAACCCTCGCCACCCGCCGCTGGTGGTACATCATGCCCATTGTCTTCATCACCTACAGCCTGGCGTATCTGGACCGCGCCAACTACGGCTTCGCCGCCGCCTCGGGCATGGCGGCCGACCTGATGATCACGCCGGGCCTGTCGTCGATGCTCGGTGCGCTGTTCTTCCTCGGCTACTTTTTCTTCCAGGTACCGGGGGCGATCTATGCGCAGAAACACAGCGTGAAGAAGCTGATTTTCGTCAGCCTTATCCTCTGGGGCAGTCTGGCAACCTTGACCGGTATCGTCTCCAACGCCTACTGGCTGATCGTCATCCGCTTCATGCTTGGGGTGGTCGAGGCCGCAGTGATGCCGGCCATGCTGATCTATCTGTGCCATTGGTTCACCCGCGCCGAACGCTCACGGGCCAACACCTTCCTGATCCTCGGCAACCCGGTGACCATGCTGTGGATGTCGGTGGTCTCGGGTTATCTGGTGCAACATTACAGCTGGCGCTGGATGTTCATAGTCGAAGGTTTGCCGGCGGTGCTGTGGGCATTCATCTGGTGGCGCCTGGCTGATGATCGTCCGTCCCAGGCCAAGTGGCTCAACGACCAGGAAAAGCAGGACCTGGAAAGCGCCCTGGCCGCCGAGCAAGTCGGCATCAAGGCCGTCAAGAACTACGCCGAAGCCTTCCGCTCGCCGAAAGTCATCCTCCTGGCGCTGCAGTTTTTCTGCTGGAGCATCGGCGTCTACGGCTTCGTGCTGTGGCTGCCGTCGATCCTCAAGGCCGGTGCGCAGATGGACATGGTGCAAGCCGGCTGGCTGTCGGCGCTGCCTTACCTGGCGGCGGTGATCGGCATGCTGCTGGTATCCTGGGGCTCGGACAAACTGCAAAAACGCAAGCGCTTCGTCTGGCCGCCGCTGCTGATCGCCTCATTCGCTTTCTATGGCTCCTACGCCTTGGGCGCCGAACATTTCTGGTGGTCCTACACCTTGCTGGTGATTGCCGGGGCCTGCATGTACGCACCTTACGGACCGTTCTTCGCGATCATCCCGGAGATCCTCCCAGCCAACGTCGCCGGCGGTGCGATGGCGCTGATCAACAGCATGGGCGCCCTCGGTTCCTTTGGCGGCTCCTACCTGGTCGGTTACCTGAACAGCTCCACCGGCTCGCCCGGCGCGTCTTACCTGTTGATGAGCGGCGCGCTGATGCTCTCGGTGGTGCTGACGATTTGCCTCAAGCCCGGCGCCAGCGACCGGGAACGGCCCACGGTCGCATTAACCCGCCCCGCTGCACATTCCTGAATTGGATGACGACAATGAAAAAGCAGGTTGTTCTGTACAAGAAACTCTCGCCGCTGCTGATGGCTCGCTTGCACGAGCAGGCCGAAGTGACGCTCATCGAGAACCTCGACGCCGATGGCCTGGCCCGATTGCGCGATGCCCTGCCCCGCGCTCACGGCCTGCTCGGTGCCAGTCTGAAGCTGGATGCCGAACTGCTCGACCTGGCCCCCGACCTTGAAGCCATCGCCAGCGTCTCGGTGGGCGTCGACAACTACGACATCGACTACCTGACCGAGCGCCGCATCCTGCTCAGCAACACACCGGACGTGCTCACCGAAACCACCGCCGATACCGGTTTTGCGTTGATTCTCGCCACCGCTCGACGCGTGGTGGAACTGGCCAATATGGTTCGCGAAGGCCGTTGGACCCGTAATCTCGGCCCCGCGCATTTCGGCAGCGACGTGCATGGCAAAACCCTGGGCATCATTGGCATGGGCCGTATCGGCGAGGCACTGGCCCAGCGTGGGCATTTCGGCTTTGGCATGCCGGTGATCTATCACAGCCACTCGCCGAAACCGGCAGCGCAACAGCGCTTCAACGCTCAGTACCGCAGCCTGCCGGAATTGCTGCAGCAGGCCGATTTCGTATGCCTGACCTTGCCGCTGACCTCGGATACCGAAGGGCTCATCGGCGCTGACCAGTTTGCGCTGATGCGTCCCGAGACCATCTTCATCAATATTTCACGAGGCAAGGTGGTGGATGAAGCGGCGCTGATTCAGGCATTGCATACGGGGCAGATTCGCGCGGCGGGGCTGGATGTGTTCGAGCGTGAACCGCTGCACCTCGACTCGCCGTTGTTGCAGATGGACAACGTGGTGGCAACGCCGCACATGGGCTCGGCGACCCATGAAACACGGGAGGCGATGGCGCGGTGCGCGGTGGATAATCTGTTGGCGGCGTTGGCGGGTGAACGGCCGGCTAATTTGGTGAATGGGCGGGCGTGGAAGGCTTGAGAAATTAGTTGTCAGTCAGGCAGTCTTCGCGGGCAAGCCCGCTCCCACAGGGGGTCTGTTTACCACCGCAGATACTCTGTGGGAGCGGGCTTGCCCGCGAAGGGGCCGGCCCGAACAACAAAAAACTGTCAGGCCCGCCGCGCCTCCAGAAGGTCCATGGCGCACTGCCCAATCCGCCGACAGGCATCCGCCAGCTTGCGCTGATCCACCACCAGGCCAATACGAATATGCCCTGCCGCACTCGGTCCGAACGCCTCACCCGCCAGTACTGACACACCATACCCCTCCAGCAGTCGCTCGGCGAAATGCTGGGCGGACAACCCGGTCTGGCGCACGTCGGCCATTACGAACATCCCGCCGTCCGGGCGAATGGCCCGAATACCCGGGCATTGGTTCAGGCTGGTACACACCAGGTCGCGGCGCCGGCGATATTCATCGCGCATAAACGCCACCTCCGGCAGGTCTGCATCCAGCGCCAGTTGCGCCGCCTTCTGAACGAACTCCGGAATGCCAAACAGCATGCTCAACGAAAGATGTTCCAGGTGGTCGTTCAAGGTTTTCGGCCCGATCACCCAACCCACTCGCCAGCCGCTCATGGCGTGGGATTTGGACAGGCTGTCGATGGTCGCGGTGCGCTCGGCCATGCCCGGCAGGCTGGCCGGACTGATGTGTTCGCCCTCGTACAGCAGATCACCGTAGACCTCATCGCTGATCAACCAAAGATCGTGACGCACACACAGCAAGGCCAGCTCCTGCCAGATCATCAGCGACAAACTGGCTCCGGAAGGGTTGTTCGGGCTGTTGAGCAACAGCGCGCGGGTCTTGGGGGTGATGCGGGCCGCCACATCCGCCGGATCGACCCGAAAGCCGTTCTCCGGACGCACCCCTACCGGCACCACGGTGGCCCCGCACGCGCCGAATACGCCCTCATACGTTACGTACATCGGCTCGGCAACGATCACTTCGTCGCCTGGATCGAGCAGGCACTGCGCGACGGAGTACACCGCGCATTGCGCACCGGGCATCACGATCACGTGATCGGCATCCACCACTTGACCACTTCGACGCTGATGACGGCGGGCAATGCTGTCGCGCAAACCCCGACTTCCGCGCACCTGCGAGTAATGGGTGTCGCCCGCCAGCAAACTGTTGATGGCGGCCTGGACGATGGGGCTGGGTGTATCGAAATCCGGGTCGCCGACCGACAGCAGCAGTACGTCGACGCCTTGTTCGCGCATTTGCAGTGCGCGGTCGTGAATCTGCCAGGCCGCAGCGCCATCTCCGGCGATGCGTTGGGTCAAGCCTGAATAGCGCATGTAGTTCTCCAATCGCGCGAGTTCCTGAGTCAACCCTATCTCAAATCGCGCCACGCGCCACTACCTCGATGAAATCGACGAACGGGTTAGGCAACAGAAATCAGCAACTCTTCCTACATGACTGGGTTCTTTTGCTGACAGCCAACTCGGCGCAGTCCGATTAAAGTCCACCACCTGTAATTTGTGACAGGTTTCAAGTGGGGTGATTCGAGCTATAAGGAAGTCGAGCCTCCAGCCCTGAATCAGGTGCCTGAAGGACGGCCGCGCGAACCATGCCTTCTAGATGTAGGAAGATTCCGCCGCGCCCACGCCGTCAATGATGATGAATGGGAGATTCAACTATGTACCGTGCCAATACCGGATCAGTTCGATCAACGCCCACACAGGCCACTTTCCAATCGCCGGAGTGCCCTCAACCTGAAGCGATCAAGCTGACGGCTCGGGAACAGGAGTGCTTGAAGTGGACAGCCATGGGCAAATCGTCATGGGAAATCGCGCAAATCTGCCAATGCAGCGAGGCAGGTGTGAATTATCACTTTTGTAACATTCGCAAGAAATTTGGCGTGAGATCGCGCTGGCTTGCCATGGTGAAGGCACTGGAACAAGGTCTTATCCAGTCACCTTGAACCCTGTCTCTCCAGCGGTCGGCCTTTCATTGACCCCTGTTGAGACTATTCATGAGCTTGGACCCCGTACCTCGATCACGACCGCTTGACCTCTACCACGCCAGTGCCTGTGACGATGCGCCAGTGTCCCATGGGCACCGACCAAACAAAGGGCTGCGAATCATCATTGCCGACGATCATCCGGTCGTATTGACGGGTATCGAAATGGTTCTCTCCTCCTTCGCCGATTTCACATGCTCAGTTGTCGCCAGGGCTGAAAATGCCGATGAGCTGATTCATCATCTGCACCACACGCCCTGTGACCTGGTGATCAGCGACTACGCGATGCCTTATGGGCGCCTTCCCGATGGGCTGGCATTGATGGGTTATCTCAAGCGGCGATTCGCGTCCCTGCCAGTGATTGTGATAACCATGTTGCGCAACCCTGCCTTGTTGCAAGCCTTGCTCAACATCGGTGTGGATAGCCTGTTCGACAAGCGCAGTGCCTTGAGCGAGTTGAAACGGGCGGTTTTTTCCACCGCCAACGGGCGTCGATACCTCTGCCCGGCTTTTGCCCGGATTCTCGATGCCCACGCCTTGCCGCCCCTTGGCCCCAACACGCCATCAGTAAACCTGTCGAACCGGGAAATCGAAGTAGTCCGGTTGTTCGCCCAAGGACTATCTGGACGACAGATTGCCGCGCGACTGAACCGCAGCGAAAAAACCATCAGCAGGCAAAAACGCACCGCCATGGACAAGTTGGGGCTCGTGCATGACGGTGGGTTGGTGGAGTTTGCGCGGGTGAGTGGGTTGCGAAGTAGTTGATTAGAATGTATCCGCATGAAATGCGGATACATTCAAGCCTCTGTCGATCAAGCATCCTTTACACATTATAACCGAAACGGTCTCTAGGCCCTCTGGGACTATCAGGCAGACGTACGATTATGTTGCGCTTGGCCACACCAAAAAACGGATCGACCCCGGTTTGCCTAGGACCTGCCACCCAGAACGCTCCTGGTTTGTCTCTATGTTTTTCTATAATTGCGCCTGGAATACTCTGCTGTAGCGCCCGGTCATAAGCCTCTGGAAAGTGTTTCCTATTATGCTCATAGTTATTCTCTATCAGTCTCGGCTTCTTGCTCTTCGCCCGCCGGGGTACATCAGAAGGTGCTTTATTTACAGAAGCCCCAGTGACAGATTCATCAGAACTGTAGTCCGGCGCCGGGTCACGCGGTTTTGCCGTTTGCCGAGGAGGTGTCCTTGAAGTGCGACCAGACAACTTAAGCGCCCCCAAGTTTTCTGTGACATTTTCCATAGCGCCGCTGGCTGGTGCTCTGCTTCCCGAAAACAAGCTACCGGACTGAACAGGTCGTCCTAAGGAGCCAACGGATCCACCAGGACGCGGATTCATGCCCGTCCGAGCCATATCGTCACCGACGCCGCTCATGAACACCAACAAGAATTTTGAAAATGAGACATGCCCTGAATCATCCCTGAAGCTGATCGGATTCCCGCGGCAGTAGGTATAAGCGTTCAATCCCCCCAACCAAAACGGACTCCAACTATCCGCGCTGTGAAACCGCATCAACACCGGGTTAAACACCCGGTAGCCATTGCCCAACACATAACAATTGTTTTGCGGTTCACGTAGTTCGCCGTTGTAAGCAAGCCGACTATGGATCGCCGCATCATCGGCACGATGGCCATACGCTGAATACGCGCTTTCTTTACGTCCATCCTGGCTCAACTCACACAACACCGTGTTCTGTTGATCATTGGCCAGCATCAGGACTTTGGGCCAGCACCTTCCTTGAGCTCTGCAAGCGCAATCCCCTCGGCGTGGAAGAACGTACTGGAGTCGCCTGATTTGGATTTGATCTGGTTGGTCAATTTACCTTGGTTATAGTAACGCTGCTCGCTCCCGCTGGACGTTTCGAGCCCGCCCAGTTCGTCAAGCGAGTCATATTGATAGTCTGTGCCCGATTCGCCGGATGGAGCACAGACCCTGATCAGTCGTCCCAGGCTGTCATACTCCAGCTTCCGACCGACTTCGTCTCGCAGCAGGTTACCGTCGGCGTCATAGCAAAAGTCGATTCTGGCTGGGTAAAGTGGATCGTCTGGCAGGGCGGGATTCAAATGGTTGGTCAAGCCCGTCAACTGACAAGGGTCCAGCTCGTTCAAATACTCGAAATAGATGGTATGTCGCCCCCCCTCGAACGTGGTCTCGACGAAGTCCATGTTATCAAACGCGTCATAACCAAAAATCTGCCCCTTGATGATCTTCCCATAAGGGTCTTCGGGGCATTGGCTGCCGGTGCAGCTGTAATCGACCAGCCGCCCGCGCTCGTCGTAACCGTAGCGTTCGTCCCGCAACGTTTGCACGCCTTGCATCAGCGTGCGCTGAACAAGCCTGTCGACTTCATCATAGGTCTGCTCCAAGATTTGAATGACCTGATTGCCCAGGTCGAACCTACGCAGTATCTCGCGGCCAAAATCATCGTACTCAAGGTCGGTCTTGAGTTGCTGCGATCCATCAATGGTTAAAATGGACTCGAGCTGCGCCTGGTCGTTATAGGCGAACGTCGAGCGCGTTGTGCCCAGGCTTGTGCAAATCAACTGCGCACGTTCGTTGTACTCATACTCCTGGACTTGCTTCAGGACGTCTTTGTAACTGAGCAGGCGCGCCTGACGACTGTATTCATAAAACATTTCCAGCGGCACTTCGTCACCCTGTCCGCGGCTTTCGCTCTTGATTTCACCCGTACTGAAATACTCACGTTTGAGGGTATGCATGATACCGTCCGGGTCCACTTCTTCAGTTTTGCTCAGACGCGCGTTCTGGGGATCGTAATCGAAGATGGCGGTGCTTTCCTGTGCGATGCGCTTCTGCGGATCTTCGCCCAGGGCGGGCACGTAGACATAGCCGGTTTCCAGCCCCGTGGGGCGCTTGACCTTACTGGGTTGGCTCTGGCCCGGATCGTAACTGTAGTCAGTTTGCCTCCCGCCGGTGATCGACACGACCAAGCGATCGATTCCGTCGTATCTTCGCGTGCCCAGTACGGCGTCGTTGACACTGATCTTCACCGGCAAGTCTTCACTACTGTGCGGCGCGTACTCGCGTTCGACAACGCTACCGTCCGGCAATATTGTCCTTATCATCCGGTCGAAAGCGTCGTACTCATAGCGTGTACGGTTGTTTGCAGCGTCGTATTCCTCGACCAAACGCCCCATGCCATCGTAATAGTAGGTGTGTTCGCTGATGGTCTCACCGGCCAGGTTGATGCGCACGATACGGTCGGGCTTGTCGAACAGGTTAATCGCCTACCAGAATCTTGTAATCGACAGCGACAGGTTGCACATGCGTGGCCGAATCAAAGTCGTATTCTTGTGACATGCGGGGCCAGGGCACCGCAATTTTTAATGGGAACCCGCCGTGTGAGCCGACGGACGTCCGGGCGAGGATTTGCCCCCCCCAGCGGATCTGGACGCCATGGTTGTGGAGCCACCCGGTGTATTCCTCGATATGTACCCTGGTTGGAAAAGCCGCATCGGCCCGATCAATCAGCCTTTCGGCGTCTTCGGCCAGAGGCACGGTGCAAGGATGGAGTCCTGTAGGCAGTGAACCCAACGCAACCGGCACCGTAGCGGGTAGCGACCTTTCACCACGGTTACCTGCCTTGTCGAACAGGATGGCCACCGCGTACTGGGTGGTCGAGCCATACCCCCTGACGACGTCTGCGGGCACCAGCACTTCGCGATCTGCGGGAAGCAGACCGGTATACACGATAAAATCGGTAATATCCTCCGTCGGCAAAGGCGGCCTGGTCATCCAGACAACGCTAACCGATACCTCAGGCCTGTTCGCTTCTATAAAATCCGGGATGATGCAAAAGACACCGTTATCGCGTGCTAAAACAGCATCAGTGATCACGGGTTTTTCAACGATATCGATCATGGCTTTTAGCGGATCTACCCAGACCGGCCCCGTTCTGTCGATAGTGACCGGGACCTCTGGGGATTCTCTTTCGCTCCCGTCATTCCAGTTTTTCACACGGTAACGAAATTCAAATACCCCTTCATAATCCCGGAAAATCAAAAGTGGGATCTCCCTTTCCAGGGGGAAACGGTCATCAGGCAAGCCATCAGGACCTGGAACCTCCTCTGGATTACCGACAGGCAACCATTGCTCTGAACTGGAAGGCCTCCACTCCATCCTCAGTACATTTGGATCCGCACCTGGAAATGGTGGGCGCCCATCCCACAATGGAATATGCACTTTCAACGGTGCATCACGCTTGCTGCTGTGTATCAAGCCGTCAGCATCAAGGGCATCCACGATCCGAGGGGGCTGCAGATCGTCTGCCAGGAACCGTTGATGGTATCGAGCCCGCACCTGCTCAGCAGTCAGCTTCTGGTATGAACTTGCCATTGCTTGTCTCTCCAAATCCGTTTCAGTTAAGCCATGAGCAGCTTCATGGCTTGCAAAACTTATTTGGCAGTCCAACCCATGGCTCAACACTGCAGAGCACCCTGTCGTTCTGCCCGGTCAAAAGACCTGGGCAGATTAAGCGCCGGTTTCTCAAAACGTGATACTGTCAAAGTTGACAGGTGTTGCGCATTTTTTGGGATGGGGAGACACCTCTAGGCGGAGTCGGTCAGGACGATAAAGACGTCGTTGCCGTCCGCCAAACCCGCGCCACATCACCCGCCCGCTCACGCAACAGACGCGGCGCTTCGCTGCACGCCTGCGCCAATGTCATCGGTCCGCTCGTCAGGGCAAACGCGGCGTCGATCCCATGGGCATACAAGGCTTGATAGCCCTCGCCCAACGTGCCGGCAATGACGATGACCGGAACACCGCGATCACGAGCAATGCGCGCCACGCCAAAGGGCGTCTTGCCGCGCAATGTCTGTGCATCGAAGCGGCCTTCGCCAGTGATCACCAGATCAGCACCGGCAACCGCATCGGCCAGCCCCACCAGCTCGGCGACCACTTCCACCCCGGCTTTGAACTGCGTCCCCAGGAACGCCTTGGCGGCAAACCCCAGGCCGCCTGCTGCGCCGCTGCCAGGCTCATCGCGCACGTCTTTGTTCAAGGCGCTTGCGCAGTGATCGGCAAAGTGCCCGAGGGCAAGATCCAGTTGTTCGACCTGCGCAGGCGTCGCGCCTTTTTGCGGGCCGAAAATGGCCGACGCGCCGTGAGCCCCGCACAGTGGATTGTTCACGTCGGCGGCGATGTCGAAGCGCACCTCGGCCAGGCGAGGGTCGATATCGCTCATATCGATGCGGGCCAGCCGTGCCAGTGCCAAGCCGCCCGGAGCGAGGATTTGCCCCTGCGCGTCCAGCAACTTCACGCCCAAGGCTTGCATCGCCCCTGCGCCGGCGTCATTGGTCGCGCTGCCGCCGATGGCCAGAATGATGCGCTGGGCCCCGGCATCGAGGGCAGCGCGAATCAATTCACCGGTGCCGAAAGTGCTGCTGATGCAGGCATCGCGGCGCTCGACCGGAACCAGCTGCAAACCACTGGCTTCGGCCATTTCGATGATCGCCGTGTGGCTGTGGGGCAACCAGCCCCAGGCAGCATCGACGGCTACGCCGAGCGGCCCGCGAACCGTCGTGCGACGCAGCTCGCCAGCACACGCGGCAAGCACCGACTCGACCGTCCCTTCCCCGCCGTCGGCCATCGGGCATTTGATCAATTGCGCATCGGGCCACACCTCTGCCAGACCGAGGGCAATGGCGTCGGCCACGCCTTGAGCGCTGAGGCTGTCCTTGAACGAGTCGGGGGCGATGACGATTTTCATGGGGATTCTCCAGTTCCAATGCTATCCATGCTGCCAGCCGGCATGAACAATAACGCCGGGCCGCTGCACAACGGGCATCGAGGATTATTGTTCATTCCCACAAATCTTATACTTTCCATGTAGGACCTGCCGCGGGCTGCGATCTTTTGATCTTGACCTTGAAAAGCAAAGTCAAAAGATCGCAGCCTGCGGCAGCTCCTACAGGGGGGCGGGTCTTGGTCAGGGAGTTGGAGCGGTTTCGCAGAACAGCTGTACGCCCAGGTAAAGGGCGAGCATGCCGTCCAGGCGCAACGGATCAACGCCACTGAGTTCTGCAATCCGCTCCATCCGGTAACGCAGGCTGTTGCGATGGATGCCCAGCGCATCGGCGCAGGCCTGGCTCTGGCCATCGTGTTCGCACCAACTGCGCAGGGTCGCCAGTAACTGGCCGTTGTTGTCCCTGGCAATGACTTTACGCAACGGGTCGAGCAGCTCGTCCAGTGCATCGTCGTTGCGATGGCGCCACAGCAACACCGGTAGCCGATAGCGGTTAAGCGTCAGCAAACGGGATTGAGGCAACACCTCGCGCCCATAGGCCAGCAAGTCGCCGACCCGACGATAGCCGCGGCACAATCCTGTCAGCCCATCCGCCTGCCCGCCCACGGCCATGCGCAGGATGTTCCAGCCCAGGCCGTCGAGTTTTTCCAGCAATCGCTCGTTGTCGACGGCCTGGTTCGTCGGTCGGCACCACAGCAACGAAGACTTGGCCGAACTCACGCACCAACTGTCCGGGTAACGACTGGTCAGCCAGGCACTGAGCGCTTCGACGGAGTGCCCCGGCCCCTGCTCCTGGCCCAGTTCGAACAGGTAAGGCACCCGCGTCAATTGCGGTTTAAGCCCAAGCTGTTGCGCTTCGTCGATCAAGCGCGGCGAGTGGCCGCCATCACTGAGCAGCAAGGCCAGCAGGTCATCGCAACGCTGGCTGCGCCACTGTTTCTCGGCCTGTTGGTTGCGCTGGCCCACCAGCATCTCGGCGGTCATGCGCACAAGCTGCGCGTAAGTGCGCAATTGTTCGGGATCGCCGGTGATGCCCAGCACGCCGATCAAGCGCTGGTCGAGCATCAACGGCAGGTTGATGCCCGGCTGCACGCCCTTGAGGTGGATCGCGGTCTGTGCGTCGATCTCCACCACGCGGCTGTTGGCCAACACCAGTTGCGCGCCTTCATGCCGGGTGTTGACCCGCTCCGGCTCGCCACTGCCGAGGATCAGGCCCTGGCTGTCCATGACGTTGACGTTGTAAGGCAGGATGGCCATTGCCCGGTCGACGATGTCCTGGGCCAGGTCGTGATCGAGTTCGAACATAACGGGGTTCCTTGAAACGGGGTGGTCGAGACTCACAGGTCGATCAACGTTACCCTTTGCATCGCCAGAAATCATGATAAAGCGAACTTGCCTGTCACAGAGCTTTTGCCCCGCTGTGCCATTGTGGTATTTGATTGAGCCTTTCCCACCGGCAAAAGGATTTCCTCATGAGCTACCGCACGCTGGGTCACTCGGGCCTGCAGGTGTCGACCCTGACCCTGGGCACCATGATGTTTGGCGAGCAGACCAACACCGAAGATTCCCTGCGGATCATCGACAAGGCCTGGGACCAGGGCATCAATTTCATCGACACCGCCGACGTCTACACCAATGGCCGTTCTGAAGAAATCGTCGGCGAAGCGATTGCCGGTAACCGCCACGAATGGGTACTGGCGACCAAGGTCGGTTTTGGCCCGGTGGACGGTGTGCCGAACCGCAGCGGCCTGAGCCGCAAGCACATCTTCAACGGTATCGATGCCAGCCTTACGCGCCTGGGCACTGACTATATCGATATTTATTACCTGCACCGCGAAGACCACAACACGCCGCTTGAGGTCACGGTGTCGGCCATTGGCGACCTGATTCGCCAAGGCAAGATCCGCTATTGGGGCCTGTCGAATTACCGGGGCTGGCGTATCGCCGAGGTGATTCGCGTGGCCGACAAGCTCGGTGTCGACCGGCCGGTGATCAGCCAGCCACTGTACAACATCGTCAACCGCCAGGCCGAAACCGAGCAGATCACTGCCGCGCAGAATTATGGCCTGGGTGTGGTGCCCTACAGTCCGTTGGCCCGCGGCGTGCTCAGCGGCAAGTACGCGCCGGACGTCAAGCCGGATGCCAACAGCCGCGCGGGACGTGCCGACAAACGCATTCTGGAAACCGAATGGCGTGTCGAGTCCTTGCGCATCGCCCAGCAGATCCAGCGATACACCCAGGAACGCGGCGTGGGCATCGTCGAGTTCGCCATTGCCTGGGTGCTGAACAACAGCGCCGTGACCTCGGCCATCGTCGGCCCGCGCACCGAAGAACAGTGGGATGCCTACACCAGGGCGCAGGCGGTGAAGATCAGCATTGAGGATGAAGCCTTCATCGATTCGTTGGTGACGCCGGGACATGCATCGACGCCGGGGTTCAATGATGTGAGCCATTTCGTGTCCGGCCGTAAAACGCGTAACTGAATGAACACACCCCTCTGTAGGAGCGAGCATGCTCCGGGCGGCGTTCCGACGATGGTGGTCAACGATAACGCGGGGTGCCTGAATGCCCGCGGTGTCTAGTCGTTCATCGTCGGAACGCCGCCCGGAGCATGCTCGCTGCTACAGGGGATCTTTATTGATCGATTGGACAATATTCGACAGTAAAACCACGTATCCTCCGCACCCCGTTTCACGTTCAACCTCGCGAGGACAGCTTGTCAAAAGGTATCGCTTTATCGGTTTCAGCCTCGGTGCTGTTTGCCGTCATGTATTACTACACTTCACTGCTCAAGCCGTTGAGCGGTGTGGAGATTTTCGGCTGGCGCATGCTGTTGACCGTGCCGTGCATGACCCTGTTCATGCTGGTGTCGGGAGAATGGCGGCGCGTGGCCGACTTGTTGCGTCGGTTCAGCACCCAACCCAGATTGATCGGCATCCTGTTCGTCTCGGCGGCGCTGCTGGGCGTCCAGCTTTGGCTGTTCATGTGGGCACCACTCAACGGCTACAGCCTCGATGTGTCGCTGGGCTACTTCCTGTTGCCGCTGGCCATGGTGCTGACAGGGCGCATCGCCTACGGTGAACGCCTGTCGTACTTGCAAAAGATCGCGGTGTTCTTTGCAAGCTTGGGTGTGGTCAATGAGCTGTACCAGGTCGGCGGCTTCTCCTGGGCGACCTTGGTGGTGGTCGTGGGTTATCCGCTGTATTTCGTGGTGCGCAAATGGCTGAAGACTGACAACCTCGGCGGACTGTGGGTCGACATGACCCTGATGCTGCCGATCGCATTCTGGTTCGTGAGCAGTGGTGAGCAGGGCTTTGGGGTCTTCGAGCAGCACCCGGCATTGACCTGGCTGATTCCCCTGCTTGGCTTGATCAGCGCGTCGGCGCTGGTTGTCTACATCATCGCCAGTCGCTTGCTGCCGTTCAGCCTGTTCGGGTTGTTGAGCTACGTCGAGCCGGTGCTGTTGCTGGGCGTGGCGTTGTTGCTGGGGGAAAGCATCAAGCCCGGTGAATGGCTGACCTATATTCCGATCTGGATGGCGGTACTGGTGCTGGTGTTTGAAGGGTTCAAGCACCTGGTGCGCCATCGCCGCCCTTGAAAGTAAAAGATCGCAGCCTGCGGCAGCTCCTACAGGTGGACCGTGTAGGAGCTGCCGCAGGCTGCGATCTTTTGATCTTTACAACCAATCAGTCAGTGGACAACACACCACGACGAACCTGGTCGCGCTCGATCGATTCGAACAGCGCCTTGAAGTTGCCTTCACCGAAGCCGTCATCACCCTTGCGCTGGATGAATTCGAAGAACACCGGCCCCATCAGGGTTTCCGAGAATATCTGCAGCAGCAGGCGCTTGTCGCCCGACTCGGACGAACCGTCCAGCAGAATGCCGCGCGCCTGCAACTCGCCTACCGGCTCCCCGTGGTTGGGCAGACGGCCTTCGAGCATTTCGTAGTAGGTGTCCGGCGGCGCGGTCATGAAGCGCATGCCGATGCTTTTCAGGTGATCCCAGGTCTTGATCAGGTCATCGCTGAGGAAGGCCACGTGCTGGATGCCCTCGCCGTTGAACTGCATCAGGAATTCTTCGATCTGCCCGGCGCCCTTGGACGATTCTTCGTTCAGCGGAATGCGGATCATGCCGTCTGGCGCGGTCATGGCCTTGGAGGTCAGGCCGGTGTATTCGCCCTTGATGTCGAAGTAGCGGATTTCGCGGAAGTTGAACAGTTTCTCGTAGAAGTTCGCCCAGTAGGCCATGCGACCGCGGTACACGTTGTGGGTCAGGTGATCGATGATCTTCAGGCCAGCCCCGACCGGGTGACGGTCAACGCCGTCGAGGAACACGAAGTCGATGTCGTAGATCGAGCTGCCTTCACCGAAACGGTCGATCAGGTACAGCGGCGCACCGCCGATGCCCTTGATCGCCGGCAGGTTCAGCTCCATCGGGCCAGTCTCGATGTGGATCGGCTGGGCGCCGAGTTCCAGGGCACGCTTGTAGGCCTTTTGCGAATCCTTGACGCGAAACGCCATGCCGCACACCGATGGACCGTGCTCGGCGGCAAAATACGAGGCGACGCTGTGGGGTTCGTTGTTGAGGATCAGGTTGATCGCGCCCTGGCGATACAGGTGCACGTCCTTGGAACGATGGGTCGCGACCTTGGTGAAGCCCATGATCTCGAAGATCGGCTCCAGGGTATTGGGGGTCGGCGATGCAAGTTCGATGAACTCGAAGCCCATCAGGCCCATTGGGTTTTCGTATAAATCTGCCATGGTTGGCGCCTCATCATGCTTTAAGAATTAACCGCTGAAATTAACGAGCGTTAGTTGCTAGCAATGCTGAGAGCGGTGGGTGGCGCACAGGAGATGCCCCGCACGCTGCGGGCGAGGAAATCACCGTAGATCAATTGAAACCCGAATATCTTCATTGTCGACCCAAGGCTCTGAGGGCGAGGCTTCTGCTGCCAGAAGACGATTATTATTGTATGCGTAACCTGATTCTACACAGCGTAAATCAATTTGTCCGCCTTCTGTATCAAATCCCCTTTTCCCCATGGCGCGCAAGGGCTTTGTTACACAAGAAAATCCCCCCCGGAATGATCCCTCGGCACAAGTGCCAAGGGCCAACTATCCTGCCTCTTGCTTGAACGCTCGATGGCAGGCATCACTTCCCGCCAGGCGTTGAGAGCCCCACTCCAGCGATACAGGTTTCGCGAATGCCACTGAAAACCAACGCCCACCCCAGAGGCATCAAGCTCGCTGTAACCTTGTTGAGTGGACTGCTGCCGATCCTGCTGGGTTTCGTCATTCTGTACATGCAGGCCGAACGCGTACTCAGGCTCAGCAGCCAGCACACCGCCGAAGAAGCGACTCGCCAATTCGAACTGATGCTCGACAACACCGCCCAGGCGGCGCGAGAGTTGCTGCCGTTGGCTGGCCAGAGTTGCATTGACGTCAACCTGGCGTTGCGCGAGCAGGTGACACGGCGTCCATTCGTGCGCTCGACCAACCTGCTATGGGACGACACTGTCTATTGCAGTTCCCTGTTCGGTGACTATCACGAAAAAATGGCTTCCGGAGATTTTGCCAACGGCCAGTTGTTGCTGATGAAGGGCAACCCGGTGACGCCCGACACCGCGTTGTTGGTTTATCGACTCAGCGACGGTAAACGGGGCGCCATGAGCACGCTGGACGGGTACCACCTGAGTAATCTCCTGCGCCTGATCGGGCACCAGACATTGTTGTTGTTGCAAGTCGGGCCGCACTGGTTGTCCGCAGACGGCAGTTATCACGAAGGCGATCCACCCGAGTTCCCCGTCGCACAAAACACGTTGGCATCTTCGCGTTATCCCTTCAGCGTAACGGCCGGTTTCCCCGAAGGCGAAGTGTGGCGCTACATGAGCAGTGAATATCCGCCACTGTTCAGTTTGTTGCTGTTCTTCGGCGTGATTGCCGGTTTTATCGGGCACGCCATACAGAAGCGTTCCTCGTCGCCAACCCTTGAGATGCAGCGCGCACTGGACGCGGCTGAGTTCGTTCCGTACTTCCAGCCAGTGGTGCATGCGCTGAGCAAAAAATGCACGGGGGTCGAGGTACTGATGCGCTGGAACCATCCCAAGGAAGGTTTGGTCAGCGCTGATCTGTTCATTCCGTTTGCCGAACACAGCGGGCTGATCGTGCCGATGACGCGCTCGATCATGCAACAAACCGCCAGGCTGTTGGCACCGAAGTCGGCGTCGTTCGATGAGCCGTTCCATGTGGGCATCAATATTACCGCCAATCATTGCCAGGATCTTGCGCTGGTCGAGGATTGCCGGCAATTCCTCGCCGCCTTTGCCCCGGGCTCCATTCACCTGGTGCTGGAATTGACCGAGCGCAAACTGATCGAGCCCTCGGCCATCACCCTTCAACTGTTCGAGCAACTGCATGAGCTTGGCGTGATGATCGCCATCGACGACTTCGGCACCGGCCACTCAAGCCTCGGTTATCTGCGCCAGTTCAACGTGGATTTCCTGAAAATCGACCAGAGCTTCGTCGCCATGATCGGCATCGATACCCTCTCCAGCCACATTCTGGAAAGCATCATCGAGCTGGCGGCCAAGCTCGACCTGGCAATGGTTGCCGAAGGTGTGGAAACCCAGGAGCAAAGTGACTACCTGGCGGCCCACAACGTGAACTACCTGCAAGGTTATCTGTTTGGTCGGCCGATGCCCGCCGCCGAATTCATTAATGCATTAAGTGATGATTAACTAGTGGCCTTTAGCAGCAATTCAACGACACACCGCACTCCTCCATTTGAATCAAGTACAACTCTTGTTACATGAACAAAAAGTCATGATTTACTCTTGACCCATTAACTACTACAATTTTTCATGCCTGCATCAGATTGGCAGGTGAGCCATCTAATCCCCGAGTCGCTTCAAGGCTCTTGGCTTATAGCTTTGTTTGCGGTTGGTATCAGCCAAACACACTATTGGAGTAAAGATATTGTCCAGACTCGCTGAATTTCGTGCAGCTGAAAAGGCCCTTCAAGAGCAGCTCAAGCAGCTTGAATCCCTGAAGAACGATGCCGGGCTCAAGAAAGAAATCGAATTCGAAGAAAAGCTCCAGGGGCTGATGAAAACCTACGGCAAGAGCCTGCGCGACATCATCGCCATCCTCGACCCGAACCCGGCAAAATCCGGTCTGCAACAGGCCGCTCCAAAGACCCGCCGCGCCCGCGTGGTCAAGGTTTATCAGAACCCGCATACCGGCGAGCTGATTGAAACCAAGGGCGGCAACCACCGTGGACTGAAGGCCTGGAAGGAACAATACGGTGCCGCTACCGTTGACTCCTGGCTGCGCAGCTAAACCCTCGCACTGAAAAACCAAGCCCTGCACCTGCAGGGCTTTTTTTTCATTGATGGCATCTAAAGGCAAGGCTGACCGGCACTTTCCCGGCAACTTTGTGCTTAATCCTTTTGGCTATCTAACGCTGTCGGCACAGACATGAAATCGGTGCCCATTGAAGGCCTCAACTAAAGTTTCAAGCCGTTACGAGCCGCCTCTATTTCATTCTGACTGGCCTTATAAGCTTCGGCCTGCCCGGCGTAGGAAAATACGTAGGCCTTATCGGCATCCACCGCGGCAACCAATGTTTGAGACAGCACATGCCGGCCGTTTTGCGTGATGGTGCAAGTGGTTTCCAGCGCCGGCAAGCGACTCAAGGTGGCCGCGTGAATCCGGTTGCAAACACTTTGATAACCACCCCGGAAAAAGTCTTTCTGCACTGATTTGCGCATCTCCAGCAACACAGCTTCCAGGTTCACCTGGTGACCGGCCTGCACCCGGCTCACGGTCAATTCCATCACCATCAACGGCATGCCTTGCGCATCGTTCTTGACCGCGCGCTGGCGACTGACACCAGAGCCGGCTTCGCCTTGGGCAACGGCTTCGACCTCCCAGCCCGGCGGCCACGTCACGACGGGCTCATCGGCGTGAGCCCGGGCCAACACAGAAAGCACACCACTCAGGATAATCAACGACCTGCACAATCGAATCATTGCCATCAACACTCAGCCAGTTAGCCCTGAAGTTTGATCTTCGGCCGGCGGTCAGGCAATAGCAGACGCTTTGGGTTTGGTGATGTCGCAAGCCATGCGTATCATTGTCGGCATCCCCATTTAATTTCCGGAGGGCCCATGAGCCTGCAAGATCTGAACACCTTCCCCGGCGTGACCGCACAGCCTGACACCGCCACCCAGAAATTTGTCTTCAACCACACCATGTTGCGGGTCAAGGACATCACCAAGTCCCTGGACTTCTACACGCGCGTTCTCGGCTTCTCGCTGGTGGAGAAACGCGATTTTCCGGAAGCCGAATTCAGCCTGTACTTCCTCGCCCTGGTCGACAAGCGTCAGATTCCGGCCGATGCCGCCGAGCGCACGCAATGGATGAAGTCGATTCCGGGCATTCTGGAACTGACCCATAACCACGGCACCGAGAACGATGCGGACTTCGCCTATCACAACGGCAATACCGACCCGCGCGGATTCGGCCACATCTGCATCTCGGTGCCGGACATCGTGGCTGCGTGCGAACGCTTCGAAGCGCTGGGCTGCGATTTCCAGAAGCGCCTGAACGATGGCCGCATGAAGAGCCTGGCATTTATCAAGGACCCGGATGGGTACTGGGTCGAAATCATCCAGCCAGCCCCACTGTAAAAAATCTGGCTTGATCGTTCCCAAGCTCCGCGTGGTAACGATCAGCAAAAAAAAACCCCATGATCATTCATGGGGTTTTGTGTTTTCAGCGCCCGGTTTACGCCGGGGCCGAGGTGCGAATCAAGTGGTCGAATGCGCTGAGGGAAGCCTTGGCGCCCTCGCCCACCGCGATCACGATCTGCTTGTAGGGCACGGTGGTCACATCGCCTGCCGCAAACACGCCCGGTATCGATGTCTCGCCACGAGCATCGACGATGATCTCGCCACGCGGCGACAGCTCGATGGTGCCCTTGAGCCAATCGGTGTTGGGCAACAGTCCGATCTGCACAAAGATCCCTTCCAGTTCCACGCTGCGCACTTCGTCACTCTGGCGATCCTTGTAGCGCAAGCCGTTGACCTTCTGCCCATCGCCCATCACTTCAGTGGTTTGCGCATGGGTGATCACGGTCACGTTCGGCAGGCTGTGCAACTTGCGCTGCAATACCGCATCGGCACGCAGTTGCACATCGAACTCCAGCAGGGTGACATGGGCCACGATACCGGCCAGGTCGATGGCCGCTTCGACGCCAGAGTTACCGCCGCCGATCACCGCCACACGCTTGCCTTTGAACAACGGGCCATCGCAGTGCGGGCAGTAGGCCACGCCCTTGTTGCGATATTCCTGCTCACCGGGCACGTTCATTTCGCGCCAGCGTGCACCCGTGGCCACAATCACCGTCCTGGCTTTGAGTTTCGCGCCGCTGGCGAAGTGGACTTCGTGCAGCTCGCCGTCTTTGCCCGGCAGCAGTTTGTCGGCGCGCTGCAGGTTCATGATGTCCACGTCGTACTGCTTGACGTGCTCTTCCAGCGCGACCGCCAGTTTTGGCCCTTCGGTTTCCTGCACGGAGATGAAGTTTTCGATGGCCATGGTATCCAGCACCTGGCCACCAAAGCGTTCGGCAGCAACACCGGTGCGAATGCCTTTGCGCGCGGCATAGATGGCCGCTGCAGCACCGGCCGGGCCACCACCCACCACCAGTACGTCAAAGGCTTCCTTGGCGCTGATCTTCTCGGCCTGACGCTCGATGCCGCTGGTGTCGATTTTGCCGAGGATTTCTTCCAGGCCCATGCGGCCCTGGCCGAAGTTCACGCCGTTGAGGTAGATGCTCGGTACCGCCATGATCTGGCGCTCATCGACTTCAGCCTGGAACAGCGCGCCGTCGATGGCGACATGGCGAATATTGGGGTTGAGTACTGCCATCAGGTTCAACGCCTGGACCACGTCCGGGCAGTTCTGGCAGGACAGCGAGAAATACGTCTCGAAGTTGAATTCGCCCTTGAGCGAACGGATCTGTTCGATCACTTCGACACTGGCCTTGGAGGGGTGGCCGCCGACTTGCAGCAAGGCCAGCACCAGGGAGGTGAATTCATGGCCCATGGGGATGCCAGCGAAACGCAGGCTGATATCCGCGCCGGGGCGGTTGATCGAGAACGATGGCTTGCGTGCATCGTCACCGTTATCGAGCAAGGTAATCTGGCTGGAAAGACTGGCAACGTCTTTGAGCAGTGCGAGCATTTCCTGGGATTTCGCACCGTCGTCGAGGGAGGCAACGATCTCGATCGGCTGGGTGACCCGTTCCAGGTACGATTTCAACTGGGCTTTAAGATTGGCGTCCAACATACGGGCGATTTCCATGCTGTTTGGTGAAGAGACGAAGACATAAAAAAACGCCCGAGCGAATCTCGCCCGGGCGTTTTTATTGGGCGGTGCAGCTTGCTTAGAAGGTGCGGAAGTCCGCCCTGATGAAGCGCGTCACAGACTTAGATCTTGCCAACCAGGTCCAGGGACGGCGCCAGAGTGGCCTCGCCTTCCTTCCACTTGGCCGGGCAAACCTGGCCTGGGTGAGCGGCGACGTATTGGGCAGCCTTGATCTTGCGCAGCAACTCGCTGGCGTCACGGCCTACACCGCCGTCGTTCAGTTCAACGATCTTGATCTGGCCTTCAGGGTTGATCACGAAGGTGCCACGGTCAGCCAGGCCTGCTTCTTCGATCAGTACGTCGAAGTTGCGGGAGATGGCGTGGGTCGGGTCGCCGATCATGGTGTACTGGATCTTGCCGATGGCTGGCGAAGTGTTGTGCCAGGCAGCGTGGGCGAAATGGGTGTCAGTGGAAACGCTGTAGATCTCGACGCCCAGCTTCTGGAATGCCTCGTAGTTGTCAGCGAGGTCTTCCAGCTCGGTCGGGCAGACGAAGGTGAAGTCGGCCGGGTAGAAGAACACCACCGACCACTTGCCTTTGAGGTCAGCGTCCGAGACTTTTACGAAATCGCCATTTTTGAATGCGTCAGCTTTGAACGGTTTAACTTGGCTGTTGATGATAGGCATCGTTGACTCTCCGTCAGGGGTTAAGAAGTTGATGGAGAGAACTTTACCCACTCGACGGACGGTTGGCTCATTGGCAAACCTCATGCCGCTGATTGGCTTTCGCTATTAGCCGACTGTATTGATAGAAGAAAACCGAATTTACCCCGGACAAATGCTAGAATGCGTTTTTTCGTGGTACGTACCACACAGCAAAACAGCAGGAGATCCCATGGCCCGTGGCGGCGTGAACAAACAAGTGGTGCAAGCGGCGCGATTGGCGATCCTGGCCCGCGGCGAAAACCCCAGCATCGATGCCGTTCGGATCGAAATGGGCAATACCGGCTCGAAAACCACGATCCATCGCTACATGAAGGAGCTCGATGATAGCACCCCGGGCCCTGACGAAGCCCCTTCCGAGCCGATCGACGAAGAGTTGCTGGCGCTGGTAACACGCCTCGCGCAGCGCCTTAAAGAGCAGGCGCAGGAACCCATTGACCAGGCCCGCGAACAGTACGAGCAACAACGCAAGGCGCTGGAAACGCAACTGCAGCAAGCCGAACAAGCCAATACGCAACTGCAGCAACACTACGAGCTGCAGAGCCTGGCACTGGCCCAGGAATCCGAGGCACTGCAAAGCACGCGCATCCTGCTGCAGGGTGAACAAACGCGCAACGCCGGGCAGACTCAGGCACTGGCTGATTTTGAGCTGCGCCTGCAGGACAAAGACGAGCAGATTCGCTCGCTCGAAGAGAAACACCTGCACAGTCGTGATGCCCTGGAGCACTACCGCAACGCGATCAACGAGCAGCGCGAGCAAGAGCAAAGCCGCCACGAAGGCCAGGTACAGCAACTGCAGATGGAGTTGCGCCAAGCCCAGCAAAGCGCCTTGGTGCGCCAAGACGAAATTACCCAGCTGCACCGCGACAACGAACGCCTGCTGACGGAAAATCGCGGCACGCTGCGCGAGCTGAGCCTGCTGCAAGAGCAGCTCAAGCAAAGCAACACCCGCCAGGATCAACTACTCGACCAGGCCACGCGTGTCGACAGCGAACGCACCCTCCTCCAGGAACGCCTGCGCGTAGCCATGCTGGAAAGCCAGGCGCTCAAGCAGAGCGTCGAGGAACAAGCGCAGCTCAACAAGGCGCTGGAAATCGAACTGCAGAAAGCCCGGGCCGACCTCGAAAAAAGCCTACGCCTGGTCGCTGCCAATGCAGCAGCGCCAGACGTCGCCAGGGTCGATTAAGCGCCGACCGGTGTACGCAGGGTGACAAACTCTTCGGCGGCCGTCGGGTGCACACCGATGGTTTCGTCGAAGTGGCGCTTGGTGGCGCCGGCCTTCAAGGCGATAGCCAGGCCCTGGACGATTTCGCCAGCTTCCGGCCCCACCATGTGGCAGCCCAGTACCTTGTCGGTCTGGGCATCCACCACCAGCTTCATCAGCGTGCGCTCCTGGCATTCGGTCAGGGTCAGCTTCATCGGCCGGAAGCGGCTTTCGAAGATCTGCACCTCGTGGCCGGCCTCACGCGCTTCTTCCTCGGTCAGGCCGACCGTGCCGATATTGGGCAGGCTGAACACCGCCGTTGGGATCATCTTGTAGTCCACCGGGCGATACTGTTCAGGCTTGAACAAGCGCCGCGCCACCGCCATGCCTTCAGCCAGCGCCACTGGCGTCAGCTGCACCCGGCCGATCACATCGCCCAGGGCCAGGATCGAAGGCTCGGCCGTCTGGTACAGGTCGTCCACCTCGACGAAGCCTTTGTTGTCGAGCCTCACCGCGGTATTTTCCAGCCCCAGATTGTCCAGCATCGGACGTCGACCGGTGGCATAGAACACGCAATCGGCCTCCAACTGACGGCCATCCTTGAGCGTCACTTTCAAGCTGCCATCGGCTTGCTTGTCGATACGCTCGATGTCGGCATTGAATTGCAGGTCCATGCCGCGCTTGGTCAGCTCTTCCTGCAGATGCTTGCGCACGGAACCGTCAAAGCCCCGCAGGAACAGTTCACCGCGATACAACAACGTGGTCTGCGCACCCAGGCCGTGGAAAATGCCGGCGAATTCGACGGCAATGTAACCACCGCCCACCACCAGCACACGCTTGGGCAGTTCCTTGAGGAAGAACGCCTGGTTGGAACTGATTGCGTGCTCGTGCCCCGGAATCTCCGGAATCTGCGGCCAGCCACCGGTTGCGATCAGAATGTTTTTAGCCGTGTGGCGCTCGCCATTGATCTCGACCGTATGCGGGTCGACGATCTTGGCGTGGCCTTCGTGCAGCGTCACGCCACTGTTGACCAGCAGGTTGCGGTAAATGCCGTTGAGGCGATTGATCTCGCGATCCTTGTTGGCGATCAGCGTCGCCCAGTCGAACTGCGCCTCGTCCAGGCTCCAGCCAAAACCCGAAGCCTGCTCGAAGTCCTCGGCGAAATGCGCGCCGTACACCAGCAGCTTTTTCGGCACGCAGCCGACGTTTACGCAAGTACCGCCCAGGTAGCGACTCTCGGCTACCGCCACTTTCGCGCCGAAGCCGGCCGCAAACCGGGCCGCCCGCACACCGCCAGAACCAGCGCCAATCACATAAAGGTCAAAATCGTAGGCCATTTTCAATCTCCTCGGCAGGCAAACAGCATACCCATAGACACTCCCGGGGCAAGTGCTGCGTTGGATCTGAGGCCGAAATTGAAAAAATACTCCAGCGATCCGCCCTCCGACCTGATTTTCAATTAATTGCTGTGATCCGGGTATTTGCCAACGCCTGGAATCTTCTGGAACTCCTACGGTTTTCGGACCAGAGCAGTTGCAGTCGCGGTCGCAATAACATGTCCACCCTGCTCAAGCTCACCAGAGAGAAAGCAAACCTGCCCTCCCCGCCTAACCACACACCCCCTACCAATAAGCACCCCAACCTTCGCTGGAGCATGAAAATTCACGTTTAGGCTCAAGGTTGGCGCAAACTCACCTTCTTTAAGCGTTGCGGCTAGCGCTGGACCCATCGTGTCATCAAGCATCGCCGCGAGAAACCCACCTTGTACATTGCCCACGGGGTTAGTAAAGGCCTCGGTAGCCTCAAGCGAGAGCTCAATACTTCCTTCGCTCTCATCAATATTCAATACTTTTATTCCTAGTGTTTCAGCAGCCTTCGGTGGGGGTAAATCACCTTCCTGAACCATCCAAAAAAAAAATGCCTTTCTGTCCATGACGTACTCTCCGCAACTTAATCATTAACTCTTACTACGTTTTCGATCCATACCCCTCTGCAGATTGCGTTTTCGCTGTTCGCAGAGTGCGCCAAGCAATCAAAATGGCCATAAGTGCCAAGCCGAAGGTCACCCACGAAATCAAACCGATTCCACCTTCGAATGCCCTTCCCGCCTGCGCCATCAATTCCCTTGCTTGATCAGCCGACAAGTGTGCCGCCACATGATAAGCGCCAGACAGCGTCTCACTTGCCAGCAGCATCTGCACTTCGCTCAGGAACCCCGGAAGCTGCAGTGCATCACGATAGTAGGCGGTGACGACACCGCCGAGCACTGTCGTCCCCAAAACTACGCCCACTTCATAGGCCGTTTCGCTAATGGCCGACGCGGCGCCCGCCTTCGCCGGTGGTGCAGCTGACAAAATCACATCATTGGACACCGTCGCGATCGCGCCCACGCCAATGTTCAGCAAGGCAAAAGCCACCACTAGAACGGTCAGGCTACTGCCCATGATGGCGACCAGCAAAAACGCCGACCCAGCAAACGCCATCAAAATTGGTATCAGCACATGCACTTGTATTCGCTGCGCGACAGGCACGACCGCCATCCCCACGACAATCGCCACGACCTGACCAGGAACCAACGCGAGACTGGCACTCAAGGGCGACATCTGAAGTACGATCTGCAAGAACTGAGTGGTAAAGAATACGAAGCCAACGAGGAACGCGAGACTCATCAAATTGATCGCGACAGAGCCGCTAAAGGTGCCACTGCGGAACAGACTCAGGTCCATCAGCGGCATTGGCAGACTTAACTGTCGACGCACAAACATCCAGCCCGCTACTGAGCCTACTGCAAATGCGGTCAGCGCCATCCAGTCGATGCCATTACTGGCGCTGTGTTTGATGCCATAAACAATGGCACCAAGCGCGAACATCGATTGCAGGATGCTTATCGGATCCAACGGTCCTGAAGCATCTCGCCCGGATTCGGGCAACAACAGTGGCCCCAACACCAGCAATGGCACCAACACGGGCACCGCCAACAGAAAAATCGACCCCCAACTGAAGAATTCCAGCAACACTCCACCCACCAAAGGACCGAGTGCCGAACCGACCGTCAATGTCGTTGCCCAGATCGCGACTGCCAGTCTGCGTTCTTCTCGGTCCTCGAACACCGATCGTATCAACGCTAACGTTGAGGGCATCAACATCGCACCGAAAACGCCCATACAAGCTCGCCCGGCAATCAGTTGCATGGAGGTATCGGAATACGCTGTTAGCACCGACACAATCGCAAAACCCAAGGACCCGGCCAGCAACAACTTACGATGACCGACTCGATCTCCCAGACTACCCATCGACACCAGCAACCCCGCCAATACCAGCGAATAAGCATCGATCATCCACAACTGCTGGCTAGCGCTCGGACGCAGGGCCCCGGCAATCTTTGGCAGCGCAAATCCAAGCACCGTATTGTCAACTGTCACCAGCAAAACAGGCAGCATCAGCACGCTTAGGCCTAGCCAACGCTTTGATCTCGCTCCGCGGTGAGCCGCCTCATTTATTAATGCCATGAGTAAAACTCCTTACTGCACACAAAAAATTCACGGGACATTTTTCGTTGCACCCGTGAAGCGTTTCCTACGCACTTCCTTGGCGAGGATTTAATCAGTTCAGCAATGAAAAAATGTGCTGACAATCGACGGATCCAGAATTCAAACGACTGCCCAATGTACTTGAAACGCCTTGTAGGTCACGTCTGAACTCGTCGTAATCCTGATTACGGACATTTTTCATCAAGCGTTCCATCCCCTCCATCAGCGCAGCGCGTTGATGGCTGGCCTGGTCATTTTCTAACTGTATGTCCCAGTAGACTTCAGGTGGATTCACCAGAACCCGGGACAATAACGCCATCATTGTGCGCATTGGAGGCGGCATCACCTCAAGAGCGCTTTCCAGATCTAGCGAAGACCTTGCCAACGCTAAACCGAACCCGAGAATTGCGGCATGGGGCAGCGCCTGACAGAGCGCCATGAGTTCATCATGGGCCACCGGCGTCATTCGTTTTACCTTCATCCCAGCCCCCATCAGGTGTTGCTCAATGAAGGTCGAAGGCGAGTCGCCGTCTTCTAGGCAAATTGCGACGGTGCGCCCCTGAACGGAGAGCTTAGGTGAAAACATCGGATTGACACCGACGAAAGGCTGCTGAGACGAGGTATCCTTCAATGCTCTGTAAAATGGCTCCTGAACAGAGCAAGTCGGTATGAACACAACATCGCTCGAAACGGAACCAACTACCCATGGTATTGCCCGTATAGCCACGCTTTCGGGCAGCGCAAAGACCACTGCAACTGCCCCTTGGAAGATGTGCTCGGTGTTGCTGAACGGGCTTGTGACATCAACTTCATAGAAGCCAATTTCCTGTTCCGAAGGCCTGCGATCCACCACCCGAATATCGTATCCATATTGCATAAGAATGCGGCTGATCAACGAACCAACCAAACCCGCCCCACCCAATACAACAACCGTTTCGCTCATCATGATTCGCTCCCTGCGACAAAACTGTAATAAGGCACGCTAGCTTTGACCAAAGTTTCTTCAAGCTCTTGCTGTGGATCGGAGTGGGCAACAATTGCGCCACCAATTCCAAATTTCGCCTCGCTACCCTGCAGCACTGCTGTTCGGATGACGATACTCAGTTCTGCTCCACCACTAAAAGATAACCAGCCTAATGCACCTGAATAGACACCGCGGGCAGAAGACTCCAATACGTCAATGATTTCCATCGTGCGTTTCTTCGGAGCTCCCGTCATTGAGCCGCCCGGGAAACAGGCTCGAATAGCTTCGATCGTTGAAACATCCGAGCGAAGGTGCCCACGAACCGTTGAGACCAGTTGGTGAACCGAAGAAAAGCTTTCCACTGAGAAAATCTCAGGAACATGAACGCTCCCTGGACGACACACTTGATTCAAATCATGGCGCACCAAATCGACAATCATCAGGTTTTCGGCCCTGTCCTTGGCCGAACTGCATAGCTCTTCCCGCAGTATTTGGTCCTCTGTGAATTGTTCACTACGCGGCCTGGTCCCCTTGATCGGTCTGGACTCTATCAATCCGCTGTCGTCAATTCTGAGAAAGGTTTCGGGCGAAGCGCTCAATACTGAAAATCCTGCAAACGAGAGGTAGGCGCCGTAGGGGACTGGGCTGGCCTGGCGCATTCGCCGATAAGCACCCAAAGGCGCACCACCGTACGCCATTTTTGCCCTGTTGGTCAGACAGATCTCATACGACTCTCCATCAGTGATGTACTTGAGAGATTGATTGATCTTACTGATGTAATCACCTGGCCCATCCTCGAGCGAGAGCTTCAGCTGATCTACAGCACCTGGAATAAACGTACTGCAATGACCATTTGACTCATCATTACGATCAAGAAAATCAGGTAAGGACGGCCAAACAACAGCATCGCCAGTCGCAGTCATCATGCATTCATAGGTCTTGTCTTCATGATGATCAAAGACAAAGAAATGCGGTGCAAACATGAATGAAGCATCCGGATAAACCGAACGATAGGTTTTGTGTCCACCCGCCAGTGCTTTCAACTCGTAACCGAGGTAGCCGACAAAACCACCCTTGAAAACAAACGGCAAGTACTGAGGGGTTGCCACCTGCACGGCTTCGAAGATCTGTGCAGTCAGCGTAAAAAAGTCTCCTTTGATACTTTTTTTACCTTTGGGGCCCTCAAGCTTCAGGCACTCATCGTTGACATCGTACTCAAGCCTTATCGCTCCTTGAGCCTCCCCACTACCCATGATCGAGTAGCGGGCATTAGGTCTTTCCGACTTCTCGCTGTCTAGCCAAAAAGCATAATGATCATCTGCATAGAGCGACGAAAATACTGATTGTGGATCCGTGCATTCGGAAAACTCGCGATAGGCAAGCTGCATATTCAGCATCCCCCCTACTGCGACGTATGCGTTTTTTGACGACGTACATTCCATGCCGGACTCTAAGCGAGTTCTAATGCTGTCGTTATGTTCTAGCGCCATGCGTATGAAATTGCTAAATAGCGCATGGCCATATTCTGAATCGATGGATTCAGGGTGAAACTGGACCCCCCAAACCGGTCTGGTGACGTGTTCGATTGCCATAACCACACCTTCAGACGTCCAGGCCGTACATTGGAGCTCTGCTGGTAGGCTTGTACACATCAACGAATGGTATCTGACCACTTCGAACTGATCCGGCAAATCGCGAAAGAGCCCTTTACCTGAATGAGTAATACGACTGCGATAGCCATGCACAGGGTGGGGAGCGTGCCCCACGGTCCCCCCAAGAAATTGAGCGATACCTTGGTGTCCCAGACAAATACCGAGCAGCGGGACAGGGGAATGGAGGATGACGTCACCGCAAACACCGAAATCCCCCTCATCTCCGGGGTGCCCTGGGCCAGGCGACAGCACTACAGCGTCGTATTTTTCGATGCCCAATGCATCATACCGAATGGTATTTTTGACTACATCTGCGCAAATGCCTGTCACCTCATACAAATACTGAGCAATGTTCTGGGTGAAGGAGTCGAAGTTATCAATCAGCAATATTTTCATGAGGGTTGCCTCGGGGCCAGACACTGATTGATCAGGACGTCTTCCTGGATACAGGTCTCTTCTATAATCAGTTTGAATATCGACTCGGTGTATTCTGGCCTCAATCCCACCGCCGCCGATCTAGTCTTAATCATATCGAGCACGTAGGAAATTCGTCCGGGTTGCATCATCGCAATGCCATGGACGGCTTTGAGCTCGGCAATGTCCATACACACCTTCATTCGCTCAGAAAGCAGGTCGACAACTTGCAAATTTATCAAGTCAAGCCGCTCCCGCTGCGGCTGCAAAATGCTAGACGTGCCTGTCTGTGATAACTGTCCGTGTCGCTTCATCTTTTGCACCTCCGTTAGCCAATTTCTGGAAAAAACTTGTCAGTCAGGCGTGATCCAGCTCGTTGATAGCAGGCGTCCATAGCCCATTGCTCGTCATAGCCTCCAAAGCCCCCCCTAATAGCCTGACGTCTTTGTCGCTGTGGCTTGCTGATACCGCAAAACGCAACATCGCTTTTCCTTTAGCAATAATTGGATAAAACACCGGGAAGAGCAGCATGCCTTGGTCACGTAGGGTTCTTGCAGCCTGCAAACCGGCCTCCTCTGTTTCAAAGAACGCTCCTCTGACAGGTGACTGAATACGTGCGTTGAGCAACCGGTTATCGGTGAGGGAATCTAAAAGGCTGACGTTTTCCCAAAGTCGCTGTTGCAGCACATCGAGTTCTTCACTGAGATGAATTCTCGCCGAGGCAACGTTGGCCGCCAGCATGGGCAACATAATGGAATGACCAAATATCAGTGGATTCGCCAGGGTTCGGATAACTTCAATATCCCGTGGATCTGAAACCACGACAAAACCACCCGAGCCACCAAAGGCCTTTGAGAGAGACCCCGCCAGAATAATATTTGCTGGTAACGAGTGATCAACCGTTGAAAAGGCATATCCCGCACCATGACGTCCAACGATCGAAATACCATGAGCATCATCTACGTAAAGGTATCCCCGCGCCGACTCTAGCTGCCGAGAGAGCTCGGCGATGGGTACAAGACCACTCATCGACCCAATTCCATCGATCAAAAGCACAGGAGTCTCACCTTTGTCGGTGCAGTCTTTCAGGACTGTGGTCAGCGATTCAGGATTGGTGGACTCAACTCTAGAAACAGAACCGAACTGCTCCAAAATCCCCCTAAGCACCTGCATCGAAGCATGGGCGGTTTTGTCCATTAGCCAGTGGATTCGTTTTTTGACCGGATACCTACTCAACGAACCACTCCCCAGCAACGGTAAAACACCTAAATGGACACTGCTGGTAGAGGTAAACACCGCGACGCCACTACCTCTGTAAACCTGACTAAGCAACTCTTCCAGTTGAGGCAGGTAACTCGGGCGCATTGCACTTCGAGAAGACGACAGGTGCAGTCCGGAAGTTTCCATTGCGCGGTGTGCGGCGTCGATCAATGCCGAATGGGTTTCTAAGCCCAAGTATGAACAGGAAACGAACTCAGTGAACGTACCTCCATCTTGCAAGGTAATGTTCTTACCCACACGACTTGCAACGGTAAAACCTGTCAGTCCTTCCTCGTAAGCCTTCGCCAGCGCCCCAGTAGTGTTACCGCGACGAACGCTCATCCAGTCTTGTTTAGTTTGCGCATTCATTACTAAAACTCCTTTATGAAAATCAACGAGATTTACATCCGATGGTCATTACTGAACTGCCCGACGCGTCGGACGTTTCCTTGTCGATTAACGTCTTTATATTCGTCAACTGACTCTGCTTAAACAGTTCGCGTACCGCTTGGGCCTGCGACTCGCCATGCTCAATGACTAACCAACCTTCGCGACTTAGTAACTGGTTCGCGAGCGAGATGATTTGCCGTATCAGTTCAAGACCATCGACCCCGGAATAGACTGACGCCTGTGGATGGTGATCACTCCATTCAGGCAGCAACTCTTGAGACTGTGGGACGTACGGAGGATTAGCGACAATCAAACCAACTTCATGTGTGAATCGCGTAAATGCCTTTTCGTCGCGAATGTCTGCCTGCAAGTGATTGACCCGTATACCCTTGCAGGCAAGCCTGTCGATGTTGCGCTTGAGGTACTGCACCGCTATCTCATCAAACTCCACGCATGTCACTTTCAGATCTGGTCTGCGCCGTGCGATCGCCAGGCCAATCGCGCCGCTTCCAGCACACAAATCGAGAACACTCGCTCCCGATCGCAGCGCAGCGTTGGTCTCCAGCCACTTGTGAATGATTTGGCTGTGAGGACGGGGGATAAACACGCCGGTACCTACCACAAGCGGCATTTCGTCAAACTCCACCATGCCAACAATATGCCCGAGAGGAATTCGGTTACAGCGTTCTTGAACCGCCAACATAAATTCTTCGATCGCACGGCCTTTATCCACCCGTTCGATATAGCGATCTATAAGACAACTCAAATCTTCTTCCAAGTCCCAGATACCAGATTCCTGCAACATGGCCCGCGCTTGACTAATAGCAAGATACTCACGATCAGTAAGACTCATGACCACTCCTTGTAATACTGCGAAAGTCTTTTCAAGATCGACTCATAAAGATAAGAGAACGCCACCAATTCCGGCGGGGGCGTAAATGACGGATGCAAGTCATTTATCAGCTCGTCATAATTACGCGACAGCCCTTCATCCAGAAGAGGAAACCAATAAGGTTTTATATCCCAACGATATTCATATCCTGTGGCAAACATCTGCTGTACCGTTTCCCTGACTGTATGCTCGCGGGCAAACCCAGATAACGGAGCACGGACTGGTTTGAAAGGGCTGAGATCCAGATCAGGAGTCTCTACATCGGTTAGGCAATCAGCTATATAGCGCGCCAACAATGGTGATTGGTGCAGGCCATCTCGGTAGGTACCTGTTGCGAGCCAAAGACCTTTGATGCAGCACTCGCCAATCAATGGGAAACCATCTGCTGGAATTGGTCTGTTGCCAACTTGTATGGAAATTATTTCAGCGCCATGAAGGTCCAGATTCAATTGATCAACAGCACAATCAAGTAAAAACTGAACATCTGATATGAGAGCGTTTTGCTTTGGCCGCTCCGAAATAATGTTAGTTGCGCCCAGATACAAGACACCATCCCCACGAGGGACGCAGTGTAAGCCGCATGCAAAGGCACGATTTGGCGTCCGTATGACCGAACTTGGTAAATCGACCCCTTCTGGCATCTTTACGAGAATGGAAACGCCATAACCACTGAACAGCGGTGGAATTTTCTTTACAAGTTCGTCGAAATCACTGAGCAAATCCAGAGATTGAACGCCTGCGGCAACCACAACCTTCTTTGCCCAGAGAACCTCCCCACTGCACAACTCGACACCCGTTGCTACCCCACCCTCAGCCAACACTCGCTTAGCATTCTCATTTTTCAGAGTGCCGCCTTCGGCGACAAATGCAGCATCCAGTTTTTCCAGTAAAAGGTGAGAATTCACCGAATGTTCGTTTGGTATGTACAACCCCCTTAGAGGACGAACCAGATGGTTGGGCTTAAGCCACTCCATCTTGCGTGGATCAACAATTTCGAACGGTTCGCCATACTCACGAAGGGTATTTTCGATGGTGTCGTAGTTAACGCTGTCCACCTCATCCATGCCGGCGGTATTAAGCAGCACATGGGTCCCAATAGCGGTAAATAACGAACTAGAGTTACCTGAAGAAGTTGCCAACCGCTGCGCCCAGCTTGACCACAGGTGTTGGGCTTGTCGGTCCATATCTAGTTTCAATCGACCATAATCGCTCGAAAGTAACCCGCTTGTTACCTCCCCGAAACATCCATTCATAGCTCCCGCGGCTTTTGACGCTGCATTTGTGCGATCAGTCTCACCAACGCGACATACACTTAATCCTCGTGTTGATAGCTCATATGCAATTGACCCACCAATTGCTCCTGCACCCACGACAATAACATCGAATTCCATGTACACCTCAAACCGTCACCAGCAACGGAGAAATAAATTATTAATCAGGAAACAATTTATTTCTAAGGCTTCGTCACATCGCAATTCAATATGCGAATTATTTCATGATATTTCCACGTTACAAATTGACATAAGTATATGCAGAATGTAGGAACAAGCCTTCAGACAACAGGAGGAGAACAACAAAAAATACCATAAATGAAATTGATATTTCAGCAATACCAATTCTCAATTATGCGGACACGCGTACTCAACAGAACAAATAATCTACTGGACGCACTCCTTACAAAATAAATTCAGCCATAAATATTGGACAGTACCAATTTTATTAGCTTAGATTATTTTATCTAGCGAGGTTTCCGCCTTGCGCGGTGGGCGAAATCAATATTTGAAAGGTTTCTTTCAACGCGCAAAAACAAACGCCCCGAACAAGTCGGGGCGTTTGTTTAGGCCTTCGTCAACATGATTACATGCTTATGAAGATCGCTTTCGATACAAGCCGCTGAGGCGCTATCAGTAAGCCTTGCCCGTCTTGTAGAAATTCTCGAAGCAGAAGTTCGTCGCGTCGATGTAGCCTTCCGCGCCGCCGCAGTCGAAACGCTTGCCCTTGAACTTGTAGGCCATCACGCAGCCGTTCTGGGCCTGTTTCATCAGGGCGTCGGTGATCTGGATTTCGCCGCCCTTGCCTGGCTCGGTCTGTTCGATCAGGTCGAAGATGTCCGGGGTCAGGATGTAGCGACCGATGATGGCCAGGTTCGATGGCGCATCTTCAGGTTTTGGTTTTTCCACCATGCTGTGCACGCGGTAGATGTCGTCGCGGATCATCTCGCCGGCGATCACGCCGTACTTGTTGGTCTCTTGCGGGTCGACTTCCTGGATGGCCACGATCGAGCAGCGGAACTGCTTGTACAGCTTGACCATCTGGGTCAGTACGCCGTCGCCTTCGAGGTTGACGCACAGGTCGTCTGCCAGCACCACGGCGAAGGGTTCGTCGCCGATCAGCGGACGGCCGGTCAGGATCGCGTGGCCCAGGCCTTTCATTTCGGTCTGGCGGGTGTAGGAGAACGAGCAATTGTCGAGCAGCTTGCGGATGCCGACCAGGTACTTTTCCTTGTCAGTGCCCTTGATCTGGTTTTCCAGCTCGTAGCTGATGTCGAAATGGTCTTCCAGGGCGCGCTTGCCACGACCGGTGACGATAGAGATTTCCGTCAAGCCAGCGTCCAGTGCTTCTTCGACGCCGTACTGGATCAGTGGCTTGTTTACCACCGGCAGCATTTCTTTAGGCATGGCTTTGGTCGCTGGGAGGAAGCGAGTGCCGTAACCGGCTGCTGGAAACAAGCATTTCTTGATCATATAAGTCCTTGAAAGGGCTGTGTGTACGGGTTTCGGCGCAGTCTAATCAGGCGGCGTACACCTTACAATGCCCCGCACTGGCTAACCGATGCCATCATAGAGAAATATTCTCGCCGTTAGTTCCGCAGCGAGCACCGCGAATGGACCGGCAGCCTGTTATTGATAGCAGAGTCCGCCAGGTTTGCACGCCAAGTCAACCCATGGCCAAGTGCACCAACCCGCGCCCAGCGGCACCCGAACGGTGCATTTGGCGGTATCATGGCGCCCTTGAACCAGCCAACGAGGCAAATAGATGTCAGAAGCAAAAAGCGTCAACGGGTACTTGATCAACAAGGCCAAAGATGGCCAGTGGTGGGTAGCCGGCGTTGGCGGTGAAAATATTGCCGGACCTTTCCCCTCCGAAGCCATGGCGATCGAAGTGGCATCGGTGTTGCAACTGGAACACCCGGCACCGAAACGACGGGGCAAGGACAAGAATTGATCCAGGCCTGACGCCCTGCCCTTGTGCAGGGCTTTTTTGCAAATATCCGCAAGAAGTGGCCTTTGGCTATAACCTTTTGCCTACCGCGCTGTCACAGGCTTTGCCCCTTATCCTGACGACGACAACGACATGACCAAATTTTTGCCGCTGATTGCGGTCCTGGCCCTCAGTGGCTGCGCCACCTCCGAAACCACTTACCTGAACAATGGCGAACAAGGCCTGGCCATTGACTGCTCCGGCGAGGCCAATTCCTGGGCGACCTGCTACGAAAAGGCCGATGCGTCTTGCGCTGGCACCGGCTACCGGATCGTTGGCACTGACGGCTCACCCGCCCCCAAAGAAAGCGACAAGACCCTTGGCGTCGACGTTGGCAACTACAAGAATCGTAGCGTCGTGGTGGTCTGCAAATAGGGGCATCGTGCCCTACATGTGGATTTCGGCGAACTTGATCCCCAGGCCGCGTACGGTCTCGACCAGTTCGTCGAGACTGCTGAAGGACTCGACTTCGTCGCTTTCATCTACAAGGAAAAAACTGCGCCCGGCGCTTTTCTTGAAAAAAACGATCCACTCCCCCGGATTCGCCGGGTTCTGAATCACATGGGTGGCGCAGATTTGGCCCTCTGCATGCCGCTCCCGTACCCGCTCTCGCTTCATGTTCGACTCCAGAAATGACAATGCCGGCAAAGGCGCGCTTTGACGGCATTGGTGCTGACGGTCGACAGTCTATCAGCCGGAAATGCACGCCGTGGCGGCATCGCGTACATCGAAGGGACGTATCGGCACATTGGAGATGCGCTCGTGCAGCTTGATGCTGCTGCCACCCGAGCGCTGTTCGATATCAAACACCGCGGCCGGCCCCGAGGTAAGCTTCTGCGGCACGATCACCCGCACCCCGTCTTTCTGCTTCTCGACCTGCAAGGCGCCACGGCTGTCGGCGAGTTTTTCGCTCAGGCACTGGGCGTACTCAAGGGGCTTCTTGCCGGAAATCACATTCATGGTCGGCAGCGTCTGGTTGATGTCCGAGACACTTGCACAACCACCGACTGCCAGAACCCACGGCAAGCCAAACATGCCCCACTTCATATGAAATCTCCAATAAAGACCCTCGGACAGCACAAATAAGGGTTTTCTCCGGGCTTGACTGCTTTTTTCTTCCCCGGCACGCGATATATGCATTTTTATTGTCCAGCCGGGCCCGGAGAGCCGGATAATAACGCCCCGGGGCTGATAAACTGCGCCAATCGACCATGCTATCGTTTTGATTTTGTAGAAAAAGCCCTTCTGGAGGCGCCTCATGAAATTTATCCACCAGCGCGAGCACCTCAACGAAGACGACATCGTCGTCATTCAATGCTCGCAAACGTGCAACATTCGCTTGATGAACGACGCCAACTTCCGCAGCTTCAAGAATGGCGGTCGTCACACCTATCACGGCGGCGCGTTCGACACCTTCCCGGCCCGTATCACGGCGCCGAGCACCGGGTTCTGGAACATCACCATCGATACGGTCAACCGCCGGCCGATCAGTGTGACGCGCAAGCCGACCCTGACACATTCGATCAAGATCATCCGCCGCTCCAACTCGAAACTGAGCTGAGCAGCGCCTTAATACACAGACAGACAGGTATGACCGTGGCCCAGACGACCAAATACGTCATCAAGTACAAACTCAATGGCGAACGCCGCTTCGAATTTGCCCAGCTGGAAAACGGCACGGCAGAAGAAGCCAAAGCCGCGCTGGACGCGCTTCATGGCCAGAGCGAAGACGTCATCAGCGACATCAGCGTCAGCAAAGCGCTGTAACATCGTTTGGAGCAACAACATTTCCCGACAGCCACGCCACCTTCCTCGAGCGCTGTCATGCCGCCGGCCAATAGCGTCCGACGCCTTTGTTGCTCCAATACGGGACACAGCATTACAACTGCCTGCCCCCGGTTACAATTAATGAGGCCGGCGAGTCGCCTGTAGGAGCCCGGCTTGCCGGCGAAGGTTTGCTTAAACATTGCGCAGGTCTTCAGGACGCCTTCGCTGGCAAGCCAGCTCCTACAGGGTCACCCTGCGCCACGGCGTCAGTCGCTTGCACAGTGGAAAACGGCATACTCTTGGGATCATCTTTCACGACGCATCATGAGCACCATGAAACCGACCACCCTGGACTTGTTTGCCGATGTAGAGCCCGAGCAGGAACGCCGACGCGAGCAGATCGGCGAACAGTCCTACGTCCTCAGGGGCTTTGCCCTGCCCTGGCTTGCGCGCTTGTTACCGGCACTGGAGACCGTGCTGGCGGCCGCACCGTTCCGGCAAATGGTCACCCCTGGCGGCTTCACCATGTCGGTGGGCCTGAGCAGTTGCGGGACCTGGGGCTGGACCACCGACCGCAGCGGTTATCGCTACACCCGCGAGGATCCCCGGACCGGCCTGCCTTGGCCCCCCATGCCCGAGGTGTTTTTGCAATTGGCGCAGGCGGCGGCACGGGAAGCAGGATTTGCCGATTTCGTGCCGGACTCCTGCCTGATCAATCGCTATGTGCCCGGGGCGAAAATGTCCTTGCATCAGGACAAGGACGAAAAATCCTACGCTGCACCCATCGTTTCAGTATCGCTGGGGTTACCCGCAATGTTTCTGTTCGGCGGCTTCGCGCGCAGCGACAAAAGCCAACGGGTGCCGTTGCTGCATGGCGACATCGTGGTCTGGGGCGGCGTGGATCGCTTGCGTTATCACGGTGTGCTGCCGATCAAGAATGGCCACCACCCACGCCTGGGCGAGCAGCGGATCAACTTCACGTTTCGTACCGCGCGGTGAGACCGTGGAGTTTGACCGCAAGCGCCGGAGTGTGGGCCTACGGGCCGCTGGTTAATCTGCGGCAAACGGGTCAACGGATGTAAAGCCATGACAAGCCAATCGACAACAAGCAGCACCGAAAACGATCCACGCTGGGCCGCGGTGGTCGCCCGCGATCCACAGGCGGACGGGCAGTTTGTCTATGCGGTGAAAACCACCGGGATCTACTGCAACCCCAGCAGCCTCTCGCGCTTGCCGAAACCGCAGAACGTCGAATTCTTCGACAGCGCCGAACTTGCCCAGGCCGCCGGTTATCGCCCAAGCAAGCGCGCGGCAAAGGATCAAAGCGCGGTCGCCGCGCAACATGCCGCCACCGTGGCCGCCGCGTGTCGCCAGATCGAAACCGCCGAGGCGCTGCCCGCGCTGAACGAGCTGGCGCAAGCGGCAGGACTGAGCAGCTTTCATTTCCATCGGGTGTTCAAGTCCGTTACCGGCCTGACGCCCAAAGGCTACGCCGCGGCCCATCGTTCGCGCCGAATGCGCGAACGGCTGGCGGATGGCCGCTCGGTCACCGATGCGCTGTACGACGCCGGCTTCAACTCCAACAGCCGTTTCTATGAAGCGGCGGATAAGGTGTTGGGGATGAAACCCACTGATTACCGTGCCGCGGGGCAAAACAATGACATTCGTTTTGCGGTTGGCCAGTGTTCCCTCGGCGCGATCCTGGTGGCGCAAAGCGAGCGTGGGGTCTGCGCGATTCTCCTCGGCGACGATCCGCAGCAACTGGTTTGCGACCTGCAGGACAAGTTTCGCCGCGCCACACTGATCGGTGCCGATCAGGCCTTCGAACAGTTGATCGCCAGGGTCGTGGGCTTCATCGAAGCCCCGGCTCTTGGGCTGGACTTGCCACTGGATGTGCGCGGCACCGCGTTTCAGGAGCGGGTCTGGCAAGCCCTGCGGGACATCCCCGTCGGCAGCACCGCCAGCTACGCCGACATCGCCCAACGCATCGGCAACCCCAAAGCGGTGCGCGCAGTGGCGCAAGCTTGCGGCGCGAACAGCCTGGCAGTCGCGATCCCCTGTCACCGCGTGGTACGCAGCGACGGCAACCTGTCGGGGTATCGCTGGGGCGTGGAGCGCAAGCGGCAATTGCTGGAACGGGAAAAACCCCTGTAGAAGCGAGCAGGCTCCGGGCGGCGTTCCGACGCTGGTCGTCAACGATAACGCTGGGCACCTGCCCCCCCCCCCCGCCGCTCTCAGGTTTTTCGCGAGCAGGCTCGCTCCTACAGTCGATCAGCGATTCACATCCACCACCACTCGCCCGCGCAGCTGTCCGGCCAGCAAGCGCGGGGCGGCTTCGATCGCTTCGCTCAAAGCGATTTCATGGCTGATCAACGGCAACAAGTTAAAGTCCAGATCCTTGGCCAATCGACTCCAGGCCTCTACACGCCTGGCTTTAGGCTGGGTCACGCTGTTAATCCCGGCCAGCGTCACGCCGCGCAGGATAAAGGGCGCGACGGAAGCCGGAAAGTCCATGCCCTGGGCCAGCCCACAAGCGGCGACGGTGCCTTCGGAGCGGGTACTGGCACAGGCGTTGGCCAGGGTGTGACTACCCACCGAGTCGATGACCGCTGCCCAACGTTCCTTGGCCAGCGGCTTGCCGGGCTCGGATAAGGTGGCGCGATCGATGATTTCACTGGCGCCCAGTTGCTTGAGGTATTCGTGTTCCGACAGGCGACCCGTGGAAGCGACGACCCGATAGCCTAGCTTGCTCAGCAATGCGATGGCGAAACTGCCCACGCCGCCGTTGGCCCCGGTGACCAGAACCTCGCCTTGGTCGGGCGTCACACCGTTGCGCTCCAGCGCCATGATGCACAGCATCGCCGTGTAGCCTGCCGTGCCGATGGCCATGGCCTGGGCTTCAGTGAAGGCCTCGGGCAACGCAATCAGCCATTCGCCCTTGAGACGTGCCTTTTGCGCCAGGCCACCCCAATGCCCTTCGCCCACGCCCCAGCCATTGAGCAGGACTTTGTCACCCGCCTTGTAGTCCGGATGCGTGCTGATCTCGACAGTCCCCGCCAGGTCGATCCCCGGCACCATCGGGAATTTGCGCACCACCGGGCTGCTGCCGGTGATCGCCAGGCCATCCTTGAAATTCAGCGTGCTGTACGCCACACGCACCGTCACATCGCCCTCGGGCAGCTGGTCATCATCGATCTGTTGCAGTGTGGCCCGGTAACCGCTTTCGTCTTTGTCGATCAAAATACCTTGGAACATTGCTGCCTCCTGGTGAGATCACCTGTTGTGGTGTGATTTAAATACCATTTCGCAAAATATTACCCTATTGGACTTTAAGCCAATTCGCCTGTGGCAAACATGACTGGCATAACCGCAGGCATTGCTGTTAAAAATCGAGCCCTGCCCGGTTCCAACGTCGGAGTACAAACTGAAATGAGTCAATGGCCAGATACGCGCATTCTTGACCTGCTCGGAATCGAGCTCCCGATTATCCAGGCCCCCATGGCCGGCGCCACCACCGCTGCCATGGTCATTGCGGCAAGCAACGCCGGCGGCCTCGGCTCGATGCCTGCCGCCATGCTGAGCGTCGAGCAATTGCGTGACGAGCTCAAGGGCATTCGCCAACAGTGCCAGCGCCCGATCAACGTCAACTTCTTCTGCCATCAGCCGCCGGCGGCCGACGAGCAACGCGCCCAGGACTGGAAAAACCTGCTGCAGCCCTATTACCGCGAACTGGGTATCGATTTCGATGCACCGACACCGGTGTCCAATCGCGCGCCGTTCGACCAGGGCGCCTGCGAAGTGGTCGAACAATTGCGCCCCGAAGTCGTGAGTTTCCACTTTGGCCTGCCGGAAAAATCCCTGCTGGATCGGGTCAAGGCCACCGGGGCAAAGGTACTGTCCTCGGCCACCACCGTCGAAGAGGCCATCTGGCTCGAGCAGCAGGGTTGCGACGCGATCATCGCCATGGGTCTTGAAGCGGGCGGGCATCGGGGTATGTTTCTCAGTGATGACCTGAGCAGCCAGGTCGGCACCTTCGCCCTGGTGCCCCAAGTGGTCGATGCCGTGAACGTACCGGTGATTGCCGCTGGCGGCATTGCCGATGCGCGGGGTGTGGCGGCGGCGTTCATGCTGGGGGCTTCGGCGGTGCAAGTGGGCACGGCGTACCTGTTCACGCCAGAGGCCAAGGTCAGTGCCGCGCATCACCAGGCCTTGCGGACCGCCAGGGAAAGCGAGACCGCGGTCACCAACATTTTCACCGGTCGCCCGGCACGGGGGATACTCAATCGGGTAATGCGCGAGCTCGGGCCGATGAGCGACCATGCGCCGCGTTTTCCCCTCGCAGGCGGTGCATTGCTGCCGTTGCGTGCCAAAGGCGAGGCAGACTTCAGCAACCTCTGGGCCGGACAGGCATTCACCCTGGGGGTTGAGTCGGGCACCGCCGAATTGACCCGACGCCTGGCCGAGGAAGGGTTGGCGAAGTTGCTCCGGCGCTGACCGTGGTGGCGGGGAACACGGTTAGCGCTGCAACACATTCCGTTTACCGGCATTTCGCTATATATTCCGATATATAGCGATTCACCCATCTTGCAGCACTTGCCTGTGACGGAGCCGTTTCATGACCATTCGTGCCTCACGTTTTGCCCCCACTTGCCTGGCGAGCCTGCTCGCCGTGTTCGCCTTCGGCTCTGCCCAGGCAGACGAGGTCCAGGTCGCTGTCGCTGCCAACTTCACCGCGCCGATCCAGGCCATCGCCGCTGACTTCGAGAAGGACACCGGGCACAAACTGGTCACGGCCTTCGGTGCAACCGGGCAGTTCTATACCCAGATCAAGAATGGCGCGCCGTTCGAGGTGTTCCTCTCGGCAGACGACACCACCGCGCAAAAACTTGAAGCCGAAGGCGACACCGTCAAGGGCTCGCGCTTCACCTACGCCATCGGCACGCTGGCCCTGTGGTCGGCCAAGGCAGGCTACGTCGATGCCAAGGGCAACGTCCTGGGCGATAACACCTATCAGCATCTGTCCATCGCCAACCCGAAAGCCGCGCCTTACGGCCTTGCAGCGACCCAGGTGCTGGCCAAAAAAGGCCTGGCCGACAAGGTCAAGGACAAGCTCGTCGAAGGACAGAACATCACCCAGGCCTACCAGTTCGTGTCCACGGGCAATGCCGAACTCGGCTTCGTTGCCTTGTCGCAGATCTACAAGGACGGCAAGATCACCAGCGGCTCGGCGTGGATCGTCCCGGCCGACCTGCATGACCCGATCAAGCAAGACGCGGTCATCCTCAACAAGGGCAAGGATAATCCAGCCGCCAAGGCACTGGTCGAGTACCTCAAGGGGCCAAAAGCCGCTGCCATCATCAAGTCCTACGGTTACCAGATCTAAATGTCGCTATCGAGTGCCGATTTTTCCGCCATCTGGCTGACCCTGAAACTGGCGTCCCTGACGACCGTCATTCTTTTGCTGGTCGGTACTCCACTGGCGTTATGGCTCTCGCGCACCCAATCCTGGCTGCGCGGCCCGGTCGGGGCGATCGTCGCCCTGCCCCTGGTGCTGCCGCCCACGGTGATCGGTTTCTATCTGTTGCTGGCGCTCGGCCCCCACGGGTTTGTCGGCCAGTTAACCCAATCCCTTGGACTTGGCACCCTCACCTTCAGTTTTGCAGGGTTGGTGATCGGGTCGGTGCTGTATTCGATGCCGTTCGTGGTCCAGCCGCTGCAAAACGCTTTTTCCGCCATTGGCACCCGTCCGCTGGAAGTGGCCGCCACCCTGCGCGCCGGTCCCTGGGACACATTTTTCAGCGTCACCCTGCCCCTGGCCAGGCCCGGTTTCTTCACCGCGGCCATCCTCGGCTTTGCCCACACCGTCGGGGAATTCGGCGTGGTGCTGATGATCGGCGGCAACATCCCCGACAAGACCCGAGTGGTCTCGGTGCAGATCTACGATCACGTCGAAGCCATGGAATATGCCCAGGCCCATTGGCTGGCCGGGGTCATGCTGGTGTTCTCATTTGCAGTGTTGCTGGCGCTGTACTCCAGCCGTAAAACCAAAACAGGCTGGAGCTGATCGATGATTCAAATGCGTCTGAAACTGAGTTATCCGGGGTTCGCCCTCGATGTCGATCTGCAGTTGCCCGGCCGCGGGGTAACGGCGCTGTTTGGACACTCCGGGTCTGGCAAGACCACCTGCCTGCGCTGCATCGCCGGGCTGGAACGCGCCGACGAGGGATTTATCCAAGTCAACGATGAAGTGTGGCAAGACAGCGCCAAGGGGGTTTTCGTCCCGCCGCACAAGCGCGCACTGGGTTACGTGTTCCAGGAAGCCAGCCTGTTCCCTCATCTGTCGGTGCTGGCCAACCTGCAATTTGGCCTCAAGCGCATCCCCAAGCCTCAGCGCCGGGTCGACATGGCACACGCGACCGAACTGCTGGGTATCAGTCATCTGCTCGACCGCCATCCGCAGCACCTTTCCGGCGGCGAACGGCAGCGTGTCGGCATGGCGCGCGCCCTGCTCACCAGCCCGACACTGCTGTTGATGGACGAACCGCTGGCAGCACTGGACGCGCAACGCAAAAGCGAGATCCTGCCTTACCTGCAACGGCTGCACGATGAACTGGACATCCCGGTGCTCTATGTCAGCCACTCCCAGGATGAAGTCGCGCAACTGGCCGATCACCTGGTGCTGCTCAGCGACGGCAAGGCGCTCGCCAGCGGCCCCATCGGCCAGACCCTCGCACGCCTCGACTTGCCGCTGGCGCTGGGTGACAACGCCGGCGTAGTGATCCAAGGGCATGTCGCCGCTTATGACGCCGACTACCAGTTGTTGACGCTGCAACTGCCCGATACGGACCTGAACATTCGCGTGACCCACACGCCGATGGCGATGGGCCAGGCGTTACGTTGCAAGGTCCAGGCGCGGGATGTCAGCCTCAGCCTGCTCGGCGATTACCAAAGCAGCATCCTCAATCGCCTGCCCGTGACGGTGGTCAGCGAAATGCCCGCCGACAACAACGCCCATGTGCTGGTGCGCCTGGACGCCGAGGGCAGCCCTTTGCTTGCACGTATCACCCGCTATTCCCGGGACCACCTGCACCTGCACCCGGGCCAACGTCTCTGGGCGCAGATCAAGGCCGTGGCCGTGCTGGCGTAACGCCGTGGGCACGACTGGCGCGGCGCGGGGTCAATGGCTGTAACGGCCCCTCGATCCCTCGCCCAGGACAATCGCCATGCCCGATGCACTGCCCCGTGACCTGCACTACGTCGATGACACCCAGCCCGGCATCACCCGCCGCAAACTGCGCGGCAAATTCTGCTATTTCGACCCCACTGGCCAGCGCATCGTCGACCCGCAAGAAATCCAGCGCATCAACGCCCTGGCGGTACCCCCGGCCTATACCGACGTGTGGATCTGCAGCGACCCGCGCGGGCACCTGCAGGCCACCGGTCGCGACGCCCGCGGGCGCAAGCAGTACCGCTATCACCCGCGCTGGCGCGAGGTGCGCGACAGCGACAAATACTCGCGGCTGAGGGATTTCGGCCTGGCCCTGCCCAAGCTGCGCAAACAACTGGAAACCTTGCTGGAGGCGCCGGGTTTGAGTCGCGACAAGGTCATGGCCACCGTCATCACCTTGCTCGACGCAACGCTGATCCGTGTCGGCAATACCCAGTACGCCCGAGACAACCGCTCCTACGGCCTGACCACCCTGCGCAACCGCCATGTCGAGGTCAACGGCAGTGCGATCCAGTTCCAGTTTCGCGGCAAGAGTGGCGTCGAGCACCAGATCACCGTGAAGGACCGGCGCCTGGCGCGTATCATCAAGCGTTGCCAGGACATTCCCGGGCAAAACCTTTTTCAATACCTCGATGAAAACGGCGAGCGACACACGATCACTTCCGCCGACGTCAACGCCTACCTGCAAACCCTGACCGGCGCCGACTTCACCGCCAAGGACTACCGCACCTGGGCCGGCAGCGCCCTGGCCCTGGCGGTTCTGCGCGAGCTCGAGTGGCAACCCGAGTCCCAGGCAAAACAGCACGTGGTGGCGATGGTCAAGGACGTCGCCAGACAGTTGGGCAACACTCCGGCGGTGTGCCGCAAGTGCTACATCCACCCGGCGGTACTCGATGGTTTCCTGCTCGGCGCCCTGGCGCAACTGCCAAAGCCGAGGGTTCGTAAAGGCCTGCGGGCGGAGGAAGTCGCACTGGCGATGCTGCTGGAGAAAATGGCGTCCGAGGCGACGAACTGACCTGCCTATTTTTTGCACGATTGCAAATGGCTTCTATAGTTGATCTGTACGCCAATCAGCTGCGGTGAAGCCATGGAAGACATTTTCGTCGTCAAGCGCTGCAACAAGATCATCATTCATGGACGCCGGGCTGGAGAAACCGTGCATCAACCCGCTGAAGCCGCCGTCTGGTACCGCATCGCCGATACCCGCACCAATGGTTTCATCGGTGACGGCTACGATCATGAATACGATGCCCAGCGGGTATGCCGACAGCTCAACGCCCGGTCACAAGTGATGGTCCGGCAAGGCTGACAAACATTCGCGGGTCTATACTGACAAAGTGCTGAAGGATCAGCGCCCATCGGTACAAAGCTCGCTTGCGGCGGGCTTTTTACTGCCAATCTTCAGGTTCTTAAACGGAGGTGTTCCCCATGTCCGAAAAAGAGTCCATCACCACCCTGCTCACCCTGCTCGACTCCCGTCAGGTTCGCCTGGCCGCCGCGTGCAAGGAAATCGCCGACTGGGTCGATCATCAAGGCGGACACCCGACTGCGCTCAGAATCCGTGATCGTCTGAACGACATCGAGAAGGATACACCCCTGATCCGCAATACACTGTCGTCGCTCAAGCCAGTCGACCGGCCTCTGCCACGGTTCAGATGATCCAGATCGGGATACCGATACGCAGGCACGACCTGATGCAGGACGCATGATCGGCGACGCTATCGTCGCCGAGCGAGTGCTTGCCTGATTCTTGTCCCTCAAACCAGCCGGGCGCTGGTTTTTTTGCGACCGCAAGCGGCGAACATCACTAACACAGGGTTGTCTAACGATTACTTCGTTACGAAGGAGGCGTTCTGATGGTCACCCACTTCAAAATCGGCGGGCACCTTGCCTGCGGTCACAAGGGCAGCAACCTCACCTCCACCCGGGAACTGAATCGGGTGAAATGCAGAAGCTGTCGAAACACCGACGCTTACAAAGAGGCGCGCAAAACCGAGCGCAACGCTGCACGCCGCGCCGCACGCAAGGCAAAAACCGCTCACGTGGTCAATGACTGGCGCCAGGCCTGGACCGAGCGACTGACCGCCATGGCAGGAATGCAACGGCTGCCACGGGGCTTTCATGGCCAGGGCTTCGTCTAGAGGCACGAGGATCGGGTCGATCTGATCGGCCCGTTCCTGACAATCGACGCATCCCCCCGGGTCTTTCGCAACAATGTCCGACGCACCGCTACAGCACGCGCCTGAACCCTTCCGATGTGAGGCATTGGCGACAATGGCCTTCCTCGGCTAGGGTCATTTTGCGTATAGAACCAAGGCGTGTTGATTGGCAGAAATCACCCCATGGAGGAAGCGATGTCATCCACTCGTAATGCCGAGCAAACCTACCGCCAGTGGTCCAGCCCGATCCTGCTTGAACTCAAGGAGCGAGAACACCAAATGTCCCCGTCAGACCGCGAAGCGTTGCAAAACATCTTGCTGGAAAGAAGGCTGATCAACGTCGGCAACCCGAACGGCAACGATCGGCGCAAAGCGGATTTGAGCACTGAGGATAAACAGCAATAACGAGCGGCCTGGCAGCCGACCAGTCTTTTGCGGATACCCCCCAATCCCCTGTAGGAGCGAGCATGCTCGCGATGGACGTTAACGATAACGCGCCCTGTCTGGATGAATACGTTGTCAGGACCTTCTTCGCGAGCAGGCTCGCTCCTACAGGCTCACTCGCTATATAAATAAATTGAAACCACAAATCGCCGTTACCGCAGGAATGGATACTCGGACAGTTCCACCAGCAGCTTGCGCAGCTTGTCGACCTTGAACTTGCTCTCGAGCTTTGACTGCAGGTCAGACAGCTCAGGGCTGGCGGTTACCAGGTCAAGGTTGGCGTAAGGCGTGCCGGTAATGTTCAAGCGATTCTTCCTGCCATTACAGTTTTACGACATTGGCGGCACAAGGCCCGGATTAGAGCGATGGAGTGGAGACCTTCATGACCTGTTCAATAAAAAACATCGATGGTCGAAGTGCAAATAATCGACGAACGACATCTAATCCACGAGCTACGACCACGCGGGGCGCGAATTGTCGAACTAATCTTGCACGACTGCCTTGAGCAGTGAATGGAAATGTCATCGCGTTGTTTGATGGCTACCTTGAACTGTCCAGGCTAAACGTTGGGGGTTACTAACGATCATGCTTGTTGTTTTGCGCTCGATGCTTGAGCGGCCCGCAACGAGTATCGGACTTGAGAAAGGAAACCTTATGAACGAGTTCGCGCACCGCCCCAGGTTTTACCTCGCCTGTTCATTGTTGATGGCAATCAACTTTGCCCAAGCTGCCCAAACCGAAAAACCCAATATCCTTTTCATCGTCTCCGACGACACCGGCTACGGTGACCTGGGCCCCTACGGCGGCGGCGTGGGTCGAGGGATGCCAACGCCGAGCATCGACCGGCTCGCCGCAGAGGGCACCACCTTCTACTCCTTCTATGCCCAACCAAGCTGCACCCCAGGCCGCGCCGCCATGCAGACCGGGCGCATCCCCAATCGCAGCGGCATGACCACGGTGGCGTTCCAGGGCCAGGGCGGCGGTTTGCCGGCGGCTGAATGGACATTGGCATCGGTGCTGAAAACCGGCGGCTATGAGACTTACTTCACCGGCAAGTGGCACCTGGGCGAGGCTGATTACGCACTGCCCAATGCCCAGGGCTACGACGTGATGAAGTACGTTGGCCTCTATCATCTCAACGCCTACACCTATGCCGACCCTACCTGGTTCCCGGACATGGATGAAGAAACCCGTGCCATGTTCGCCAAGGTGACCCAGGGCGCGTTGTCGGGCAAGGCCGGGGAAAAAGCCGTTGAAGAGTTCAAGATCAACGGCCAGTACGTCGACACCCCGGTAGTGGATGGCAAGCCCGGTGTCGTGGGCATTCCGTTCTTCGACAACTATGTGGAAAAGGCGGCGCTGGAGTTTCTCGACACCGCGGCCAAATCCGGCAAGCCGTTCTTTATCAACGTCAACTTCATGAAGGTTCACCAGCCCAACCTGCCAGCGCCGGAGTTCGTCCACAAGTCGATCTCCAAGACCAAGTACGCCGACTCCGTGGTTGAGCTCGATACCCACATTGGCCGCATCCTCGACAAGCTCAAGGCGCTGGGCCTGGATAAGAACACCCTGGTGGTCTACACCACCGATAACGGCGCCTGGCAGGACGTTTATCCGGACGCTGGCTACACGCCCTTCCGTGGCACCAAAGGCACCGTGCGTGAAGGGGGCAACCGGGTGCCGGCGATCATGTCCTGGCCCGGCAAGATCAAGCCGGACGCAAAAAACCACGACATCATCGGCGGACTGGACCTGATGGCGACGTTCGCCTCGGTTGCCGGGATCAAGCTGCCGGACAAGGATCGCGAAGGAAAACCGATCATGTTCGACAGCTATGACATGACCCCTGTGTTGCTCGGCACCGGCCCTGATCCGCGCAAGGAGTGGTTCTACTTCACCGAGAACGAACTCTCCCCGGGCGCTGCCCGTGTCGGCAATTACAAGGCGGTGTTCAACCTGCGTGGCGACAACGGCGCCGTGACCGGTGGCCTGGCCGTCGACAGCAACCAAGGCTGGAAAGGCCCGTCCAAGTATGTAGCGACCGTACCGCAGGTGTTCGACTTGCTGCAGGATCCGCAGGAGCGCTATGACATTTTCATGAACAACTACACCGAGCGCACCTGGACAATGGTGCCAATCAGCATGGCAATCACCCAGCTGATGAAAACCTACGTTCAGTACCCTCCTCGCAAACTGCAAAGCATGAGCTATGACGGCCCGATCGAATTGTCCAAGTACCAGAAGTTCCAATCGGTACGCGAAGATTTGGAGAAGGAAGGCATCACTATTCCAATACCCAACTAGCGCAAGCAGCCAGCGCCTGCGCTTGATTGGCGCGGCGCTGGCGTTCGACGGGGGATTCAACCCAAGGTTGTTCGTTGAGAATCGCTGGCTGCGATGTGGTTTGTGTCACTCTGAGCATTCATTACCAGGTTTCCCGAGGCAATCTCCCGCGCACGAGATACCCCCCATGCCAGTGCCGTGGTCATCGTATCGTGGGGCAAACAGTCGTGGGCCTCTTCAAATAAAGGCGAACCGTTTTTGTCGTAGACACCGATGAATAGCTGCGTTCTACCCTTTCTGGAAACTCTTGTTTGAACATCAATGAGAGTGCCATCATTTTGCAATTCATCGTGGGATCGACAATGCAACTCGCAGTCCGCCCAGAGCCAATACGTGGAACCTCTGCGCATCATCTTCGTGGCCTCCCTCTTGTTTGAATTTCGATGAAAACCAACGCAATACGAAATATTTAGTACGACAAATCTACAGCGTCAACTTACTGAAACCCGCCACTTGTCGGACGATTTCCTCCACGAAAATCATTCCCAAAACTATATATTTGCAATATCACTGTCGCTGCACATTTAGCTTTCCTCTATGAATTAACCGCTTGTCGTGGCAATAAATCCAATGTCTTTACGGTCAGGTCGAAAAACTTGACGGCAGGTCTTTTCCATAAACGCTGATTACTTAGAGATCGCGGCTATGAAAATCGCACAAATAGCCCCGCTGTATGAATCCGTGCCCCCTTGTCTCTATGGAGGAACCGAAAGAGTCGTAGCTCATCTAACGGATGCTTTAGTCGGACTGGGACATGACGTCACCCTTTTTGCCGCCGAGGGATCGCGCACTTGTGCAAACCTGGTCGCAGCCCGGGATCAGGCGTTGCGACTGGACAGTAGTCCGTTGAAGTCCGAGTTGGCGAGTCACTTGAGTTTGCTGTATGAGTTGCGACATCGGGCGGCAGCGTTCGATGTGCTGCACTTTCATATAGACCTGTTGCATTTTCCATTTTTCGAAGACATGGCGCATAAGGTCTTGACCACTATTCATGGTCGCCTTGATATCAAGGATCTGGAGGGAGCCTATTCTCGATGGTCTCACTATCCCCTGGTTTCAATTTCGCAACATCAGCGCCAGCCATTACCGAACGCCAATTGGATCGACACCGTTTATCACGGTTTACCGCAGTCCAGTCTGACGTTCCATTCAAGACCGGGTGACTACCTCGCCTTCCTGGGGCGTATTTCTCCGGAAAAGCGTCCCGACCGGGCTATCCGCATTGCGCACGCTGCCGGCTTGCCACTAAAAATCGCCGCCAAGGTCGACGCCGCCGATCGCGAATACTTCGAACGGCAGATTCGCCCTTTGCTGACACTGCCAGGCGTCGAGTTCATCGGCGAGATTGGCGATGCCGACAAATCCGCGTTCCTGGGCAACGCCCGGGCGCTGCTCTTTCCCATTGATTGGCCCGAACCCTTCGGCCTGGTGATGATCGAGGCCATGGCCTGCGGTACGCCGGTCATCGCCTGGCGCTGCGGTTCTGTCCCCGAAGTGGTTGATCATGGTGTAACCGGCTTCATAATCAATAGCGAACAAGAGGCGGTGCTCGCTGCCCGTCAGGTACTTGAGCTTGATCGACAAGTGATACGTGACGTATTCGTCAGACGTTTTTCAGCCAAGGTGATGGCGCAACATTATGTTGACCTCTATCGGAAACTCACCGACAGGTCTGATTACACAGTGCCGGACATAGCCCATGAATACATCGTCCAGCAATCCTGAACAGCCTCAACCAAAACCCGGTGCGAACGAACCCGTTGCGCATACCTTGTATGTGCTGGTCGATCACAATACGTACCTGGTGGCCAATGCATTCGGTGATATCGACGGCGGTGCCGTGGGCATGTTCTACCACGACACGCGTTTGTTATCCGAATATCAATTGACCGTGGCGGGTCGGCGTCCGTCGCTGCTCTCGGCGGCGGTCAGCCGCGACAACGTGTACTTCCGCTCACATTTGACCAACCATCCGCTACCGGTACTGGGAGAAGAGGACACACCGCAAGGCGTCATCCATATCGAGCGCAAACGCTTTCTTTGGGAAGAGCGAATGTTCGAGCGCATCTGCTTTTTCAACTACAGCGAGCAACCCGGCAAACTACCGGTTGAACTGCGGTTCCGGGGAGACTTCCTCGACATGTTCGAAGTTCGTGGTCAAAAACGGCCATTGCGTGGCACGCTGACCAAACCTGAAGTACTCGACCAGGGCGTGATGCTTCATTACCAGGGACTGGACCATCAGCGACGCTGCATGGCGATCAGTTTTTCCCGATTGCCAGAACACATCAGCGGCGACAGTGCGAGTTTTCAGATCGATATCGGCGCTCACGAGCGCCGCGAGTTGTATGTTGAAGTAGGCTCCAGCATTGTCAGTCCTGGCCGCACGCGCTATCGGTCCGCCGCCGCGCAAGCTTGCCGGGCCATGCGCAGGAAAGAGCAGCGAGGGGCTCGGATCAAGGCTTCCGGCCGGCTGTTTCAGGGTTGGATAAACAAATCCCGGGCTGACCTGGCCTTATTGACTGCCGATCTTCCCTCCGGCCCCTACCCCTATGCCGGCGTTCCTTGGTACTCCACACCTTTTGGCCGCGATGCGATTATCACAGCCTATCAATCACTCTGGCTCAACCCGTGCCTTGCCCGAGGTGTGCTCGCCTACCTGGCTGCTCATCAGGCCACGGAGATTTCGACCTTCAGCGATGCTGAGCCGGGAAAAATCATGCATGAGACGCGTCAGGGTGAAATGTCGAAACTCAACGAATTACCCTTTGCCCGTTATTACGGAGGCGTCGATACGACCCCCTTGTTCGTGATGCTGGCCGGCGCCTATGCAAAACGCACCAACGATCGGGCGTTCATTGAAGCACTTTGGCCGGCACTGGAACTGGCCACGCTCTGGATGGAGACCAATGCCTCGAAGAATGCCGAAGGCTTTATCAGCTACCAGCGAGGGGAAGTCACCGGCTTGGCCAATCAAGGCTGGAAAGACAGTCATGACGCCATTTTTCATCGCGATGGCCGCACCCCGGTTGGGCCCATCGCATTGATAGAAGTGCAAGGCTACGCCTGGCGCGCATTCTTGAGCATGAGCACCTTGGCCAGGCAACGAGGCAATGAGCAAGCTGCGGTTCGATGGCAAGGCATCGCAGAAAACCTGCGCCGGGCGGTTGAAAAATGCTTCTGGATGGAGGATCAGCAATTTTACGCACTGGCGCTCGATGGCAATGGCCAGCGTTGCGAGGTGAAGGCCTCGAACGCAGGTCACCTGCTGTTCACCGGATTACCCATGCCTGAACGGGGAAAAACGGTTGCCCGGCAATTTCTGACCAACATCTTCAATAACGGCTGGGGCGTTCGAACACTTGAAACCGGGGCCGTGCGGTTCAACCCCATGTCTTATCACAACGGTTCGGTTTGGCCGCATGACGTTGCCCTGTGCGCAGCAGGTATGGCCCGATATGGCGAGTATACGGGCGTCGTTCGTGTCCTCAGCGGGATGTTCGAAGCCGCGACGTTTTTCGGGATGCGGTTACCCGAACTGTTCTGCGGGTTCAAGCGTGGTCCGGGTGAGGCACCGGTTGCCTATCCAGTCGCCTGTTTGCCTCAAGCCTGGGCAGCAGGCTCCATTTTCATGCTCTTGCAGGCATGCCTGGGGATCAGCATTGACGCTGCTGACTGTCGAGTGATCATCAGGCAACCTCGACTGCCCATTGGTATTGACCGTCTGGAAGTGCGGACACTCCAGATCAATGAACACAGCGTCGATCTTGGCTTTCAACGAATTGGCGACCGCGTTGCGGTTTACATAGAACGACAAGATGGTCCAAGCTTGATTCGACTCGACGTTAAATTGTAAATCGCTGTCATCCGCCGATATCCACGCCAGGGACCGGAATCGCGGTTTACCCTGGGCAGCTGTAGGCAGAGCTTGCCCCGGAGATCAAGGTGCCTCCTATGAGAACTACTCCCAGCCGCTCACCCAATGTTCCGCAACGAAAGGAACTGACCCCCAGCAACCTTGCATTTCCGGTGGTCGGGATTGGCGCCTCCGCTGGCGGCCTCAACGCGGTAAAATCGTTTTTTGAACACATGCCCAATGACAATGGCATGGCCTTCGTGGTCATTCTTCATTTGGCGCCAGACCATGAAAGCATTGCCGACCGGATCATTCAGGGCGTCACGCAAATGCCGGTGCGCCAGGTGACCGAGACGATCCCGATCGAGAAAAACTGCGTCTACGTCATTTCGCCGGCCCATGCTCTGATCATGAATGACGGCTACCTGTCGGTCGCTCCTGCACAGCGCTCGGCGGGAAGCCACATTGCTATCGATCTGTTCTTCAGGGATTTGGCGGATGTGCACAAGGAGCGCGCTTTTTGCGTGGTGCTTTCCGGCGCCGGCTCCGATGGCGCGGTCGGTCTGTCGCGAATCAAGGAGCAAGGGGGCGTCACCCTGGTCCAGACGCCCGAAGAGGCCGAGTTCGACAGCATGCCGCGCGCGGCCATCGACACGCGGATGGTCGACCTGGTGATGCCCGTAGCGCAAATCCCACAAAAGCTCCTGGAGCTTTGGCACAACGCACAGACCATCACCCTGCCCGGCGCCAATGATCCAGGCCTCAAGACGGCCCTTCCCGAGGAACGGGATGCAGCAAAGACCGAGCGTATCCTGCAGGACATCCTGTTGCACTTGCGCACCCATACCGGCCACGATTTCAAGCACTACAAGCGCGCCACGGTCCTGCGCCGGATAGAGCGACGCTTGCAAGTGACCGCCCAGCCAAACCTGGCCGCCTACTACGACTACCTGCAAACGCACCCGGAAGAAAACAACGCCCTGCTGGGCGATATGCTGATCGGCGTGACCAACTTTTTCCGCGACCGCGAAGCCTTCGAAGCGCTGGAACGCGAAGTGGTGCCCAACCTGGTGAAATCGTTACGCGACTCCCAGCCGCACCGTGAGGAAATTCGCATCTGGTCCGCCGGTTGTTCGACAGGTGAGGAAGCCTACAGCGTGGCCATTCTGATCAGTGACCAATTGGCGCTAGAGGCTACAGCGGCCAAAGTGCAGGTATTTGCCACGGACATCGATGAGCGCGCCATCGCCATTGGACGCAGGGGCCTTTATCCCGGGGCGATCATCACCGATGTCCCTCCCCAGCGCCTGCGTCAGCATTTCATCAAGGAGGGCCAGAACTTCAGGGTGCACAAGGAGATCCGTGACAAGGTGCTGTTCGCCAAGCACAGCCTGTTACAGGACCCACCGTTCTCGCAGATGGACCTGATTGTCTGCAGGAACCTGTTGATTTACCTGGACCGCGACGTACAACGCACCCTCTACGAGATGTTTCATTTTGCCTTGCGGCCGGGCGGTTTCCTGTTTTTGGGGGCATCCGAATTTGCCGATGGCTGCCCGGACCTGTTTACCCCGGTGGACAAACGCAATCGCATCTTCCGCGCCAAGAGCCCTGCGACCACGCCTCGGCGCGCCCCGGCCCTGCCTCACGACGGCTATGCGCGAACCGCCATCAGCGCCCGCCCCCTTGAAACCCAGACGAATCGCAAGATTTCCTTCGCCGATATCCATCTGCGCGCGCTGGAAAAGACCGCACCACCGAGCATCATTGTCGACGTCAACGGCAACATCCTGCACCTGAGTGAAGGCGCCGGGCGCTTCCTGCGGTATGTGGCAGGAGAGCTGACCCGCAGCTTACTGGCACTCGCACTTCCAGAATTGCGACTGGAGCTGCGCACGATGCTCTACCAGGTTCATCAAACAGGCGCTGCCGTCACCTCGAACAAGGTCCGTATCCAACGCGAACAGCGGTATTACCAGGTGGATCTGAGCGCGCACCCGTACAAGGATGAAGAGACCGACAGCGAGTACGTGCTGGTGATCCTCGAGGAGCAGGAAATCGTTGCGAATCTACAGTTGGATGTTGCCTCGAACGAGAGCGACAACCAACTGCTGGCCAGCCTCGAGCATGAACTGCAGCGCACCAAGATGCACTTGCAGGAAACCATCGAGCAATCGGAAGTCTCCAGTGAAGAACTCAAGGCTTCGAACGAAGAAATGCAGGCCATCAATGAAGAGCTGCGTTCGGCCACCGAAGAGCTGGAGACCAGCAAGGAAGAGTTGCAGTCGATCAACGAGGAGCTGCTGACGGTCAACTACGAGCTCAAGACCAAGGTTGAAGAAACCGACAAGATCAACGACTACCTTTCCAACCTGATTACCTCCACCGACATCGCCACGGTGTTCGTCGATCGCAACATGCGCATCCGCTGGTTCACCCCCCGGGCCACGGACATCTTCAGCATGCTGCCGGTCGACACCGGGCGCTCGTTGATGGACATCACCCACCGTCTCGATTATCCGGAAATGGTCGAGGATGCGGAGACGGTTTTCGGCTCGCTGAACATGATCGAGCGCGAGATCAGCAGCAACGACCAACGCTGGTACATCGCCCGATTGCTGCCCTATCGTTCCAGCGAGGATCATATCGACGGCACGGTGCTGACCTTTATCGACATCACCAAGCGGCGAGCGGCGGAGGATGAGTTGCGCTTGAATAACGAGCGCATGCGCCTGGTTGCCGAAAGCACCCACGATTTTGCGATCATCATTCTCGACGAGCATGGCGTGATTACCGACTGGAACACCGGCGCGCAGCTGATTTTCGGTTACGCCAAGGACGAAGTGCTCGGCGCCTATTACGACCTGATCTTTACCCCCGAGGACCGCGCCGAGGGCGTGCCGGAAACCGAACTACGCCTGACCCGTGAGCAAGGCCGCGGCGAAGACGAACGCTGGCACTTGCGCAAGGACGGCAGCCGCTTCTATTGCAGCGGCGAAGTCACGCTGCTCAAGGGCGAGAACCTGCAGGGCTACGTGAAGATTGCCCGCGACCTCACCGGTCACAAGCGCATGCACGACCAACAAAGCCAGCAACTGGCCGAGACCCAGACCAGCAGTCACCTCAAGGACGAGTTCTTTGCCGTGATGTCCCACGAACTCAAGCACCCGCTCAATCTCATCCAGCTCAATGCCGAACTGCTGCGGCGCCTGCCGATGACCAAATCCGCCGGGCCGGCCATCAAAGCCGTGAACACCATCTGCGATGCGGTCGCCAGCCAGGCGCGGATCATCGACGACCTGCTGG